>CAZBYY010000167.1:0-8054 GCA_964495855.1 uncultured Acidobacterium sp. | reverse complement strand
CTCCTGATGCGGCCAGCTCGGTGAGCCGCTCATAAAAGGCGTCGGGCCTCGCGGTTTCGACGACGACGGCGCCCGGCTCGAACTTCAGGCTGAGCACATCGTCTTCGGCGAGGAAGTGCCGCGCGAGCGCGCGCGGGTCGGCGCCGCGCACGTAGACGGTGTGCGGATGCGTGTCGATCAGGCCGCGAATCTGGTGAACGTTGCCTTCGGCGAGGATGCGGCCGTTGTTGATCAGCAGGATGTTCGACGTCATCGACTCGATCTCGTGCAGGATGTGGCTCGAGACGATGATGTGCTTGCCGCTGCGCGCCCAGTCCTTGATCAGGCGAATCGTCTTGCGGCGCATCAGCGGATCCATGCCGGTGAGCGGCTCATCGAGGATCAGCAGTTCGGGATCGTGCACGAGTGCCTGCGCCAGCTTGATGCGCTGCCGCATGCCCTTGCTGTAGGCGCCGATCTTCTTGTCCATCGCGGAGGTGAGATCGACGCGCTCGATGGCGCGCCTGGCGGCGGCATCGGCGGCGGCGTCGTTCATCCCGTTCAAGCGGACGAGCGCGGTGACCCATTCGAGCCCGGTCATGCGGTCGTAGAACGCATCCTGCTCCGGGCAGAAGCCGATGCGATCGTAAATTGCGGGATTGCCCCAGATCGGCTCGCCGAGCACGCGGATCGTCCCCTGGCTCGGCTTGAGCTGACCGGTCATGAGCTTCATGAAGGTCGACTTGCCCGCGCCATTCGGCCCGAGCAGGCCGGTGATGCCCGGCGGGATCGACACGGTCACGTTGTTCAGGCCGCTCACCTGGCCGTACCACTTGGAGACGCCGTCGGCGTAGATCAGGGTGCCTAAGGTGCCTGGGGTGCCTAAGGTGCCGGGGGTGCCGGGGGTCGTCGTCATGTGACGATCTCCACGCCGCGCACGCGGCGCATCAGGACCCAGATTGAAGCAGCGATCAGCACCGCGACCGTCAGGCCGGCGATGGCCGGTGAGAGCTGATACCGCGGCTGCACGCGGAAGATCACGTCACCCAGTTGCTCGAGTGATGCGCTCGGCGACAGCCACGCGAAGCTGCTCTTGCCGGTGATGCCGCGCAGCGCGTTGAAGAGCGCGGTCGTGAAGAAGAACAGCCCGGCATACATCACCGCGACGAAGCGCGAGCTCTTCGACAGCGACGACAGCGCCAGCATCGTCGTCGAGGCCAGCAGCACCTGCGCGAGCGAGAACAAGGTGATCGCGGGCAGCAGGTAGAGGTTGTTGGCAATGAACGTGAGGCTGCCGGCAAAGATCGCCTGCGTGAGCAGCAGCATCATCGCCGGCAGGAAGGTCACCGACACGAGAAAGAGAAACAGGATCGCCAGCTTGCCGGCGATGTACTCGGCGCTCGTCATCGGCTTGGACAGGTACAACTGCAAGGCGTTGGCGCGGCGATCGTTAGCGATCAGGCCGGCGCCGACCCAGATCGTGACGAAGAACACGAACGCGCCCTGCTGGTCGAGGAACTCGCGGAACGTCTCGCCCTTCGGCGCGAGGAATGACGCCTGCTGGAAGGTGGCGGACACATAGATCTGCACGGCGCGCACGACGAACGGCGCCCACGCAAACAGCATCAGCCCCAGGAAGCGGCGCTGCGCGATCGTGGACATCACGCCGGCGCGGGTCATCACCTGCCACGATCTGCCGATCGCGGTGCGGGTGCCGCCGTAGCGCTGGTAGCCCTGGTCATGAATCGGCATGGGCTACTGCTCCCCCACCGCGCGCGCGAAGACGTCTTCCAGGGTCGGGATGCTCGGGCGGAGATGACGCACCTGCTGGCGTTCGCGCGCGGCCAGCGCAAACAGGAACTTCGCGCCTTCCTCGGCGGCGCCGGGCACGAACACGCGCAAGACGTCTTCATCCGTGTCGTGGACGTCGTATCCTTCGGCCTTCAACACCTCGATGAAGCGTGACTGGTCACCCTTGACGCGCATTTCGTAGACGCGGCCGTGCGTGCCCTTGAGCGCCTCGATCGGGCCGTGGGTGGCGACGGTGCCCTTGTCCATCACGACCACGTGGTCGCAGGTGTACTCGACGTCGGGCAGCAAGTGCGACGAGAGGATCAGGTTGACGTTCTTCTTGTGCCCGAGGTCGCGAATCAACTCGAGCATCTCATCGCGCCCCTTGGGGTCCATGCCGTTGGTGGGCTCGTCAAGAAACAGCAGATCCGGATCGTGCACGATCGCCTGCGCCAGCTTGATGCGCTGCTTCATGCCCGTCGAGTAGGTTTCGAGATTGCGATAGCGTGCTTCGCCGAGGCCGACGTAGTAGAGCACCTCGTGCGCACGCTGCATGGCGTCGGTCGGAGGCAGCCCTGACAGCTGGCCGCAGTAGGCAACGAAGGAGACCGCGTTCATGCCTGGAATGTGAGCGTCGCTCTCCGGCATGTAGCCGATCCGCTCCCGGATCTCGAGCGCCGAGTGCGCCACGTCGAGGCCCAGGACTTTCATGGTGCCTTTTTCGGGCACCAGGAACCCAAGCAGCGACTTGAGCAGCGTACTCTTGCCGGCGCCATTCGGCCCGAGCAGACCGACCGCGCCCGGCGGAAAGACCGCGGTCACGTCGTTCAGCGCGACGTTCTTGCCGTAGCGGACGCTGAGCTGGTCTGCCTGCACGACGGGTCCGGTGAACCGCGGCGACGGAACGGGATCCTGCACGGAGGGGGCCGGTGACGTGTCGGACATCGGGCGCTGGGTCGTAGGGGCGTCTGCCTTCGCTCAAGCGACAACGCGACTGCCCGTTTGAGTATACGTGTCCGGAGCTTACAGCGTTCCGCGCAGTCCGAGCGCATCCGCCTGCAGGCGCATGAAGGCGATGACGTTGGTGACGTGCTCCTCGAGCGGCAGCCCCATCAGCTCGGCGCCACGCACCAGGTGATCGCGGGGCACCTGCCGCGCGAACGCCTTGTCCTTCATCCGCTTGATGACCGACTTGGCTTCGAGATCGAGAATGCTCTTCGACGGGCGGACGAGCGACGCGGCGGTCACGAATCCCGCCAGTTCGTCGCAGGCAACCAGCGTCTTTTCGACCGGCGTCTCCGGCTGGACGCCGGTGATTTCCGAGGCGTGCGACAGGATGGCGCGCATCACCCATTCCGGATACCCAAGCGAACGCAGGTGTTCGCAGCCCTTGTTGGGATGATCGCCGAGCGTGGGGTACCGCTCGTAATCGAAGTCGTGCAGGAGGGCCACCACGCCCCATTCTTCTTCGTTGGCGCCCTGCTGCCGCGCATAGCCGCGCACGGCCGCCTCGACCGCGAGCGCGTGCTTGCGCAGGCTCTCGCTTTCGGTCCACTCGGTCAGGAGCTGCCAGGCAGCGTCTCTCGATAACGTCATCGGGGAATGATACAGGGATCAGGGATTAGGGATCAGGGACTAGGGACTAGGGACTAGGGACTTGGCGCTGGAATGTCAGCCCTCGAACGAGTACGGCCGTGGCGTGGGCGTTGATGCCGTAGCGATCGATCTCCTCGGCCGTGACCCACTGCACCGCCTCGGCGTCCGAACCCGCCACGGCATCGCCGTCCTTCGGCCAGCACACGTAGTCGACGATCACGAAGTGGTAGCGGATGCGGCCGTCGGCATCGCGATGAATGCGATCGAAGGTCTCGATGATCGGGCCGAGTTCGACCTCGAGGCCGGTCTCCTCCTTGATCTCGCGGCGCACGGCGTCGGTCAACGATTCGCCGAGGTCCACGAGTCCGCCCGGCAGGGACCACTCGCCCTTGCGCGGCTCGTGCGCGCGCTTGACGATCAGCGCCTTGCCGTCGCGGACGATGACGGCGCCGACGCCGACTACCGGATGGGACGGATATTCTCTGGCCACGGAGACACGGAGGCACGGAGCGCGGTATTCACTCTCCGATCACCTTGATCAGGACGCGTTTGTTGCGGCGGCCGTCGAACTCGCCATAGAAGATCTGCTCCCAGGGACCGAAGTCGAGCCGGCCCTTGGTGATCGCCACGACGACCTCGCGGCCCATGATCTGCCGCTTCATGTGCGCGTCGGCATTGTCCTCGCCGGTGCGATTGTGCGCGTAGCGCTCGGGCGATGCATCAAACGGCGCGAGCTGTTCGAGCCACTTCGCGTAGTCCTTGTGCAACCCGCTCTCGTCGTCGTTGATGAACACCGACGCGGTGATGTGCATCGCGTTGACCAGCACCAGGCCTTCCTGGACGCCGCTCTTGCGCACCGCCGCATCGACCTGCGGCGTGATGTTCTCAAAGCCGACCCGCGCGGGAATGTTGAACGTGAGGTATTCGGTGTGTGACTTCATAACGGCAGTGATGCGGCCGCGTTGAGATCCGGCGACGCGAAGTTGCGGCGCGCGACCTGGCGCAATCCCGCAGCGGCGATCATCGCGGCGTTGTCCGTCGACAACGAGAGCCGGGGGATGTAGACGGGGATTTCGCTGCGCTCGGCCTTGGCCTGCGCGTCAGCGCGGAGGCGCGAGTTGGCAGAGACACCGCCCGCGATACCGATCGACCTGGCGCCATACCAGCGAGCCGCCGCAAATGTCTTATCGACCAACGTCTCGACGACGCGGCGCTGGAAACTCGCGGCGAAATCCACGATCTCATGATGCGGCAGTTGCTCGACACCCAGTTCCTGCTGGCGCTGGCGGACGTGGCGCAGCACGGCCGTCTTCAAGCCGCTGAAGCTGAAATCAAACCGGCCGTCGCGTTCGGGCGCATTGCGATCGGGATTGGTGAGCCGCGTGCCGGGCCAACGGATCGCAACGTCGTTGCCTTCCTTGGCCAGCTTGTCGATGATCGGCCCGCCGGGGTACCCAAGGTTCAACAACTTCGACACCTTGTCGTACGCCTCGCCGGCCGCATCGTCTCGCGTCCGTCCGAGGAGGCGATACTCCCCTTCGCGTTCGACCAGGTAAATGCTGGTGTGACCACCCGAGACGACGAGAATCAGCGCCGGCAGCGCGATCGGACCGTGTTCGAGCCAGATGGACTCGATATGACCGGCCAGGTGATGCACCGCGACGAGCGGCTTGTCCAACGCCCAGGCCGCTGACTTGGCGAACGAGACGCCGACGAGCAGCGAGCCCACCAGCCCGGGCCCTTGCGTCACGGCAATCGCATCGATGGCGGACCACGTCGTGTTCGCATCGGCCAGCGCGCGCTCGACCACGCCACAGATGTCGCGCACGTGCTGCCGGGACGCGAGCTCCGGCACGACGCCGCCCCACTCGCGATGGATCTCGACCTGCGAGGCGACGATGTTCGAACGGATCGACCAACGGGCATTCGACTCTTCGACGATTGCCGCCGCGGTCTCATCGCACGAGGTTTCGATCCCGAGGATCAACATGTCAGGGACTAGGGACTAGGGAATAGGGAATAGGGATTAGGGATCTGATCTAGTTGAAATCAAACGGCGGCTTGTAGACACCTCGCTCCGTGATGATCGCGGTGATGTACTTGTTCGGCGTCACGTCGAAGGATGGATTCCTGACGCTGGCGCCGTCCGGGGCGAGCTGGTTGTTGCCGACGTGCGTGACTTCACGCGCGTTGCGTTCTTCGATCGGGATCGCATCGCCGTGTTTGGTCTGCGGGTCGATCGTCGACCAGGGCGCGGCGACGTAAAACGGGATGCCGTGTTCCTTCGCCAGCACAGCGACGCTGTAAGTGCCGATCTTGTTGGCGGTGTCGCCGTTGGCCGCGATGCGATCGGCGCCGACGACGACCAGGTCGACCTGTCCGGTGCGCATCATCGCGCCGGCCATGTTGTCGGTGATCACCGTCGTATCGATGCCGTCCTTCACGAGCTCCCACGCCGTCAGGCGGGCGCCCTGCAGGAACGGACGTGTCTCGTCGGCGAGCACACGGACTTTGCGCCCCGCCTCGACGGCGCCGCGAATCACGCCCAGCGCCGTGCCGTAGCCCGCGGTCGCCAGCGCACCGGCGTTGCAGTGCGTCAGGATCTTCGCTTCTTCCGGCACCAGCGTCGCGCCGTGCGCGCCGATCGCCCGGCAGCTCGCCACATCGTCATCATGGATCTGATCGGCTTCGCGACGGAGCCGCACCTTCAACTGCTCGACGGATTCGCCAGCCAGCGCGCCTTCGGAAAACGAGCGCTTCATCCGCTCGATGGCCCAGAACAGGTTCACGGCGGTCGGCCGCGTGGCCGCGAGCTGCTCGCAGTTCTTCTGGAATTCGGTGGTGAACTGCTTGGTGCCGGTCGCCTTGCTGCGCTGCGCCCCGAGCGCCAGCCCCATCGCCGCGCACACGCCGATCGCCGGCGCGCCGCGGATCACCATGATCTTGATCGCTTTCGCGACGTCGTTGACGGTCTTGCAGGTCACGTAGATTTCGTCAGCGGGCAACTTCCGCTGATCGATCATCACAATGTCTTCGCCTTGCCAGGCAATGGTTGGCAGCATCTTTGGTGATCATATCCCGACGAGAATCGCTTCCCGCCGGGTTCAGAGAAGACGTTTATCGAACGGGAGCGGCAGCAGCTCTTTCATCCGCAGCGTCCTCGTGACTTGCTGCAGGTTGGCGAGCGTGACCTCGACGTCGCCGCAGAACTCCCAGATGATCTGGCGGCACGCGCCGCAGGGTGGTGTGGGATCTGCGGTATCGGCAACCACGACGATGCGCGTGAAGGCGCGCTTGCCTGCGGAGAGCGCCTTGAAGATCGCGGTGCGCTCGGCGCAAATGGTCAGGCCGTAGCTGGCATTCTCGATGTTGCAGCCGGTGATGATCTCGCCGGTGTCGGTCTCGAGCGCCGCACCGACCTTGAAGTGCGAGAAATCCGCGACGGCGTGCTCGCGCGCGGCGCGGGCGGCGGCCACGAGCGCATCAGAGGCGGGCAATGATCCCCTCGAGCAGCGCGATGAACTGGCCCTTCACCTGCTGAGCCGTTTCCATCACTTCCGAGTGATGCAGCGGTTCAGGGAAGACGCCGGCGGCGGCGTTGGTGATGCACGAGATGCCGAGCACGTCCATCTGCATGTGCCGCGCGACGATCGCTTCCGGCGCCGTCGACATGCCCACGGCGTCGGCGCCGAGCGTCCTGAAGGCGCGAATCTCGGCGGGCGTTTCGTAGCTCGGGCCGAGCACCGCCACGTAGACGCCGTGCTGCACATCGATGCCGAGCGCTTTCGCCGCCTCATCGGCGACGCCTCGCAGGTGCGGCGAGTAGACGTGCGTCATATCCGGGAAGCGCACGCCAAAGCGGTCGTCGTTTGCGCCGACGAGCGGATTGTTGCCCATCAGGTTGATGTGATCGTCGATCACCATCAGGGCGCCGCGCGAACACTTCGGTGAAATCCCGCCCGCCGCGTTGGTGAGGATCACCCGGGGGGCGCCGAGCCGCTTCATGACGCGCATGGCGAACGTCACGGTCTGGAGATCGTGGCCTTCGTAGTGATGCACGCGCCCGGACAGCACGACGACCTTCTTGCCCTCGACGCGACCGCAGACGAGTTTGCCGGCGTGGCCGATGACACGCGATGCCGGCCAGTGCGGAATATCGCCGTACGGGATCGTGACCGCGCCGGCGATGTTGTCGGCGAAGTCACCGAGGCCGGAGCCGAGCACGATCGCCACGTCGGGATCGCCGCAGCCGCGATCGCGAAGACGATCCGCCGCTTCGGACGCGTGGTCGAAGACGCTCACAGCAAGAACCCCACGATGATCGCGGTGACGAAGTTGGCCAGGGTGCCGGCGAGCATCGCCCGCAGGCCGAGCCGGGCGAGGTCGCCGCGGCGCGTTGGCGCGAGCGCGCCAATGCCGCCGATCTGCATGCCGATGGACGAGAAGTTCGCAAAGCCACACAGCGCGAAGGTGGCGATGGTGAACGATCGCGGATCGAGCGACGCCTTCAACCCGCCAAGCTGCGCAAACGCGATGAATTCGTTGAGCACCATGCGCGTGCCGAGGAGGTTGCCGACCACCGCCGCGTCCTTCCACGGCACGCCGAGACTCCAGGCGACCGGGGCGAAGACCCAACCGAAGATCATCTGCATCGACAGGCCGACGGTGCCGAGGATGCCGTTCACCAG
>CAZBYY010000166.1:0-8081 GCA_964495855.1 uncultured Acidobacterium sp. | reverse complement strand
GCGACTTGCCGGCGCCTTCCTGGCTGTTCTCCCGGATCATCAGGAATCGATCACGGGCCCGCGAGTAGGTGGCTGTGCCGAGATACTTGCCCGCGAACAGCAATCGCGGTTCTCCGGCGCTGGCCGTCGCACCCAACACGACCGGCACCGCCATGTAGCGGTCGTTGTTTCGGTAGAAGAGCTCGCCGTCCTTGCCCCAGACGAGTTCGGTGCCGCCGCCGGAGGTGATGGCGGTTTCCTGGCCACCGTCCGGGTACGGCGTCAGGTAGATTTCGAATCTGCCGGTCCGGTTGGACTGGTAGGCCATTCATTTTCCATCCGGCGAAATCGCCGCGTTGCCTTCGCTGAACTTGGTCCGCACCAGTTCGCGTGTGGCGTACGGCGGCTCCAGAGACAGCCGCCAGATATCCGAACCCGTCACCGGATCGAACTCGGAATACACCAGGCTCTTGTTGTCGGGCGCCGTCGAACTCGGAAACTGCTCGTTGCTGCTCGTGGTCAGCCGCTGTTCCTCGCCCCCGCCGTCGAGCGGCTTCCAGAACAGGTTGGAGTTCGGCAGGCCCGTCTGGTAAATGACCCGCTTGTTGTCTTGTGTCACGACCGGCCGGCCATGCAATCCGCCGTTGGTCAGCCGGCGAGATTCGCCGGTGTCGAGGTTGTGCACGTAGACATCGCGGCTCGGTCCCTGGGTGTTGAGACGAATCAACGTGCGGCCGTCGCTGGCCAACGCCTTCAGCACGCTCAGGTCAGGAATTTCGGCGGCGACTGTTTCCTTGCCCGTGCGATCGACCCAGAGCAGCGTCTTGGCCGCTTCGGCGATCGTTCCCGGCGAGTACACGAGATGACCGGAGTTTGAAAATGCGAAGTGCGCGCCGCCGGACAAATTGGCGGCGACGCTCTCGTTGACCGGCGTGACCGGTCCGGTCAGTTCCAGGCGATCGAGATCCATCGGCGCAGCGAGCAAACCATCGGCTTGCGCGTACACGAGATAGTTCCGGCCGTTGCCGGTCTCGACCAGCCGGCCGTAGCCGCCACCCTGCACGAGGATCTTCTTCTCGCCGCCGTCCAGCTTCTGCACCGCAATGCGGCCGCCCTCGAAGCCGGTATCGTTCCAGATCGTGTAGACCAGGACACGGCCGTCGCGCGAGACTTGCGGCCAGCGATGACTGAGCTCGCCGTTCCCGAGCGCAGTCAGTTCTTGTGGCGGCCCGCCAGACGCCGGGACGCGCGACAATCCCGAGCCGTTGTCGGGAGTGAAGATCACCGACCCGTCCGGCGCCCAGTTGGCGCCCCTGGGATTGGGCGCGCGGATGACGTCGGTCACCGTCCGGCCCTGCAGGTTGACTTTCTTGAGCTGGCGGTCGGCGCTGAAGGGGACCCATTGGCCGTCCGTCGAGAAGACCGGGTCGCTGGCCCCGTCGGTGCCCGGCAGCGCCACGCTCTTCGTCTGGTCAAGAGCCCGCTCGTACAACTGCGTCCGCGCATTCTCGGTCGCGGTATAGACGATGCGCGTGCCATCGGGAGAGATGGCGACCGACGAGCCGCGGCCCAGGAACAACGTGGTGTTGTCCGGCAGGACGACCGAGACGCGTGCCACCGTCCGCGGTTCCACCGCGGAAGGCCGCGGTGAAAGACGGATCGCCGCAAGCGCCGCGATTACGGACAACAGTGCGACCGTCCAGGCGACGACGACCGATCGTGATCGTGGCTGCGGCGCGGAGACGGCCGCGGCGGGCTCAGACGTGCCGGCGATCACGTCATCGAGCTCGACGCCGGCATCGCCGAGGTCACGCAGCCGGCGCCGCACATCCTTCCGAAGGCAACGGCGGATTAATTCGGCGATGCGGGGATGGAGAGTCCGAGGCAGCTGCGAGAAGTCGGGCTCGGACCTGAGCACGGCGGCAATCACGTCGCTCACCGTGTCGCCGGCGAAGGCGCGCGTGCCGGTGAGCATTTCGAGAAGCACGACTCCGAAGGCCCAGATGTCGGCACGGCGATCGACTTGCTGCCCGCGCGCCTGCTCGGGGCTCATGTACGCGGCAGTGCCAAGGATGATGCCGGCTTCCGTCATTGCCGGCGACGTGATCGCCGCCGTCGCGGTCATGCCGCTGGTCGGCGTCTCGATCGCCTTCGCCAGGCCGAAATCGAGGACCTTGACCGTGCCGTTCTTGCCGATCTTGATGTTCGCGGGCTTGAGATCGCGGTGCACGATGCCGACTTCATGCGCGGCTTCGAGTGCGGACACGACCTGGCGCGCGATCGCCAGCGCTTCGTCAACGGGTACGGCGCCTCGCTGGAGCCGCTCCGACAGATCCTCGCCTTCGACGAGTTCCATGACGAGGGCGGACGTGCCGTCCGATTGCTCGAAACCGTAGATCTGCGCGATGTTCGGGTGATTGAGCGTTGCGAGCGTGCGCGCTTCCCGCTCGAACCGCGCCAACCGGTCGGCATCCTGTTGAAATGCCGCCGGCAGGATCTTCAGCGCAACATCGCGGCCGAGCTTGTTGTCGCGTCCGCGATACACCTCGCCCATGCCGCCTTCACCGATCTTGCCGGTCAGCGTGTACGAACCGATCGTCAGGCCGACCATCAGAGTTCGGTCGCGTGTGCGGGGGACATGTGACGCGAATTATAGCTGTCGCCGGACCTTCTGATATCCTCGGCGGCCGGAGAGTCCTCACATGAAATACGTTTCCACACGAGTGTTGCTGACGATGGTGGGTCTCGCGTTGGCGAGTGCCGCCTACGCACAAACGCCGGCTCCTGCGGCGCCCGCCAACCCGCCGATGGTGTTGACGATTCCCGGCTGGCCCGACGGCGATCCGATCCCGCTGAAGTTCACGCAGGCCGGCGAGCAGGTCTCGCCCGAGATGAAGTGGACCAACGTGCCGAAGGGCACGGTGACGTTCCTGCTGCACATGCACGATCCCGATGTCGCGCGCAACAAGACGACGGAAGACCAGGTGCACTGGGTGGTCTGGAACATTCCGGGCACGGCGACGGGCCTGCCGGAAGGCGTGCCGAAGGGCGCCGACCTCCCGGACGGGAGCCATCAGATCAGCGCGAGTGGCCCGGTGTATCGCGGCCCCGGCGCGCCGGCGACCGGACCGCAGCACCACTACACGTTCGAGATCTACGCGCTCGATACGAAGCTTGATGTGGTCGCGACTGCCGACGCGTTCGAGACGCGAGCGAACGTGATGAAGGCCGCGCAAGGACACATCCTTGGCAAGGCCGTCTACGTGGGACTGTTCCGCAGGCCGCAGTAGCGCGCGTTACTCGGGCGGCTACCGCAGGCGCTGCAGGTCAGCTTCCGCGGCGATGAAGCCGAAGGCGTTCCATCCGGTGCCGGAGACGATGGTCTCCAGCACCTGGCGCGCCTTCGCACGATCACCCATCACGTAGTAGTAGTTGGCGACGCCGTAGCCCTGCGTCGCAATTTGCGTCGGATCGGGGCTCTCGGTGTTGAGCAGCGCCTCCGGCTTGTCGAGGCCCTTGTACATCAGCAGCCGCCGGTGATAGGCGCTGTTCTCGAGGATGTCCATCTTCGGCGTGATGCGCTCGAGCACCTTCGCGGCATCGGCCTTCCGGTTCAACCGCATCAACGTCATCCACATCCAGTCGCTCGTCGCCACAACCGAGTCGTCGTTCGTCGACACCTTCATGCATTCAACCCAGGCGTCGTAGGCCTTCGCGTAGTGGCTCTGCAGGTAATGCGAGAGCGCGAGGTGGTACCAGATGTTGAACTGCAGGGTGCTGCGCGGCTTGCCGGCGGGATTCGGCGCGCCGTCCGGCTCGATCTCGTCCGGCTTGCCCTTGATGAGCGCGGTGGCCTTCTCGAAGTCGGCCTGCGCTTTCGCAAACTCGCGGATCGTGATGTAGCGATGGCCGCGGTGCCGGTAGAACTTCGGGTTGTCCGGATACATGGCGATGCCCTGCGAGAACATCGCGATCGCGTCGTGGAACCGCCACAGGTAGCCGTAGCGGCGGCCCACCCAGATTATGGCCTCGGCGTCCTTCGGATTCGCCGCCAACGTCTTCTGCGCTTCGGCGAGATCGGCCTCGAGCTTCTGCTGGTTCGGGATCGCCGCCGGGATCATCAGCGGTTTGCCCGAGAGCGACGTGGCTTCGGGCTTCTGCGCCAGGAGGATCGACGTCGAAGCGGCCACGAGCGCGGCCGCGAGCATCGTGCGTGTCATCAGTGTTCTCCGTTGGCCCACGTGTGGCCGATGCCGTAGCGTTCCCGCGCAGCTACCCGGCCGCCGCCTTCTTCTTGCTCCGTACCAGCCCGAGTAACGATCGCACCGCCTGATGCGACTCCACCGGATGGCGCATCGGCCGATCCGGGTTGATCTCGTAGGAGTTGCGCCGGCCGACGCGACGGCGCCGCAGATAACCGGCCCCCTCCAGGTCCGAGACGATTCGCTGCACCGCCCGTTCCGTGACGCCGACCTGAGCGGCAACGTCGCGGAGGCGGGCGTTGGCATCGTGTGCCAGGCAGAGGAAGACGTGCCCGTGGTTGCTCAGGAAGGTCCAGGTACCGGCCGGCGCGGCCGCCGGTGCAGGTCGTCGTGCCACGGTGACAGGCTAACAGAAAATAAGGATGTTGAATACGCGATATACGTATCGTATATTGTGTGTCACCAATTGTAATTCGCATGACATTGGTCACCGCAGTGGAGAGCGACGTGTCTCAGATCCAATGCAGCCGGAGGATGTTCCGTGTGTTCGCGTGGCTCGTGGCCTGGGTCGCCCTGACGCCGTCGGTGGCCCACGCGCAGGGACAGGGCGCTGCGGCACCGCAGCGCTGCGTGGTGGTTGATCAGACCGGCCTCACTCTTCCGGGCGTGCGGATTGAAGTTCGCCGCGACAACCAGATCATCGAGACCGCCACTACGGACGCGGAAGGCGCTTTCGAGTTGAACCCAGGCGCCCCGGAAGACGTCGTCCACGCGGTGCTCGACGGCTTCGAACCGGTGGAGGTGCCGCGCGCCGGGGCGGCGCGCATTACGCTGCTCTTGGCACGGACGACCGAAGTCACCGAAGTCGTGGCGTCGGCCCTGGGATCCTCGGGCGCATCGATGGAACGGCTGGGCAGCACCATGCCTGCTCCGCTGGCGCAGCGACTGCCCGCGGCGCGCCCGCGTATTCTGCAGTCCCTGCCCCTGTTGCCCGCGGTCGTGCGGGGGCGCGACGGCCTGTTGCGCATCGGCGGCACGCGCCCGCACGAGTCGAGCCTCTGGGTTGACGGGTTCGATGTGACCGATCCGGTGAGCGGAACCACGCCGATCGACCTGCCAAACGAAAGCGTGAAGGGCATGGCCGTGGTACGTGATCCCGTCTCCGCCACCTTCAACAACGTCGTCGGGTCGATGGCCTCGATCGAAACCACGGCGGGCACCGGCGATTTCCGGTTTGGCGTGCAGGGGTTCATCCCGAGACCGCAGCTCAATAGACAGTACGGCCTCGGACGCATCGAGGCGTTCTTCCCGAGGGCATACGTGGGCGGCCGCGCGGGGATCGCGCGGTACTTCTCGTCGATCGAGGGAAACTTCGAGCGGATTCCGATTCCCGGCGTGACGAGCCAGAGCGGATCACCGGCCTCCGGCACCACGGGTCTGGTGTCGTTCACGCGCGTCGATTTCGATCTTTCCCCGCGCAACACGCTCACCGTGGAAGGCATGGTGGCGCCGAGCACACAGAACTACTCCGGGCTGAGCCCGCTGCAACGGCCGTCGGCGGCGCCCGATATCCACGTCCTCGATGTGTTCGGCGGGGTCATCGAGCGGATTACCGTGGCGCCATCGCAGTTGCTCACGCTGCGCCTCGGCGTGCTGAGCCACACCAGCGAGATCTTCGTGCCGGGTTCGGGCCCTGCAGTGCTCCGTCCTGACGGCTGGCGCGACAACTGGTTCTCGCAAAACGCGGTGACGGGTCGCCGCGTCTCCGCCTCGGCCACATGGGATCGCGCGGGCCTGACGTGGTTCGGGACCCACACGATTTCCCTGTCGAGCGAGTTCAAGAAGCGCACGATGGACGCCACGATGATTCACGTGCCGATCGATGTGCAGGATGATGCCGGCCGGCGCACGCGTCTGGTGCAATTCGCGGCGACGACTGGCGTGCTGACGGTCGACGATTTCGGCGCCGGCGGCGGTGTGCGCGATGTGTGGGACGTGAGCCGGCGCCTGCAGCTGGACCTCAACCTGCGGATCGACTGGGACCAGAAAGCCTCCGGCCTGACGCCGTCGCCCCGGGCGGCGCTGCGCTATGCGCTCGATGACAACCAGCGCACCGTCATCAAAGCGTCGGCGGGGCGTTTCGTCGGTCTGGTGTCGCTGGGCGCGTTGGCGTTTCCGCAATTCCCCACGCGCACGGACCAACGCTTCAACCCCGCGACAGGTGCCTTGATCAGCACCGCGACATTTCAGGCCGCGTCTGAGACGCTCGATCTGCCGCACGCCGATGGCGTGAGCATCGAGGTCGAGCAGGAACTGCGTCCCGGGTTGGACCTGCAAGCCGGGTTCCGCGCGCGGCGCGGATCGCGCATGCCGACCGTGGCAATTCCCGCCAACGGCGGCACTACCACTCTGCAAAGCACGGGCGCCAGTCTGTATCAGGAGTTCGGTCTCTCGGTCCGACAGACATGGACGGCCGATGCCATGCTGTTTGCCAGCTACGTGCACGCGCGCTCGCGGAGCGACCTCAACGACTTCGGTTCGCTCTTCGTGAACATCGATGCGCCGTTTCTCGAGCCTGGAGGTACGGTGACCACCGCGGCCGACGTGCCTGATCGTCTGCGAGCCTGGGCCACCGTGCAGTTGCCGGAGCAGATTGTCGTCTCGCCCTCGGTGGACTGGCGAACCGGCTTCCCGTATTCGACCTACGACGAGCACCGACGCTATGTCGGTGAGCCGAACTCCCGACGGTTTCCGACCTACTTTGCGGTGGACCTGACCGTCTTCAAGACCTTAGAGGTGCTCGCCCGCAAGCTAGACCTCGGTGTGCAGTTCTTCAACCTCACGGGACATAACAATCCGAGGGACGTGATCTCAGTGGTGTCGTCATCTCGCTTCGGCGAATTGACGAACAACCCGGGACGCACGCTCGGTGGTTACATGCAGGTTCGCTGGTAACAGGGCCGCCGGGCCCGCGGCCCGGCGCCATTCGCATCACCTACTTCAACGGGATGAACGCCAGCGCGTTGTTGGCGTTCATCGGAATCACCAACTGGTTTGCGCCGCTGTCGTAGCACATCGACGCGGGGCTCGGGATGTTCTGCGCGATCAACTCCGGGCCCTGCCCCGGGCGGATGCGCGACACGCCGCCATTCTGCACGCTGCTCACGTACTTCGTCCCGTCTTTCATGATCACCAGGCCGTCGTTGCCGGCCTGCGCCGCCTTCTCCGTCTTCAACACCTTGCCGTCCGTCGAGAACGTCACCACATCCGGATTGCCGATGTTGACGACGACGATGTTGCCGTCGTTGTCGAGCGCGATGCCATTGGGGCCGACGAGCGGAACGTTCTGGTAGAAGATCGACGCCGCACCGTCCTTGATGATCTTCCAGACCTGCGCGCCGTCGCCGTTGCCGGTCACCGTGGCATAGATCGTTCCGTTCTTATCGATCGCGAGGTCGTTGAATCCCGTCGACTTGTCGACGCGGTACTCCTTGCCGGGCAGGCCCGTCTTCATGTCGAACGTCCGCACCACTGCGATCGACGGATCCGTCGGGCTCGTGCCGCCGTCACGATCGGCGAGATACAGGATGCCGTTGACGATGTCGCTGCCGAGCGGCTCGTTGAGCACGAGCGGCGGGTTGCTGTTGGGCCGCTGCGGCCCGGGATTCGCGATGCCGATCCAGCGCGCGGTGTGCACCGACCCGTCGTGGTTGAGGAACGAGATCCACGCGTTGTTCGTCTGCACGTTCTGCGGCACGCCGCGATTCGGCACGACGATCAGGCCGCGATCGGGATCGTACGAACAGCTTTCGGCGGAGTAGATCGCGCCGAACACCTTCACGTTCGACGACATCGGGCTGAACGTGCCGTTCGGCGCCGGGTACATCGGCAGGCCAAGCG
>CAZBYY010000165.1:0-8120 GCA_964495855.1 uncultured Acidobacterium sp. | reverse complement strand
ATCGCCAGCCGGACCTGCCGCCGAACGCCAGCCTGACCGACGCGCCCCTGCCCGAGCGGACGGCTGGTGCCGGCGAGGGAGCAGCCGCGGCCCAGAGCTTCGCGCTGGGTCGCGATCTGCCGCATGACTGGTGGTCGTTGTTCGGATCCCGGACCCTGAGCGACATGGTCGCACGCGCCCTTGCGGCCAACGCGGACCTGGCCGCGGCGCAAGCCGACGCCAACGCGGCGGGTCTTTCAACGCCAATGATCAGAATCGGTACCGGTTACGACTTGCACACGCTCGTGGATGGACGGCCCTTGATCCTCGCCGGCGTGAAGATCGACTTTGCGAAGGGCTTGTCCGGGCATTCGGATGCCGACATCGTCTGTCACGCGGTGACCGATGCCGTGCTCGGCGCCGCCGCCGCGGGCGACATCGGCCAGCTATTCCCGGACACCGATGCGCGGTGGAAGGATGCCGACAGCATCGCGCTGCTCGAAGGCGCGGTGGCTCGCATCCGCGAGCGCGGCTATCGCGTGTCGAATGTGGACGTGACGGTGATTGCGCAGAAGCCGAAGCTACTGCCGTATGTGGAGGCGATGCGAGGCAATCTCGCTGCGGCGCTCGGTGTCGAACCGGGCGCCGTCAGCGTCAAAGCAAAAACCAACGAAGGCGTCGACAGCATGGGCCGCGGCGACTCCATGGCCTGCCACGCTGTCGCACTCCTCACCGCACCTTAGGGCACCTGAGGCACCCCTAGGCACCCTAGGCACCTGAGGCACCCTAGGACCCCGGCATCATGATGTGGGCGCCGAGCGTGCCCGCACCCATGATGTACGCGCCGCCCATCTTGTTGTTGTCGGGCAGGCCGGTCGACTGTGTCGTCGCGCCGGGCACGGCGATCGTCATGTGCGCGCGGGCGCTGGCCATGTCCTTGCCCGAGCGGTTGTAGAAGATCGAACCGTACTCAGGCTTGGCGCGCTGGCCGTTCTTTTCAAGTTCCGTGAGGGCCGCTTCGCGCGCGGCGCGGTCGGCGATCTTCGCTTCGTAGATCTTGTTCTGCTTCACGCGCTCGATGTTGCCGACGCTCGTGCACTGCGACGAGAACGGCTGCTCGCTGGGCTCGCCGGACTGGTCGTAGCACACCAGGCGATTCGTGCCCGGGCGCAGCGTGTCGTAGCTGCCATCCGCGTGCCACTTGATCACCATCGCGCCGTCTTTCATGTTGGCCGGAGCCGCGGCCAGCGCGTTGTCGAGGTTACCTGCCGGGGCCTGAGCAAATGCCACGGCGCCGAGCGCCGCTGCGACGATACCTGCAAGGATGATGCGTTTCATGTCCTGACCTCCCAGTCAGACCTAAGAGTCTACGTCAGGTAAGATCAGATGCTACGCATGAGAGTTCGTTTCGCTCCGTCACCGACCGGCCATTTACACGTGGGAAACGCCCGTACGGCGCTCTTCAACTGGCTGCTTGCACACGGCCAGCAGGGCACGTTCATCCTGCGCATCGAAGACACCGACCTTGAACGATCGACCAAGGAATCGGAACGCGCGATCCTGGACGATCTGCGATGGATGGGCTTGCAGTGGGACGAAGGAGTCGAAGTCGGCGGCGCGTACGGGCCGTATCGGCAGACCGAACGCATGCAGTCCTACGCCGATCACACGAACCGGTTGCTCGCCGAAGGCAAGGGGTATTACTGCTTTTGTTCCGCTGAAAAGCTCGAGGCCGAGCGCAAGGCGCAGCTCGCGGCGGGGCTGCCGCCAAAGTATGCGGGCACGTGCCGCAACATTGCGGCAGACGAGGCTCAGCGGCGTAAGGACGCAGGCGAGCCGGCAGTCGTCCGCTTGCGCGTACCCGAGAACCGCACCGTCACCTTCAACGACGTGGTCCGCGGCGAGGTCACGTTTCACACCGACGTGATCGGCGATCCCGTGCTCGTACGCTCCGACGGCATTCCCGCCTACAACTTCGCGGTCGTCATCGACGATGCGTTGATGAAGGTGACGCACGTGATTCGCGGCGAGGATCACATTTCGAATACGCCGCGGCAGGTCCTGCTGTACGAGGCGTTCGGCTACGCGCCGCCGGTGTTTGCGCATCTCTCGCTGGTGATGGGACCCGATCACGCGCCGCTGTCGAAGCGGCATGGCGCGACGTCGGTGAAAGAGTTCCGCGACAAGGGCTACCTGCCGGAAGCGCTCGTCAACTATCTCGCCTTGATCGGCTGGTCGCCCGGCCAGAACGAGGAGCTGCTGCCGGCCGACGAACTCGCGCGGCGATTCCGCCTCGAGAACGTCGCGCACAGCGCCGGCGTGTTCGATGAAGACAAGCTCGCGTGGGCCAACCGCCACTACTTGAAGCTGTGCGCCGCGGATCGACTTGCGGCGCTCGCCGAACCGTACCTGCGCGAGCGAGGCTGCGTCACCGGCGAGTTGTCCGCCGAGGCGCGTGCCTGGCTCGAATGGGTGTTGCCGCAGGTGGCCGGCTCCGTCGATCGCCTCGCGCAATTGCCGGATCGGCTCGATACGATCTTCACCGCGCCCGGCGCGCCGATCGAAGCGGTGGATGCGACCCTCACAGCCGCATTGCGTGATGAGCTCGCGTCAGCGCCGCGCCTGACAGACAAGGACGCGTTCCGCGCCCTCGCCGGCCGCGTGAAGGATCGCACCGGGCTTAAAGGCAAGGCGCTGTTTCATCCGATCCGCGTGCTGATCACCGGCGCGCATGATGGTCCCGAACTCGACGTGCTGATTCCGGCGATCGATCGTGCCGCCTCGCTGCCCGCCGATTCAGGACTGCGAGCCGTCTCCGGCTGCCGCGAACGCGTCGATCTCGCCCTGCGATGACGCCTGCCGGAAATCCGGCAGCCTCTTGGAAATCCGGCACGCTTCCGTAAAAGTTTGTCGCGCATGCGTCGCCGCATCGCGACTGTAGTAGGGTGGCTCTATTGATCGATCTCTTTGAAGGAGGGATCGTATGCTGAGACGAGTCTTCGTTGCGTGTGTGATGTGTTTACTGACTGCCGCGATCGCCAGCGCGCAGCCGCAAGTCAAGAAGGAACCGATCAAACCCGTCGCCGCCAGCGATGCCAAAGCCATGTTCTCGAGCTACTGCGCGTCGTGCCACGGCATGGAAGGCAAGGGTAATGGACCGGCCGCTGCGGCCATGTCCAAGACCCCGGCTGACCTGACACGGATCGCCGCGCGCAATGGCGGCACGTTCCCGGACGTAAAGGTGAAACGCTACATCGAGGGCCTCGATGAAGTGTCCGCCCACGGATCGCGCGACATGCCGGTGTGGGGACCGCTGTTCCGCGAGTTGAATCGCGACACGGCGCTCATTCGCGTGCAGGCGTTGAACGACTACCTGAAGAGCATCCAGGTCAAGTAGTCACGCGTAGCGCAGCATGGTCATGAAGCCCATGTCCATGTGGAATTGCTGATGACAGTGAAACAGTGACAACCCGGGGTGGGCGGCAACCACGTCCACCTCGGTTTGTTTCCACGCCGGCACGACCACCACGTCCTTCATGATGCCGGACATCCTCCGGTCGCCCACCTTCACCACTTCAAACGTGTGCCGATGTAAGTGAATCGGATGATCGTCCGCGCTCTGGTTGTCCATGATCAGGCGCACGCGCGTGTTCGCCTGCACGACGATCGGATCCGCATCGGGATAGCCCTTGCCGTTGATCAGCCAGTGATGCCCATCGGGTTGGGCCTTGAAGACCAGCGTCTTGCTCGCGTCAGGGGCGGCCGGTGTCGCGGTGCCGCTGAACAGCCCGTAGTCCCACGTCGACGGCCCGGGCATCGACCAGCGCGGCGGCCCTGACTGTCCCGCATACTCGATCGCCATCCGCATGCCGCCGTCGCGTTCGTAGTTGCGTGTTTCACCAAGCCACCACACGCCGGCGTTCGACATCTGGACGATCGCATCGACGCGTTCGCCGGGGCCGAGTTCGACGATCGAGACGGCTGCAGGCGTTGGAACCGCATTGCCGTCGAGTGCGATCACGCGGAACTGATGTCCCGGCAACGCCAGCTTGTGCGCCAGCGTCGCGCTGCCGTTCACGATGCGGAACAGCACGCGCTCCCCGGTCTTCACGCGCACCGGTTCGCCGCCGTCGATCCGGCCGTTGATCGTGTAGGTCTTGAACTCGACGTCGAGCGGACCGTCCTGGCGGAAGTGCGGCTCGTACTCTTTCAGGAAAACGATGACCTCCTGGTCGTACGCCCCGCGGTCGCTCCCGTCGTCGATGATCATTACGCCGGCCTGGCCGGTGTAGGTGCCCTTCTTCAAGTCGCGGTGCGCCATCTGGTGACTGTGGTACCACCGCGTCCCCGATGGTTCCGGCACGAACTCGTAGCGCTGCTTCGAGTGCGGCGCCACCGGCGGCGTGCCTTCTTCGACGGCGCCGTCCACGTTCGACGGGATATGCAGGCCATGCCAGTGCACGATGTCTTCGCTGCCGGTGTCGTTGAACACGTCGACCACGAACGGCCGGCCGGCGCGGGCGCGCACCAGCGGGCCCGGAAGCTGGCCGTTGTACGCAAGCGTCTTGATCGAGTGGTGCGGGCCGAGCTCCCACGTTGTTTCGGCGATCCGAAGGGTGAGATCGGCGGCGCGATCCTGCGTGCGGCCGGACAGGGCGGCGGCAGCAGCGCCAAGGGGGAGCGCGAGAAATTCGCGGCGCAGCATAACCGCACGTTACCACGGCGCCGCGACGGAGAGTAGAATGCGCCCCATGCAAATGCGCCTCCTCGGAATCAGCATCATTGCCATGGCCACGGTCGTCGGGGCGGAGCAGGCCCAGCGTCCGTCCGCCCGCCGTGCTGCCACGGCGCCCGCGCCTGCGGCCGCGCCCGCAACGGTCGACGTCACCGTGCATGAAGGCACGTCGATGTCGGTGGCGATCTCTCCGGATGGCCAGACGCTGGCGACCGACATGCAGGGCAGCATCTGGACGATGCCCGCCAGGGGCGGCGAGATGAAGCGCATCACCGACGTGTTCAACGACGCGCGGCAGCCGATGTGGTCGCCGGATGGAAAGACCATCGTGTTCTTTGCCTACCGTGACGGCGGCTACGACATCTGGGCGATCAATCCCGACGGCACGAATCAACGCAAGCTCACGTGGGGCGCCTTCGACGATCGCGAGCCGATCTTCTCGCACGACGGCACGCGCATCGCGTTCTCCTCGGATCGCGGCGACGCGCTCGGCAGCGATTACAACATCTGGACGCTGGACCTTCGCACCGGCGAGCTCAAGCAGGTCACCAAGGAAAAGAGCGAAGAGTTCATGCCCACGTGGTCGCGCGACGACACCGAAATCGCCTACGCGAGCTCGCGCGATAACTACGAATCAATCTGGGCGACCAACGTGCGGACGATGGGCGAGCGGCGCGTGCACACGTTGAAGGGCGCGCGTCTCGATGCGCCGTCGTGGGGACCTGGCGGACAGCTCCTCTATCACGCCACGGCGGACAACCAGTCCCGCTTCGAGATCGACGGCAAGTCGGTGACCGGCAGCGAGAACGTGTTCGCGTTCCGCGCGTCGTGGGCATCGCCGTCGGAGTACGTCTACGTGTCGGACGGCAAGATCCGCCGGCGCTCCGTCGCAGGGTTGCCGGTGCAGACCGTCGAGTTCAGCGCCACGATGACGGTGACGCATCCCGAATACACGCGACGCGTGCGCGACTTCACGTCCACCGCGCCGCGGCCGGTGCTCGGCATCGTCAAACCGGCGCTCTCGCCGGATGGCACGCAGATCGCGTTTGCGGCGGTGGGCGACATCTACGTGATGCCCGTCAACGGCGGCGCGCCGGTGAACATCACCAAGGACGAAGCGCTCGATACCGACCCCGCGTGGTCGCCCGACGGCAACTCGCTCGTGTATTCGTCGGACAAGGGCAGCCCGCATTTGCAGCTCTGGCTGCGCGACATGAAGAGCGGCCAGAGCCGCAAGCTCACGAACTTGACGACGCAGCCGCAGGGCGCGGCGTTTTCGCCCGATGGCAAGCGCGTCGCGTTTTTCAATGTCGATGGCGAGTGGCGCGTCGCCGAGTTGTCGATGATCGACATCGCGACAGGAACCGTTACCAAGATCCACGATTCGCTGCCGCAGCCTGGCGCGCCCACGTGGTCGCCTGACGGCAACCGCGTCGCCATCGCCGGCATCGCGCCGATGACCGTGCGCTTCCGCGAGGGCACGAACCAGGTGCAGACCTTCACGGTCAGTCGCGGCGAGGTCAAGTGGTATGCGCCGATCCCGATGCTGTCGATCGACTCGCGCGGCGGGTGCGGTCCGGCGTGGTCGCCGGACGGGACCAAGATGGCCGCGATCTACGAAGGGTTGTTGACGGTGTGGCCTGTCTCGCCGAGCGGCGAGCCGCTGGGGCCGCCGCGCCGCGTCACCTCAGAGCTCGCACACTCGCCGAGCTGGCAGGGTGACTCACGACACATCCTCTACCAGTCGATGGACAAGCTCCGCATCGTCGACATCGAAACCGGTGACACAAAGACTGTGCCGTTCAGCATGACGTGGACGCCGGCGGTCCCGAAGACGCGCGTCGTCGTGCACGCGGGCAAGCTGCTCGACATGAAGTCGCCGACCCTCAGGTCGAACGTGGACGTGATCATCACCGGCAACGTGATTACCTCCGTCGTGCCGCATGCTGATGCCAATCACGCGAAGAGCGAAGTGGTTGATGCGTCGAACCTGACGGTGATGCCGGGCCTCACGGAATTCCACTCGCACTTGCAGAAGGACTTCGGCGCGGCCGATGGCCGCGCGAGGCTGGCGTTCGGCATCACGACCGTTCGCAGCCCCGGCAACACGCCGTACGAAGCCGTTGAGGATCGCGAGGCGAACGAAGCGGGCGTGCGCCCCGGACCGCGCGTCTACGGCACCGGCTATCTGATGGAATGGAATCGCGTCTACTACAAGATGGGCATCGCGATTTCGAACGTCAACCAGTTCGAAATGGAGCTCGAGCGCGCGAAGGTGCTGCAGCACGACCTGCTCAAGAGCTACGTGCGGCTGCCCGACCTGCAGCAGAAGCGGATGGTCGAATTCGCGCACAGCATCGGCATCCCGGTCGCGACGCACGAGATCTTCCCGGCCTCGATGGTCGGCGTGGACAACACCGAGCACAACTCGGCCACCAGCCGCCGCGGCTACTCGCCGAAGATGGCGACGCAGCAGTCCGCCTACGAGGACGTGATCCAGTTGTTCGGCAAGAGCCAGCGCATCCTCGCGCCGACGATCTCAGGCGGCGGCGTGCGTGAGCTGTTCGAGAAGGATGCGTCGCTCAAGACCGATCCGCGCTTCACGTTGTATCCGCAGTGGATCCAGCGCCGCATCGCTGCAGGCCAGTATTCCTTCGGCGTCGATCCCCGTGGTGGCAATGGCAAGATGCTGCTCGACGTGCAGAAGGCCGGCGCGCTGGTCGTGGCCGGCACCGACACGCCCAACGCGTTCAACCTGCACGGCGAGATCATGTCCTACGTGATGGCGGGCATGTCGACCTTCGACGCGCTCAAGACGGCGACCGTCAATCCCGCCAAGGCGCTTGCGGTGAACACCGGCACGATCGAGCCGGGCAAGCTCGCCGACATCATCGCGATCGACGGCGATCCGATCGCGAACATCGCCAACACCTACAAGGTCAAGAAGGTGGTCGCCAACGGCCGTGTTTATGATGTCGCGGAGTTGGTGAAGCGGGGCCAATAGAATAGGACGGTGGAATTCGGACTCGATACCTTTGGCGATGTCACGCGTGATGCCTCCGGCGGCCTGACGTCACAGGCGCAGGTGTTGCGCGACGTGATCGATGAGGCCGTGCTTGCCGACCAGGTCGGCCTCGACGTGTTCGGCGTCGGCGAGCATCATCGGAAGGACTTCGCGATCTCGGCGCCCGAGGTGATCCTCGCCGCGATCGCGGCGCGCACGTCGCGCATCGCGCTCGGATCCGCCGTGACCGTGCTCAGCACCGACGATCCGGTGCGGGTGTTCCAGCGCTTTTCAACACTCAACGCGATTTCAAATGGCCGCGCCGAGGTGATCCTCGGCCGCGGCTAGTTTACCGAGTCGTATCCGCTGTTTGGCTTCGATCTGGCGAAGTACGAAATCCTC
>CAZBYY010000164.1:0-8131 GCA_964495855.1 uncultured Acidobacterium sp. | reverse complement strand
CTGCCTCAGATGCGCGGCCGAGAGATAGCCGACCGCGGCGAAAGCCGGGATCACGGTCATGCACTTCTCGCGTTCGGCAATCCGCGCCGCGCCGTCGCTCCGCGTCTCTGCCAGGAGATGGCAGCCCGCGAAATGGCCAACGGTGAAAGGGTTGAGCGGCTGAAGCTCGGTCGCCCGCCCGCCGCCGGCGTGAGCCCACAGCGCATCGGCGACAACGGGGGGCACCTGGGCCGCCGCGGGTTCAATGTGCCGAGGCAGGAACGTGTCGCCGATGAAGACGATCGCGGGCAGCGTAAAGAGGGCGCCCGCGAGCGCAATCAGTACCAGGCCTGAGGCCAGTTGGCGCGGCTCGATGCGCACGCATACTTTATATCACAAAGTGGATTCGCCGAGTTCAGCGATCACCGGGGACGAAGAACGCCTTCATGTCGGCGTACTCGAGCGCCTTGACGCGCGCCGGCGCCGGCTGGGCCGCCTTCGTGACGTCGAGCAACGCGGCTTCCGACTGCATGACCATGGCTCGCGCCAGATCGTTCTTGTGGATCGAATGCAGTCGGGAGGGCAGCGCCCAGTCTACGAGGGCCATCGCCGCGCCAAGAGCGGCGGGCGTATTGGAATTGCCGAGGATGACTGACGGCCGATACAGCCCCAGAAAATCGAATCCCACTGACCGCGCGAGGGCTTCCTTCTCGCCGAGATTGCGGAGGTACTTCGAGGAGGCGTTCGGATCCGCGCCGACCGCCGTCATGAGCGCCATCACGCGCGCGCCCGCCGCCTTTGCTGCGGATGCAAACGCCGCAGGGTAGGCGATCTCGATCTTTCGCACCTCGTCATCCGGCATCGAGGCGCTGCCTTTTCCAACACCGAACGCGGCCAGCGCAATGTCGACGTGCGAGACGGGTGTGGCCAGTTCGTCCTGCAACCTGTCCATGTTGACGACGAGTTGCTGCACTTTGGGATGGTCGAGCGCGGCGACCTGCCGCCGAGTCACGACGAATATCTTCGTGCAGCGGGGGCGCTCTTCGAGCAGGCGCAGGATCTGTCCGCCGACGTTGCCCGTCGAGCCGAGCAACATGGCGGTGTATTCGAGATCCTGCGCGCTCATGTCCACACCTTCGCTACGACACGCCCGCGGCCACTTTGGCGCGTGCGGCCGCGGTGATGCGCGCATACTTGGCCTGCATCAGCAGCCACTCTGTCTGCAGCAGCCGCACCTGCGCGTCATTGAGCTCGGCCGAAGTGATCACGCCGTTCTCGTAGGACACCTGGGCGATCGCCACGCCTTCGCGCGCCAGTTCCAGCGCCTTCTCCTGCGTGGCCACGACTTCCGTCGACGATTCGAGGGCCGTCCAGGCCGATTCGAGCTCGAGCCGCGCATTGTCGGTTGCGAAGCGCAAGCCATGCTCCGCCTGCCGCATTTGCGATTGAGCCACCGCCCGCCGGGCGGCTGCACCCGGCGCCGAGAACAACGGCACGTTCAGCTGGACGCCAAACGTGTAGCTCTGGTGGTCGCGCCCGAGCAGCGAGCCGAGCTTGTCCTCCTGATACTGCATGTTCCCGGTGAAGGCGAGGCTTGGCTTCCATTCGCCCTGTGCCAGGTTCGAGGCGTACTCGGCGGCCTGCCGGCGAGCGGAGTAGGCCATCAGGTCAGGCCGCTTCGGCAGCTCGGCATCGAGCTCGGTGCGCTCGTGGCCGATCACCGGCTCATCGAGGGTGCCTTCGAGCTTCAGCGCCTGCGACTGGGGTAGCGACAACACGCCACGCAGTGCCTGCATGGCGGTGTCGACCTGCGCCTGCGCCTGGATGCGCCGCGCTTTTGCGTTGGCCAGTTCGACCTCAGCCTGCAGCACGTCGAGGCGGGCGACCGTTCCGGATTCGAACCGGGCTTTCGCCACCTCGAGTTGCTTCTGCGAAAGGCGGATCTGTTCATCGGCCACGGCGACACCCCGCTCGTTCATCAGCGCCGCGAAAAACGTTTCGACGACCCGATACTCGATCTCCTGGCGTGTGCGATCGAGCTCGAGCTTCGACGCGTCGAGCGACGAGGTGCTGATGCCGTAGGCGTTGTTCAGTCGTCCACCGGTGTAAATCGGCTGGTTGATGAACAGCTGCACGCTGTTCTGGCGGGCAAAGGCCGCCTGGAACGTCTGTTCGTTCGGCCCGAACACGCCGGCAGGAATGCGGATCGTGGGGAAGCGCTGCGCCGGCAGGTAGCTGTAACCGAGATTGACCTGCGGCAGGAAGCTGGTCTTCGCCTCCTGCACGCGCGCCTGTGTTTCGACGACGCGCTCTTTCGCGACCTTCAAGCCCTCATTCGAGGACAGCGCGCGCTCGAGCGCCTGATTGAAGGTGAGCGCCATCGCCTGGCCTTGCGGTCGGCCCTGCGCAAACGCCGACGAAGCCGAGATCAACCACCCCAGCATGGCGACCAGCAGGATCACGCCGGCGACCCGTACCGCTTGCGGCACGCGCACGCCCGACGATCGCCACGCCTTCACACGATCGACGAGGCGGGCCAGCAGGAGGTACGACACCGGCACGACAACGAGCGTGAGCAGTGTTGAGGTGATGAGGCCGCCGATTGTCGCGATCGAGATCGGCGAGCGGAAGCCGCTGCCTTCGCCGGTGCCGACGGCCGACGGCAGCATACCGAGGATCATCGCGATCGTCGTCATCAGGATCGGCCGCAGGCGGATCGGGCCGGCCTTGAGGATTGCATCCTTGACGCTCATGCCCTCCCGCACGAACTGATTCGTCAGGTCGACGAGCAGGATCGCGTTCTTCGTCACGAGGCCCATCAACATGACGACGCCGATCATTGCCGGCATGCCGATGTTGCGGCCGGTGACCAGCAGAGCGAGCAGTGCGCCGACCAGGGCGAGCGGCAGCGCGAGCATGATCAGGAAGGGTTCGAGGAACGACTCGAACTGCGACGCGAGGACGATGTAGATGAAGGCGCACGCCAGAATCAGCGCGAGGCCCATGGCCGCGCCGGCCTCCTGCATCATTTCAACGTCGCCCGCAAAGCCCCATTCGAAGTTGGGGGGCAGCTTGACGCCGGCCATGACCTTGGCCACGTCATTTGTCACGTCGCCGAGCGCGCGGTTGTTCAACTCGATGTCGATCTTCGCCTGCCGGCGGCGCTGCTCGCGATCGATCGCGGCGGGTCCAACGCCAGGCTGCATGGTCACGATGTCTCCGGCGCGGACGACGGCGCCCTTTGGCGAATACAGCGGCGTACGGCTGATGGTGTTGAAGTCGTTACGGAACGCCGGTGCCAGGCGAACGCGGATGTCGTATTCCTTGTCGCCCTCTCGCAACCGCGTCGGCACGATGCCCTCGACCATGCCGCGCAGCTGCATGGCGACCGAGCCGACGTCGAAGCCAAGGTCCGCTGCGAGCTCGCGGTTGACCTTCGACACCATCTCCGGCTGTCCGGACTCGAGGGTGCTGTCGACATCGACGGCGCCCGGGACGGCCTTCACCTTCGCGACCACTTCCTCGCTCAGGCGCTGCAGCTCGACGATGTCGTCACCGCGCAGGTAGACGCTGAGCGGTGCTTGCGCCGGCGCGCCCTGCATGAATTCGGGATCCGAAACGGTCAGCTTCAGCAGCGGAATCTGCTTCAGCCTGGTGCGCATGTCTTCCTTCAGCGCCTGGAGTCCCCGCGTGCGCTCGTGCTTCTTGCCCGCTTTCACGCGGAGTGCCGCCTTCAGCGGGCTGCCTTCGACGCCGACGGTAGAGAAGATCTGCCGGACTTCCGGCATGCTCTGGACCACCTTCTCAACGTCAGAGACGTACTTCACCGTCTGTTCGAACTCGGTGCCGGGCGGCACTTCGATGTTGACCATGAACTCGCCGCGATCTTCTTCAGGGACGAATTCGGTGCCAAGCACACCCAGCGTTGACAGGCTGGCGAGGAACACGATCGTCGCCGTTGCCATGATCTTCCACGGGTGCCTCACCGCCCAGCCAAGCAGCTTGTGATACTGCACGTCGATGCGATCGTAGAAGTGACCGACACGCTCCATGAAGCGGCCCATGCGTGTGCGGTTGCGTTCCTCCTCAGGAATGAACCGGACGAAGCGGGACGACAGCATCGGGTCGAGCGTGAAGGCGACGAGCAGCGAGATCGCCACCGTGAATGCGATCGTGAGCGCGAACGACTTGAAGAACTGCCCGACGATGCCCGTCATGAAGCCCACTGGCAGGAACACCGCCAGGATGGTGAAGGTCGTGGCCATGACGGCCAGGCCGATCTCCGACGTGCCCCTGCGGGCGGCCGTGACCGGGTCCTCACCGTGCTCCATGTGCCGGAAGATGCTTTCGCGCACGACCACCGCATCGTCGATGAGGATGCCGATGACGAGCGACAGCGCCATCAGCGTGATCATGTTGATGGTGAAGCCGACGACATACATGAAGAAGAACGTGGCGATGACCGAGGTCGGCAGCGCCAGCGCCGTGATGGCGGTGGATCGCCAGTCGCGCATGAACACGAACACGACCAGCACCGCCATGATGCCGCCGAAGATGATGTTCATCCGCACGTCACTGACGTTCTCGATGATGCCTTCGGCGTCGGTGTGCACGTTCTTGATCTGCAGCTGCGGCAGCGTCGGCGCCGCCTTGGCCAGCGCCGCGTCGATCTTGCGTTGTACGTCCACGGTGTTCGAGCCCGATTGCTTGCGCACCGAGAACGACACCGCGTCCACGCCGTCCAGCCGCGTGGTCGACGTGCGGTCCTCGAACCCGTCAACCACCTCACCGACGTCTTTGACTCGCACCGTCGAGCCGCCGCTCGACCGCAGGATGACGTTCTCGATTTCCGCGGCGGTCGTGTACTGCCCCTTGGTGCGCAGCGACACGGCGCGGCCGTCGCGCCGGACCTGCCCACCGGGCACGTCCAGGTTGTCGGCCGCGAGCTTCTGCGCCACTTCGGTGAGCGGAAGGTTCAGCGCTTCGAGGCGGCGCGGGTCGAGATTCACCTGCAGCTCGCGCACCTGTCCGCCGTTGACTTCCACGGCGGCGACACCGTCGATCTGTCCGAGCAGCGGCTTCAGGTCGTCTTCAACAGAACGCCGAATCGCGTCGGACGACAGCGTGGATGACCCGACGGCGTAGGTGGCAATCGGCAGCGCGGCGACGTCAAAGCGCTGGATCGTCGGGTCCTTGATCTGCTCCGGCAGGCGCTGACGGATCGCCGCGACTTTCTCACGCACTTCCGCGGTGGCCGCCTGCGGATCCACTTCGAGACGCAGTTCGATGCCGACGCGCGAGAAGCCTTCCGTCGAGGTCGAAATGACGCGCTTCACGCCGTTGATGCCGGCAACGGCATCTTCGATCGGCCGCGTGACCAGCGTTTCGACTTCTTCCGGGCCCGCGCCCGGATACACCACTGAGACGTTCACGAACGGAAAATTCACGTCCGGGAACAGGTCGATGCCGAGCCGCGTCAGCGAGACGATGCCGAGCACCATGAAGCTCATGATGACCATCGTCGCGAACACGGGTCGTTTGATGGAGGTATCAGAAATCCACATGACTGTTTCCTAGGTCCCTAATCCCTAATCCCTAATCCCTAGTCCCTATTTGGCCGCGATGGCGCGAACCTTGGAGCCCGACGGGAGCTGCTTCCGCGCGTCCGCGAGCACCGTGTCGCCGGCCGACAGGCCCTTCACGATCTGCACGCGTCCGCCATCCGTGGCGCCTTCGACGACTTCGACGAGTGACACGGTGTCGCCCTGCACCTTCTGAACAACGCGCTTGCCGTTCTGCGTCGTGACCGCTTCCTTTGGAATGACGATCGCATTCGGGGTCGTCGACTCGACGATCCGTGCCGAGGCATACATGCCGGAGAGCAGCGCCCGGCCGGTGTTCGGGACGCGCACGTCGATCTGGAAATGCCGGTTACGGGCGTCCACTTCCGGAGCAATCGCCGCCAGTTCGCCGGTGAACGTGTCGCCCGGCTTGGCCTGCACCGCGACCTGGGCCTTCATGCCAACGCGCAGCCGGCCGGCTTCGAGTTCCGACACGCCGGCTTCGAGCTTCATCTGCTGAAGGTCGGCGACCACGACGATCGGCTTGTCGCCAGGGATCGATCCGGCGTCGTAGTTGCGCTCGACGATGAAGCCGTTGACGGGCGAGGTGACGGTGGCGTTGGCCTGCACCTCACGGGCACGCCGAAGGGCCGCGTTGGCCTGCGCCAGGTTGGCGGTGGCGAGGTCGCGCTGCGCCGTCGCGGCGCGCTGCGCCGTCTCGCTGCCATCGAGCCGTTGGCGTGGCAGGGCGCCTTTCTCGAACAGGTTCTTGGCGCGATCGTGTTCGAGCACCGCGCTTGCGAGGTTCGCATCGGCCGTGTCGAGCGCCGCCTTTGCGACCGCGACGGCGGCGATGGAGGCATCGACCTGTGCGTCGATCTCACGTCGATCGATTGTGGCGATCGTCTGGCCGACCGACACCGAATCACCGATGTCAACCAGGACGCGCTCGATCGTGCCTGGTAACTTCGGTTTCACCGCCACGCGGCTGCGCGGGGCGAGCGTGCCGGAAATTTCAAGCGACGACTCGATCGTGTCGACGGCCGCCTTGACGACCGGCACGTCCACGACGTTGACGGCCGCGGCCTTGGTCTCGGGCGCGGCTTCAGCGGTCGTGGTGGACGACCCGCAGGCCGACAGCAGCAAGGATGACGACAGGATGATGGCTGAACCAACAACGACAAACGGCGAATGATTACGACTCATGACTGCGCACTCCTGCGGGAACAGGGACTCCCGCAATTCCTTCCTCTGGGCACTTGCACGACACAAACGTGGTGGCGACGCCGGCCTGCATGCCGGCGATGGTGGAGTTGAGCACGTCGCGCGCCAGCGCGTCGTAGTCCTCGCCACTCGCGAGACGGTGGCGGATGCCGACGACGGCCGGGCCGATCAGGGAGGCCCACAACATGTGCATCGCGGCGTTGGGATTGAGCGTCGATGGAAACGCGCCCGCATCGATGGCGAGCTGGATCGTGCCGACGGCATCGGTGAGCATCTGCTGCAGGACGTCGAAGCCTTCCCATTGCTGGGTGATCCGGGGCACTGATCGATCCACGAACATCAGTTCGAAGTACGCCGGTTGCTCCTGCGAGAACTCGTAGAACGCCCACCAGCAGCCGCGCACGTTTTCGAGCGGGTCGGTGTGCGTCATGGCGGCCTTGACCTTCTGGTCGAGGCGATGAAACCCTTCGGCCGCCAATGCCAGGAAGATGTCGTCCCTGCTCGCGAAGTAGCTGTAGATGGCGGCCGGGCTGTACTCGATGCGCTCGGCGATCTTGCGAATCGAGACGCTGGCATAGCCCTCCGCGACGAAGAGGTCGCGGGCGGCGTCGAGAATGGCATCGCGGACGGCTTGCCGTTCACGATCCTGTCGTTCTTTTGTACCCATCAATTAACCCTGAGTTGAACAGTGTTCGGACTCTAAATGGTGTTAGACGCCGGAGACCCTTTGCAAGTTCCAAATTTCACAAGCGTCGGAGTGAATTAATATAAGTGCTTGTAAATGATGAACTTAGCGATGGCATTCGTTTATGCCGCCGGCAGCGTGATTTGCCACCAGAGACCTGAGCGGTCGTTTTTCTGGATGGGCCAGCAACTGCCGGTCTGCGCCAGATGCACGGGGCTTTACGCGAGCGCTGCCGTCGCGATGCTCGCCTGGTGGGCCGTACGGCTGCTGAGCCACTCGGCGCCAATCGCGTTCACCCCCGCGCGGGCTTTGCGAGTCATCGCCATCACCGCGGTGCCGACGGCTGTGTCATGGCTGTCCGGTGTGCTCGGCGTGTGGGACGGCTCGAACGTGACGCGGGCGCTGCTGGCGATTCCACTCGGGTGCGCCGTGGGCGCGGTGGTGGCGGCCGTGTCGACAAAAGACCTGAGGTAAACTCGCGTGGTGCCCCCTGCGGTTGTGGTTGTCACCTCATGGCTCGTGCCGGGCGCGGGCCATCTGATGCAGGGCCGGCGTCAAAAAGGCCTCGTCTTCCTGGTCGCGCTACCGATCATGTTTGCGATCGGCCTCGCGCTCGACGGCCGGCTGTTCCCGTTCTTGTTCTCGGATCCGCTCGTCGGCCTTGCGGCGATCGCCAATCTCG
>CAZBYY010000163.1:0-8168 GCA_964495855.1 uncultured Acidobacterium sp. | reverse complement strand
ACATGATCATGGCGCTCTACGGCGCGCCGCTCGATGATGCCGATCATGCCGAGCACGCGGTGCAGACGGCGCTTGCGATGATCGCCACGCTGCAGGACATGAACCGCGAATGGGCGGCCGCCGGCAAACCGCAGCTCGACATTGGCATCGGCATCAACACCGGCGACATGATCGCCGGCAATGTCGGTTCGGAATCGATCATGAGCTACACGGTGATTGGTGACGCCGTGAATCTCGGCGCGAGGCTGGAGTCCTTGAACAAGGAGTACGGTACGCGCATCATCATCAGTGAGGCGACGCGAGCGGCGCTGAAAGGGCGGTATGATATCTATCCCCTCGGCGACGTCGTCGTCAAAGGCAAGACCACACCCGTCGCAATATTTGAGGTGAGACCGACATGAAGCGCATCGTCATTGCCCTGTCCGTGATCACGTGCGTCGGCGCGGCTGCCGTGCCAACGGCTGAAGCGCGGCAGCTTCCCGGCAGCATCAGCAAGGGACTGTCGATTGCCAAGAAGGCGCAGGACGTCCGCGACCTCCAGATGACCGACGCCGAGGAGCAGGCGCTCGGCAAGGAGGTCAGCGAGCGCATTCGCGCGCGTTACGGCGTGGTCCAGGATGCGAGCGTGCATCGCTACGTCAACCTGGTCGGCACGGTGCTCGCGCAGGCGAGCTCGCGGCCGAACCTGCCGTGGACCTTCATCGTGCTCGACACCGACGGCGTGAACGCCTTCGCGGCGCCTGGCGGCTACGTGCACATCACGCGCGGCGCGCTGGCGCTGATCAACAGCGAGGCGGAGCTGGCCGGCGTGCTCGGCCACGAGATCATCCACGTCACCGAGAAGCACACGGTGCGATCGATCCAGAAGAGCAAGGCCGTCCAGATGGGCGCCTCCGAAACGCTGTCCGGCAGTTCGTCGCTGATGGAGAAGGCGGTCACCGCCACCTACGACAACATCGTCGAGCGCGGCTTCGGGCGCGCGGAAGAAAACGAGTCGGACGAAAACGGCGTCGTGATTGCGAACAAGGTGGGATACGCGCCAAACGGGCTCGTGTCGTTTCTGACGCGGTTGAAGGATCGCAACAAGGATTCGAAGGAGAAGCGAGGGCTGTTTGCATCGCATCCGGAGATGCAGGAGCGGCTGGATCGCCTGACGAAACAGATCGCCACGCAGAAACTTGCTGCCACGGCAACGAACGAGGCCCGCTACTCGAAGAACATCACGTTCAAGCCGGTGGCCATCACGTCGATCACGACGGTGGATCCAGGCGCGGCCGGTCTTGCGGGCGATTCCAAGCCGGCGGACAAGAAAGAGGAAGACAAGAAAGAGGAACCGAAGAAGGGCCGCTTCGGTTTGTCGAAGATGCTGCCGACAAGCGGCGGCGAAAAGAAGCAGGCGACGGTGATGGCATCAGGCGGTGCCCGCGGAGTGGACCCCGAGAAGGATTCGAAGGGTGGGTCGAATCCGGCGATCGTCGCGGTGAAGATTGCCGCTGCTGACATTGCGGCATTCAAGAAAGAGGGAGGGCTGCCGTAGGCCGCTTCATTCGCGGCCGGCTGATCTTTTCAGCCTGGCTGCTTCTCGGCTTCGGCCTGCTTGAAGTCGCCGTCCGGCAAGGTCTCGGCGACGTAGTCCTGCTGTCTGCGCTGGCGCGGCTGACGATCGTCCTCGCGATCGTCAACGCCGCCGTCGCCCTCCTCGCGAACCCCTGGAAATCTGATCGCCCGTCCGAGCGCTTTCCTGGCATCGTCCAGGACTTCCTGGTGATCGTGCTGTTCATGGTCATCGGCACGCTGTTGTTGCGTGAGCAGCTGCTGACCACGTCGGCCGTCGGAGCCGTGGTGATCGGCTTCGCCCTGCAGGACACGCTTGGCAACCTGTTCGCTGGGTTGGCGATCCAAGTCGAGAAGCCGTTCCGCGTCGGCCAGTGGGTGCAGATCGGTGACCGCGAAGGGCAGGTGCAGGAAGTCACCTGGCGCGCGACCAAGCTGCGCACCAAGGCGGGGCAATTCCTGATTGTCCCGAACAGCGTCATTTCCAAGGAGCCGCTGCTCAATTTCTCGGAGCCGACGGTACCGACGAGGGTCGAGGTTGAAGTCGGCGCGAGCTATCTGGTCCCGCCGAATGACGTGAAGCGAGCGATGCACGAGGCGATGAACAACTCGCCGCTGGTGATGCGGGCGCCGGAGCCGCAAGTGCTCATCAAGGGCTTCGGCGCGTCATCGGTCGATTACGTCGCGCAGTTCTGGATTGAGGACTACGGCGTCGACCGCGTGGCTCGCGATCAAGTGCGCTCGAACATCTGGTACACGTTCCGTCGGGAAGGCATCGAGATTCCCTGGCCGATCCAGGTACAGTACGAGCGGACCGAGTCGCCGTTGCGCACCGATCGCGATATCGCTGCCGCCGCCGACAACCTCGCCAACGTCGACCTGTTCAAGCCGCTCAGCGCCGAAGCCAGGCACGCGCTCGCGACCTCAGCTCGAGAGCACCTGTTCGCTGCCGGCGAAGTGATTGTCAGGCAAGGGGCCGAAGGCGATTCGATGTTCGTGCTGCTGAAGGGCCGCGCGAGGGTCGTGCTCGAACCGTCCGGGCAGGAAGTCGCGGTGACGCCCGCCGGCGGGTTCTTCGGCGAGATGTCGATGCTGACCGGTGAACGCCGCACCGCGACCGTCAAGGCGCTCGACGACGTGGACGTGCTGGAGATCACCGCGTCGGCGTTTCGAAGCCTGGCGGCGTCGAACGCCGGACTGCTCGAACAGATATCAACGATCGTGACGGCGCGCCGCAGCGAGCTTGAAGATGCGAAGGCGTCTGCGGCCGCGCCGGTGATCGAGGACGCGCCCCGGACCTTCCTCGCGCGGATGCGCCGTTTTCTCGCCCTCGGCTAGTCGGCCCAGATCAACACGCGGCCGTCGCGGCGTTCGGTGGCGTCCATGATGATGCCGGGTCCGTGCTTCTCGATGTCCTCGACTTGAAACGTCAGGCCGCGATCGTCCCAACCCTGCTGGTAGGCGCTGATGCGCAGCGGGCCTGACTTCATTCGCAGCAGCCAGAACGGCAGCGAGAACGTCACGACCTGGCCCTTGTTGCGATCGTAGGCCATGACGTGGAGGGCATTCAGCATCGGCGGTTCGGACTCTTGTGTTGCCCGTTCCGCGACGTATTGCGGCCGCCCGTCAACCAGCTGGATCAGCGGCTGCCGGCCCGGGAATTTTGCGCGGATCTCGTCGAACTGCCGCATCGCGTCGCCTTCACTCGATGCGCTGATCTCCATGTGTTGCCGGAAGTAGTTGATCGTGAGCCCAATGACGCCGATGGCCACAAAGGCAAGCAGGACCAGCACGCCCACGACGATCGGGATCCACGATCGTTTCTTGCGCGGCGGCGCGCCCGTGTCACCGATGCCTGATCCCTCGTCCGTCATAACGCGAGCTCCGTGCCTGAACCGGTCTCGATCGCGCGGCGGAGGACGAGATCGGCCGCGACCACGTCTTCCACCGCCATGCCCAGGGACTTGAAGATCGTGATGTCCTTTTCAGACTGGCGGCCAGGGATTCGTCCGAGCACCAGCTCGCCGATCTCGCCGCGGACGTGCGATGCGTCGAACAGGCCCGCCTCGATGTTCATCACGATGTCGCCGGACTCGACGAGGGCCGCAGCCGTTGAGTCGACATAGACACGCCCGCGCTTGACCAGCATCGGCGGCATTTCCTGCTGCGTCGGCCGGCACGCGCCGACGCAGACCACATGGGCGCCTTCAGCCACCCACGCATCGTCGATCACCGGTGTTGGTGACGACGTGACGAGGACGATGAGGTCGGCACCGCGCACGGCGGCCTCGGCGGTCGAGGCGGCGATGATTGGCGCGGTGGAGTGCGGACTCATGTCGTCGACGAACTGTTCCCGGCTGCGCTGCCGTGGCGACCAGATGCGGACTTCTTTCAGCTGACGTACGTGCTGGTACGCTTCGAGGTGGCTGCGCGCCTGCACGCCGCTGCCGATGATTGCGAGCGTGGACGCCCCAGGGTTAGCGAGGAACCTCGTCGATACCGCCGACACCGCGGCGGTGCGTGCCTCGGTGATGTAGCGGCCGTCGATGATCGCGAGCAGCGCGCCCGTGTCGGGATCGAGCAGCAGGATCGTGGCGAGGTGCGACGGCAGGTTCTTCTTATGGTTCTCCCCGAACACCGTCACGAGCTTGGCGCCGAGACTGCCGCCCGCCCCTGAGGCCGGCGCCGGGACGTAGGCCGGCATCACGCCGAAGTACGCCTTCGTCGGCCCGACCGTGAGGACCGTGCGCACCGGTTGCAGGACGTCACGCGCGGAGAATTTTGCGAGCGCCGCTTCCATCGCGGCGATCAGGTCCTGCATCGGCAGGAGGGCGTGGACTTGCTGTTCGTTCAGGAGTCGAAAATGCTGGGCCACAGGCTATACACCAATTGAGCTCAGATTCGCGGCAGTGCGAATCGTGTTCGTGTGGATGGTGACGATCGCGTCGACATCAGGAGCATACCCGCCGCTCATTGCAATCGCCACCGGAAGTCCCGCTCGGCTGCACGCGCCGAGCACGATCTCGTCCCGCCGCTGCAGGCCGTTGATCGTCAGTTTCAACCGCCCGAGGCGATCGCCCTCGTACGGATCGGCGCCCGCAAGATAAAAGACGAAGTCGGGCTGATACTGGTTCAGTACGTGATGCAGGTGCGTCTGCAGGACGTCGAGGTACTCCTCGTCGCCGGTGCCATCCGCGAGCGCGACATCGAGATCGCTATGTTCTTTCCGGAACGGAAAGTTCTTCTCGCCATGCATCGAGAACGTAAACACTGAATCGTCTCCGGCGAAGATCGCCGCGGTGCCGTTGCCCTGGTGCACGTCGAGGTCGACGATGGCGACGCGCCGTGCGTGGTCGTCGCGCTGCAGCACGCGGATGCCGACCGCGACATCGTTGAAGACGCAGAAGCCTTCGCCCCGATCAGCGAACGCATGGTGCGTGCCGCCGGCAAGGTTCGCTGCCACGCCCTCGTCGAGTGCGGTACGCGCGGCGGCGATCGTCGCGCCGACGGATCGACGGGATCGTTCGACCATTTGCGGCGACCACGGAAACCCGATCCTCCGCTGGATCTCCGGAGCGACGGTGCCGCTCAGGACCGCGTCGACATACGCGCGATCGTGCACCAGTTGCAGGTCATCGACGCCGGCAAGCGGCGCTTCATGGAGATCGTCGAGCGCGATGATCGACTCGGCGATGATGCGTTCGCGCAGCTTCGCATACTTCGCCATCGGGAACTTGTGTCCCTCCGGCAGCGGCAGCACGAAATGGTCGGAGTAAAACGCTCTCACAATCGCTCCAGATTATGTAACTCTTTGGCAGACGTGATTCACCGGATTCGCACGATCGATGCGCACGCCGCCGGCGAGCCGCTGCGGCTGGTCATTGACGGGCTGCCCGCGCCCGACGGCCGCACCATGCTCGAAAAGCGCGCGTGGGCGCAGAAGCGGCTCGATCATTTCCGCAAGTCGCTGATCCTGGAGCCGCGCGGCCATGTCGACATGTACGGCGCGCTGCTGACGGAGCCGTCGACGCGCGACGCCAACGCCGGCGTGCTGTTCATGCACAACGAGGGCTGGAGCACGATGTGTGGCCACGGCATCATCGCGGTGACGACGATGGCGATCGAGCGCGGACTGATCTGGCCCGGCGGCACGCGCGAGACGAGCCATCGACCGACCTCGGTCGACATTCGTTACGACACGCCGGCCGGATTGGTGCAGGCGCGCGCGCACCTGGAGCACCACGGCGAGGCCGTGCGGGTGTCGTCGGTCGCGTTTCGCAACGTGGCCTCGTTTGTGTTCGAGCCCTCGCTCATGGTTCCGGTCGGCGGTCGCAAGGTTCCGGTGGACGTGGCCTTCGGCGGCGCGTTTTACGCCATCGTCGATGCGGAAGCTGCCGGCGTGCCGATCGACGCGGCGCACCTGCCAGAGCTTCGCACGTTGGGCATGACGATCGCGCGCGAGGTGGAGAAGCTTCGTCGCGTCGTGCATCCGGCGGATGCCGGCCTCGAGGGCATCTACGGAACGATCTTCACCGCGCCGGCGCAGTTGCCTGACGCGCACCTGCGCAACGTCACGATCTTCGCGGATGCCGAGGTCGATCGATCACCGTGCGGCACGGGGACCGCCGCTGTGATGGCCGTGTTGAACGACATGGGATTGTTGCTCGACGATGTGCCGTTCGTGCATGAGAGCATCGTCGGCACCACCTTCAAGGGGCGCGTCGTCGAGCGCGTCGAGGTCGAGGGCCGGATGGCGATCGTGCCCGAGATCGAGGGATCGGCGTGGATCACCGGCGAGCATACGTTCCTGATCGACGGCGACGATCCGCTCAAATCCGGCTTCCGTCTCTGATCGGGTGCCTGTCACCCATTTTCAACCTCGGGCATGTTGAATGTTGAAAATGGGTGACAGGCACCCTATTCCCGTCTCAGCAGCCGATGGCGCAGCCGTCCTTGCGCAGGTCTGACGCGCCCAGCAGCGCGCCGGTCTGCGGGTCAACGTAGATCGCCTGGTAGCCGCCCACCTGTCCGCGGCCGTCGCGGATCTTGTGGCCGCGCGCCGAGAGCGCCCGGCGCACGTCGTCGCCGATCATGCTCTCGACGGCGAGCTCGTCACCCATGTGCCGCACCCGCGGGGAGTCACCCGCTTCCTGAATGTGCATGCCGAAGTCGACGAACTTCATCACCATCTGCGCGTGCGCCTGCGCCTGGTTGTCGCCGCCCATCACGCCGAACGACACGTGCGGCTTGCCGTCCTTCATGAGCATGGCAGGGACGAGCGTGTGCAGCGGGCGCTTGTGCGGTCCGACCTGATTCGGGTGACCTGGTTGCAATGTGAAGCCGGCGCCGCGATTCTGCAGCGTGATGCCGGTGTCACCCGCGACAAAGCCGGCGCCGAAGCTCGCAAACAACGACTGGATGAACGAGATCACATTGCCGCGCCCATCTGCGGCGGTGAGGTAGACCGTGTCGCCGCGATCGCGGCCGACAAAGTCCAGCGACGGAACGTGCGTGGCTGCCGCAGACATTGAGATGTCTCGACGCCGTGATGCGGCGTAGTCCTTCGAGATCAGCGACCGGAGAACGCCGGCAGGCATGTGATCGCGATCCGCGAGGAAGGCTGCGCGATCGGCGAATGCGATCCGCTTGGCTTCCGCGACGAGGTGTAGGAAGTCGCAGGTGTTATGTCCGATGGCTGCGATGTCGAAGCCTTCGAGGATGTTGAGCATCTCGAGCGCGACGAATCCCTGGGTGCTCGGCGGCATCTCGTAGAGATCGAAGCCACGATAATTCGTCGAGATCGGCTCGACCCAATCGGCTGCGTGTTCTGCGAAGTCGCGAAGCTCGAGCAGGCCATCTCGCCGTGTGATGTCGGCGACGATCGCCTCGGCGAGCGCGCCGGTGTAGAACGCATCACGGCCATCGCGCGCGATGCGCTCGAGCGATGCGCCGAGTCTCGGATTCGCGAAGATCTCGCCATGGCCAGGCGGACGTCCCGCGGGGAGGAAGGTGGACGCCGTGTGCGGATCCGCTGACAGCGCGCCGACGTTGTCGCGCCATTCGTTGGCCATCAACTCTGCGACCGGGAACCCGTCGTGGGCGAAGCGAATCGCCGGTTCGAGGGCGCGCGCCAACGTAATCGTCCCGAAGCGCGTGAGCAGTTGATGCCAGCCCTCGACCACGCCCGGTACGTCGACGGCGAGCACGCCCTTCGCGGGCATCTCGGCGCAGCCGCGCCGAGCGAATTCCTGCGGCGTCGCGGCGTACGCAGAACGACCGGTTGAATCGAGCGCGTGCAGCTGTCCCGTGGCGCCGTCGTGAACGATGGCCAGCAGGTCGCCGCCGATGCCGTTCATGCTCGGTTCGACGACGGCCAGCACGCCAGCAGCAGTAACGGCGGCGTCGATCGCGTTGCCGCCGCTTTGCAGCACCTGAAGTCCTGCTGCCGATGCCAGCGTCTGGCTGGTCGCGATCATGCCGCGGCGGCCGACCGCCGGAGATCGCGTGCCGCGCAGGTTGCCTGATGGACGATCGCCGGACATACTTGACTCGTGAGTATACGTGCGCGCGTTCAGCAGCTGCTGTCCGAAATGCCGCGGAACGCGCAGTTCCCG
>CAZBYY010000162.1:0-8179 GCA_964495855.1 uncultured Acidobacterium sp. | reverse complement strand
GATGCGGCGGCCCCACGGCGAGATCACGCGGCCGATGGCGCGATAGTCGGTGCGATCGGCATGGTGCTGGTCGATCTTCTGGATGACGTCAGGGGCGACGCGAATGAACGCGCGCAGCGCGGTCGCCGACTTGATCGAGTACTTGCGGCCCTGCCAGGCCGACTCGAAGATGCTCGCGATCTGCTTGATGTAGTTGACGAAGAACTTCTTGGCGTCTTCGCGGAACTCTTCGCTCTTGCGCGCGCCGCCGAGGGCGGCTTCGTCGGCAAACAGGCGCTTCAGTTCCTGCGCGAGCGGCGCCTGGCCGACGCGACCCTTGCCGACGCCGAGCAGCTTGATCTCGCCAAACAGCGGCGACTCCTCGCGATCGTTCAGCGCGCGCACCACGTCATGCGCTGCGGCGAGCGCCTCATCGCGATACAACTGGCGGCCAGACAACGAGACGAGGTGTGAGGCGTTCAGCCGCGTGTGCTTCGCGTTGATCGTGACGAACATCTGCACGATGTGATCTTCCGGAACGCGATCGAAAATGATCGCCGGCACGGTGAACGGTTCGTCGCCGAAGCGATCGATGTCGGCGTGCAGGGCGAGCAGCCGGTGCTGGCCGTCGATGGCGCGCAGGATGCCTTCACGCTCGGGCACCTTCAAGCGGCCGACCCACGATCCGCTCTCGGCCGGCTCGAACGCGAGCTTCTCGTCGCACGAGATGATGACGGCGCCAGGAATGGACGGCAGGTCCCGCGCCTGGCGGCACTGCTCGTAGTACTGGACCAGCTCGTCGATTTTCTTGCGGATGATCTGGCGCTGATACGCCTTCTCGTTGGAGGCGATGCGCCGCTCGAGGAGGTCCCAGTTGATCTTCGACTGGGGTCCGCCCTTCTTCTTGCCGCGCAATCCGGCCTGCCCCTGATCCTGATAGCTCAGCACCTCGAACCGCACGAGCTTGTCGATGTCACTGGCGGTGAGGGAGGCCTGGTAAAACTGCACGCCGAACTGCTGCATCCGGATAGCGGCTACGCTGATCATATGAGTCCGTCCAAAGAGTCGGATTCTATCGTTGGCGGCCGCGCTCACTCAACGTTTTTTGCCCGAAAATGTGCCGTTTCGGATAAGAACACGACGCCTACATTTCCTGTAAGCAACTGAATTACAAGCACTTATTTGAATTGACCAAAAACATTCCGTGGTGAGTTCGGTTGCGCGCGATTGCGCGGTATTTTCGGCCCTGTTCCGCCTGGATACGGCATCGGCGGTCAGTCGCGGCTCAGCAGGAAATCCTTCATCAGCTTGGCGTTCAGTTCGTTGGCCCTGAACCACACGTCAGCGAGGGGCCCGACAACCGGGATTGCGCCAAGAAGCACATCCACCAGGACGTTTGACAGCATCTTCGAGACGAGCGACGGCGGCGGCCCGTACTGCAGGGTCCGGGCGATCAGCGTGAGGGATACCGCCGCACCGGCGAGGTTTCCGACGCCTGGAATCAGGTCGAGGATCGCGTCGAGACCGACCCGGCCGAGGATCGGGATGGTGATTGCGCTGTCCATGAGGCGCGCGAGACGGTCGATCTGTTCGCCGAAGATTCGATTCGCATCATCGAGCGTGATGCCCCGGGCGTTGGCGAAGCGCGCAAGGCCCGTGAACGCGGTTGCGGCCGCCTGCCCGATGCGCCGGTCGATCAGGCGGGCCATGCGCTCGGCGGTGCGCATGAACGCCCACCGCAACGCGAAGTAGCCGGCGACAGCGATCGCCAAGGCGACCGCGGAGGCCACGAGCAGCCAGAGCAAGACCGTCTCGAGCATCGGCTGGATTATCGCTGCAATTCGGGGGCCGATCCGCCTGCCGGGCGTTTACAATTGGCACCTCGTCCGGACCGGTTCCGGCGATGACATTCCACTACCGATGATGAAGTTCGCCAGTGTTGCTGTTGCAGTCCTTGTGTGCCTCCCCGTTGCCGCGCACGCGCAAACGCCGGAGCGACCCGTAATCGATTACGCCACCGCCAAGAACGACCGGCGCCTCGTCGCGGCTGAAGCGCAAGGGCCGATCACGCTCGACGGCAAGCTGGACGAGCCATCGTGGGCGAATGCGCCAATGGCGACGCACTTCGTCCAGAACGATCCGCTCGAGGGCCGGCCGGCGACCTTCGACACCGAAGTGCGCCTGCTCTACGACCAGCGGGCGCTCTACATCGGTGTGTTTGCGAAGGACCCCGACTCCAAGGCGATCATCGTCAACGAGCTGCGCAAGGACTACAACACCGGCGCGGCGGACGGCTTCCAGGTCGTGATCGATACGTTTCACGACGGGCGCAACGGGTATCAGTTCGCGATCAATCCCATGGGCGCGAGGTGGGATGCGCAGATGGCCAACGAAGGCCGCGACAACAACGCGAACTGGGACGGCATTTGGGACGTCAAGACACGCATCGTCGAGGACGGCTGGTGCGCGGAGATCGAAATCCCGTTCAAGACGTTGAAGTTTGGCCCGGCCGATCTGCAGACCTGGGGCATCAACTTCCAGCGCCGGCTGCGCCGGCGCAATGAAAACAGCTATTGGTCGCCGCTGCGGCGCATCCACCAGCTGTCGCGCGTATCGATGGCCGGCACCTACGAAGGGTTGAAGGGCCTGAAGCCGGGCGCCAACGTCCGGGTGAAGCCGTACGGGCTGGTGAACTTGAACAAGCTGCCGGACGTGGCGGTCGACAAGGAATTCACGGGCGGCGTGGACGTGAAGTACGGCGTGACCACCGGACTCACGTGGGACTTCACGGCCAACACCGACTTCTCGCAAGTCGAGGCGGACGAGCAGCAGGTCAACCTGACGCGCTTCAGCCTGTTCTTCCCTGAAAAGCGCGATTTCTTCCTCGAGAACGCGGGGGTGTTCCAGTTCGGCTCCGGCAACACCGGCGGCGGCGGCGGTGGCGGTGGCGGCAGCGCGCAAGGCCGGCAGAACCAGTCGCAGGACATGATCTTCTTCTTCAGCCGGCAGATCGGCCTCTCGTCGAGCGGCGATGCGATTCCGCTGCTGGCCGGGTCGCGCATCACCGGCCGCGTGGGCGGGTGGTCCATCGGCGCGCTCAACATCCAGCAGCGCGAGAAGGATGCGAGCCCGTCGACGAACTTCACGGCGCTGCGCCTGCGTCGCGACATCCTCGCGAACTCCGATGTCGGCGTGATGTTCCTGAACAAGGACCCGCAGGGCCGCAACTACAATCGCGCGTTCGGCGCGGACGCCAACTTCCGCTTCTTCCGCGATTTCCTGGTCAACGTCGCCGGCGCGCGCAGCGCCTCACCGGTCGAGCGCGTGCCGGGCACCGGCGACGACTGGTACTCGAAGAGCAGCTTCAGCTTCCGCGACAACTTCTGGGAATTCCGCGGGATGTACCAGACGATCGGCGGGCGCTACAACGACGAAATGGGGTTTGTGCCGCGGTTGAACGTGAACAACCAGGAGTGGTATCTCGGCACGCACATCCGCTCGAAGAAGCTGCCGTCGTTCATCCGCGAAACGTTCCCGCACATCCAGTTCGAGAACTTCAACAAGCGCCACGACGGCGGGCTCGAATCGCGCTACATGGACTGGCACTGGCCGTTCACGTTCCAGAACAGCACGTTCCTCGAACTGGGCGCCAACCCCAACGTCGAAGTGATCGACCAGCGGTTCACGATCAACAGCCGGCGCAAGGTCTACGTGGATCCCGGCCGCTACGACTTCAAGGAGTACTTCGTCGCGATGAACGGCAACTCGGCCGCGCCGTTCTACGTAAACCTGCGCTACGGCAATGGCGAGTTCTACGACGGCTATCGCCGCAGCTACCTGATCGGCGGCACGTTCCGCATGAACGCGCACCTGAACCTCTCACTCAACGACCAGATCAACGACATCGACCTGCGATCGGGATCGTATGTGACGCATCTCGTCACCGGCCGCGTCAACTACTACTTCAACACCAAGGTGTTCGTGAACGCGCTCGTGCAGTACAACACCGACACGCAGCAGTGGAGCTCGAACGCGCGGCTCGACATCATCCACCGTCCGCTCAGCGACATCTACCTCGTCTACAACGAGCGGCACGACTCGCGCAGCGGCGCACTGGTGTCACGCGCGGTGATTGCGAAGATGACGTACCTGTTCGCGTTCTGATTACTTGAGAACGGGCGCGAGGATGCGGAACGGGCCGGTCAGTTGCACGCCCTGCATTTTTCGATCTTTCCAGCGCGTGATGGCGTAGAGCAGCGCGCACAGCAGCAGCGTGGCGACGAGCGTCATCTCGAGCGGCAGCGCGCGCTTGACGGGACGCGCGAGGCCACCGTAGGCCATCTCGACGTGAATCCAGTACACGAACAGTGACGAGCGGCCCAGGGTCGTCATGACGCGCCCGGGTACATCCGGCGGCAGGTCCGGGATGCGTGCCCGCACGATGCTGTGGAACCCATCGATCGCCCATGCGAGAGGCACCATTGCGACGCAGATGCCGAGGCGAATGAAGAAGAACGTCGGCGAACTCGTCCAGAAGTTCGAAACCGGGTAGATGGAAGGCTGAAACGACAGCGCGTAGGCGACACCGATGCCGCCGAGGCCCGCGATCAGCAGCGCGACCTGCAGCCGGCGCTCCCCCATCACCGTTGTCGCTCCGTGAATCATCTCGCCAACGATCGCGCCCGCGACGACGAATGCCGCCCACGGAAAGAGCGCGAAGTTGGTGCGGCCGGGCAGCGGGCGGATGTAGGCCTCGATCGGATCCGGGAGGATCGACAACGGTGCCGCTTCGCGGACGAGCGGCGTCGACATGGCGATCACCGCCGTCGCGATCGCAAACGCCGCGATGCGCGCCGGGCGGCGTGCCGCCCATCCCCACAACACGGCGGCGGCCATCATCGCGATGCCCATCACGTTGAGGATGTCGACCTTCAGGACATTGCCGATCGCGCCCCACCCGAGCAGTTGCGATTGCAGCCGGAAGAGGAAGGCGAGGCCAAAGACCTGCACGCCTCGCCACCGCGCCATCGCCGCCGCCGCCGCGTGCCCGACGCGTGTCGCGCGCGCGGACGCCGCCATCGACACTGTCACGCCCGCGAGAAACAGAAACAGCGGCGCGGCCAGGCCGGCGACGAACACCGTGTACATGTAGAGCATGCGGCCGCGGTCTTCCTGCCGCGTCCACGCATCGGTGACGTGCGCGCCGACCATGATGATCACCGCGACGCCGCGCAGCCAATCGAGGTAGATCTTTCGCGCCGCCGGCGGCGTCTCCGTTGGACTCAGGCGCGGACCTCGAAGGTGGTGAGGAACTCGATATCTTGCCGCAACGAATGCCACACCGAGCAGTACTTGTCGCGTGACAGGTCGATGGCTCGCTGAATGGCGTGCCCGGGCACGTCTCCGCCGACGATGAAATGCAGCGTCACGGACGTGAAGTAATGCGGCGGCTCATCGCGGCGGTGCACCGTGATGTTGGACACCAGCGACGACAGCGGGTGGCGGCCCTTCTTCACGATGTCGGCCAGGTCGATCGACATGCATCCGGCCAGCGCGATGGCCACGGCTTCCGGCGGCGATGGACCTGCGGTGCTGTCGCTGTCGATGGTGATCGTGGAACGTGGCGTGGAGGCCGTGAACTTGAGATCGCCCTGCCACGTCAACGACGCCGTAATCGGAGGCTTTGCCACGGCCAAAGGTTAGCAGGTCGTCCGCTATTCCGCGTGCACCACGGTTCGAATGCTGCGATGACCGCGCGCCAGTTCCGCCGGCAGCAACTTGCTCAAGTAGACCTTCGACTCGTTGATGTCCGTCGGGTTGGGCTCGTGCTTGACGACGTTGAACTGCAACTGGGCGAGCACCGCGCGCATGTCGTAATAACGGTTCTTGGTCTTGACGACGACTTCCTGGAAGCCGGCGCTCATGGCCCACACTTCGGATTCTTCAGTCAGCGCGCGGAAGTGTCCCTGTCCTCTCCAGTCGCGGCGCGTGCCGCCGATCCAGGAGTAGAGGATCCGGCGGCCTTCAAACGCGACGGATCCGTTCAACCGATGCACGAGGTCGCGCAGCTTGGGAATGGTCTCGTCGGCGCGGATCTCGTGCACGACCTTGTAGGACACCGGGACCAGCGCCCCGCTCGGATCGTCGGGCAGCGGCGCTTCCGCCATCAGGATCAGCGATTCGCGATCGCGCAGCCGTTCGATGATCTCGGCTGCCGTTTTGCGGCGCGGAAACTCGCCGAAGTACTCCTCGATGTACTGGATCTCCAACGCACCGGGCTCGAGCGCGTACTGCTTGATCATGTATTCCATCAATATTCCATGCCGATGGCGCGGCCCTGGTCGTCGACATCCAGTTTCTGCGCCTGGGGCACCTTGCCGAGTCCGGGCATCAGCATCATCGCGCCGGCGATGGCCACCACGAAGCCGGCGCCGGCCGACAGGGTGACGTCGCTGATGGTCAACGTCCAGTTCACGGGCGCGCCCATCTGCTCGGGATCATCGGTAAACGAGTACTGCGTCTTGGCGATGCAGACCGGCAAGCTTCCGTAGCCGAGTGACTCGAACTTTTCCAGCCGAGACTTGGCGGCCGGCTTGAACGACACGCGGGCGGCGCCGTAGACCTGCGTCGCGACGGCGGTGATTTTCTCGGCGAGGCTCTGTTCGCGAACGTAGATCGGCTTGACGCGGTCTTCGTTGGCATTGGCAACGACCGACACGATCTTCGCGGCGAGGTCGGTCATGCCGTCGCCGCCCTTGGTGTAGCCCTCGCAAATGGCCGCCTCAACGCCCAGCGTGCGGCAGTACTTCAACACCTCGTTCAACTGATCGTCCGTGTCGCCGGGGAATCGGTTGAGCGCGATGACGGGCTGCACGCCCCATCGCTTGAGGTTGTCGAAGTGGCGCGCCAGGTTCGGGAAGCCGAGCTCGATCGGGCCGTCGGGCGATCCGCCCTGCGTGCGCAGCGCCTTCAGCGTAACGATCACCGCGGCGGCCGCCGGCACGTGCCCGCACATCGGCATCACGATGTCGAAGAACTTTTCCGCGCCGAGGTCGGCCGCAAAACCGGTTTCGTTGACGACGTAATCTGCGAGGTGCAGGCCCATGCGCTGCGCGAGCACGCTGCTCGTACCGTGCGCGATGTTGGCAAATGGGCCGCAGTGCACGATCGCCGGCGCGCCCTCGCTGGTCTGCACCAGGTTCGGCATCAGCGCATCGTTCAACAACAGCATCATCGGGCCGACGGCCTTGAGGTCGGCGGCGGTGACCGCCTTGCCGTCGTAGGAGAAGCCCACGACGATGCGCCCGAGGCGCTGGCGAAGATCGGCGCGGCTTTCCGACAGCGCGAGGATCGCCATGATTTCCGACGCGGCGGTGATCACGAAACCGGTCTCGCGCGCGGGTCCGCTCTCGCGTCCGCCGAGGCCGGTCGCGATGCGCCGCAGCGCGCGATCGTTCATGTCCATGCAGCGCGGCCAGATGATCTCTTTCTCGTCGAGCCGGAGGTCGTTGCCGAAATGCAGGTGCGTGTCGATCAGCGCCGCCAGCAGGTTGTGGGCGGAGGTGATGGCGTGGAAGTCACCGGTGAAATGCAGGTTGATGCGATCGATCGGCTCGAGCGAGGCCTTGCCGCCGCCGGTCGCGCCGCCCTTCATGCCGAAGACGGGGCCGAGCGACGGCTCGCGCAACGCGGCGACCGCGCTGTGGCCGAGCTTCACGAGCCCCTGGGTCAGGCCGATCGTGTTGACGGTCTTGCCCTCACCGCTCGTCGTCGGCGTAATCGCGGTGACGAGAATCAGCTTGCCGCGACGCTTGGGGAAGCGCTCGAGCGTTTCGAGCCGGATCTTCGCGATCGCGTTGCCGTACGGCTCGAGCAGATCGGGTGTGAGTCCAAGGCGGGCGGCGACATCGGTGATCGGCAGCGTAGCCACGCGCGTCATTTTAGCAGCACGCCGCGAGCCGTGGCCTGCCACTGATCATCCCAGCGCTCGGGCGGATGCTGCGCCAGCCACGCGCGCGATCGTGCGAGATTCGCGTCAGCATCAGGCGACATCGCCAGGGCAGTCAATACGTGTGCCAGGCCGTCGGCATCGCTGAATGTGACGCCTTCCTGTCCCGGCGTGATCGCTTCGGAGACGACCGGCGCATAGGCGAACGCCGCCACCGGCACGCCGGCGCCGCGCAGATCGGCGAGCTTCATC
>CAZBYY010000161.1:0-8181 GCA_964495855.1 uncultured Acidobacterium sp. | reverse complement strand
CCGCCAGGCGGCAAGGGGCGTTCCGCCAGGTCCTGGATCGCAACCGGCGAGAAATCGGCGAGCACCGCGGAGAGGAATTCTTCGGAATCGTCGATGGCGCTCGCTCGCAGCACGAGCGCCGGCCAGGTCCTAGCCAAAGATGTCCTTGACCTTGCCGAAGATGCCGCGATCGTCGTCGTCGTCTTCGCGCGCGGACGGCTTGGCCTTCGTATCAGGCAGCGTCTCCGCGAGTTGCTCGAGCAGCTTGCGTTGTTCCTTGGTGAGCCGCTTGGGCGTGACACCCTGCACGGTGACCATCAGGTCGCCATGGCCGCGGCCCGACACATCAGGCATGCCCTTGCCGCGCATGCGGAACGTCGTGCCGGGTTGCGTGCCCTCTGGAATCTTCAAACTGTCTTCGCCTTCGATGAGCGGCACCTTGATCTCCGCGCCGAGGGCGAGCGTCGTGAACGGCAGCGGCATGTTGTAGTGCAGGTTGTTGCCGTCACGCTGGAAGAACTTGTGCTCCTGGACGAAGATGACGACGTAGAGATCGCCGGGAGGGCCGCCGAGCGTGCCCGCTTCGCCTTCACCGGACAGGCGCAGCCGTTGTCCGGTAGCGATGCCGGGCGGGATCTTCACGGTGAGCTTGCGCGTTTGTTCGACGGTGCCGCCGCCGTGGCAGGTCGAGCAGGGCTTGGCGATCACCTTGCCCGTGCCGCGGCACTGGCCGCACGTGCGGGCGACGGTGAAGAAACCCTGCTGATAGCGCATTTGCCCGGTGCCGCGGCACTGCGGGCATGATGTCGGCGTCGTGCCTGGTGCGGCGCCGTTGCCGTGGCAGGTCTCGCAGGTTTCATGGCGCGGAATCTGGATGTGCGTCTCGACGCCCTTGGCCGCCTGCTCGAATTTGATCTCGAGGTCGTAGCGCAGATCGGCGCCACGCTGCGGACCGGCGCGGCGGCTGCCGCCGCCAAATCCGAAGATGTCGCCGAGACCGCCAAAGATGTCTTCGAAGCCGGTGAACTGCGAGGGATCGAACCCTTGCGGCCCGCCGCCGACGCCGGCGTGACCGAAGCGGTCGTAGCGCGCGCGCTTGTCGCCGTCGCTGAGCACCGCATAGGCCTCAGCCGCTTCCTTGAATTTCTCCTCGGCCTTCTTGTCGCCCTGGTTGCGATCGGGATGGTGCTTCAGCGCGAGCTTGCGATACGCGCTCTTGATTTCCTGCTCCGTGGCGGTGCGCGAGACTTCGAGGATCTCGTAGTAGTCGCGCTTGCTCACGATGCCTTGGCCACCTTGACGAGGGCCGGCCGCAACAGCCGATCACCGAGCTTGTAGCCCTTCGCCATCACGCCAACGACCTCGCCCTCACGGGCGCCGGCCACTTCCTCGTAGGCGACGGCCTGATGCAAGTGCGGATCGAAATCAGCGCCGAGGGCCTCGACGGAGGAGACGCCGCGCTTCTTGAGCAGTTCGGCGAGCTGCCGCTGGATCAATTCGAGGCCGGCCTTGAAGGGCTGCGCCTCGGGAGGCGCATCGGCGGCCAGCGCACGATCGAAGTCGTCGACCACGGTGAGCAGGTCGCTGATCACCTCGGCCGCGGCCCACTCGATCATTTCCTTGCGATCGCGCTCCACGCGCTTGCGGAAGTTGTCGAATTCAGCGGTCTTGCGGAGCAGGCGATCGTACAAATCGTCGCGCTCCTTTTGCAGAGCGTCTGCCGGGTTCGCGTCGGGCGCGGCTTGCGCCGGAGCCGGCGTGTCTTGCGGATCCAGGTTCTGATCGTCCATGAAGTCTTTAGTTTACGTCGCGCAGCACGCGCGCGACGGCAATCGCGGCGACGTCGACGGCGGTAATCGCCTTTGAGTAACGCATCCGGGTCGGGCCCAGGATGCCGACCGTGCCATTGCTGCGCCCGTCGAAGTACGTCGCCGCAATGATGCTGAACGGGCGCAGATCGGGATCGTTGTGCTCGGCGCCGATCACGACCGTGAGGCCGGGACCGTCGAGGTATTCGGAGAGCATGCGCACGAGGCGCTGCTTCTCTTCGACCATGCGCCACAGCGTCTTCAACGTGGTCGAGGCCACGCCGCTCAGCTGCACGACCTCTTCGATCAGCGTCGACGCGCCGTCGATGTAGACGGCGGCCGGTCGATCGATGTTCTGGAACGAGTTGCTGGCGAGGCGCAGCGCGAAGCCGAGCAGTTGATCGTAGAGCGCCTGCTCTTCCTGCAGGCGTTGGGCGACGCCGGTGCGGACTTCGTCGAGGCTGCGGCCTGAGAATTCGGCGTTGAGATAGTTGGCGGCCTGCACGAGCTCCGAGGCGTTGACCGATTCGCCGATGTCCACCGTCTTCTGCTGGACCTGGTTGCCGCTCGTCACCAGCACGACAAGGACGCGGCTGCCGCTGATCGGGACGAATTCGATGTGCTGGAAGATCGCTTGCGCGTTTGGCGGCGCGATCGCAAAGCCGACGCCTTTCGACGCCTCGGACAACACGTGTGAGGTCGACGAGAGCAGGTCGTCCATCAATGGCGCATCGCCGGCTTCCTGGCGCAGTCGCGCTTCGACCGCGGACGCATCCTTCGATGATCGACGGGCTTCGAGCAGCATGTCCACGTAGGCGCGATAGCCCGCATCGGTCGGGACCCGTCCGGCAGAGGTGTGCGGCTGCCACACGTAGCCCATCTCCTCGAGCTGCGCGAGCACGTTTCGGACGGTGGCCGACGACACATTCAGCCCGGTCTTTTGCGCAAGGGTCGCCGACGCGACGGGCTCGCCGGTCTCGATATACGAACGGACGAGCGTCGCGAGGATGCGGCGCGTGCGGTCAGATAAAGCCGGGCCTGACATGGACTTAATGGTTAGCAGTCGGACATTGTGACTGCTAAAGCAGTGTAACACGCGGTCCGCGCGGCCCTCAAGTCGGGCGGCTCAGAACAACCCGGCGCGAGCGGCCAGGGCCTTGGCCTCCTGCTGCGCCTCCCGGCGGATGTCGTCGGCGTCCCAGCGCTGTGGCCGGAAGTCATCCATGAGCACCTCGCCGTCGACGATCGTCGTGCGCACGTCGGTGCCGCGGGAGGCGTAGACGAGCGTCGAATACGGGTCGGGACCGCTGGCATCGACCACGATCATGTCGGCGCGCTTGCCGGGTTCGAGGCTGCCAATGTCCGACTCGAGTCCGAGCGCCCGCGCCCCCTCGCGCGTGGCCATCCACACCACGTCGCGCGCGCGGAGTGCGCCGGGCCGGTGACGGACCGACTGCAGGACGGCGGCGAGCCGCATCTCCTCGAACATGTCGAGATGGTTGTTGCAGGCAGCGCCGTCGGCCCCGAGCGACACCGAGATGCCTTTCGCGCGCATCTCGACGACGGGCGCCAGCCCCGAGCCGAGCTTCAAGTTCGAGCCGGGGCAGTGGAGCACCTTGACGTCTCGTTCCGCCATCAACGCCTGCTCGGATTCATCGACCCACACGCAGTGCGCCAGACACAGGTGCTTTGACGTGAGGCCTGTGTCAGCGAGGTAGTCGATGTTGTTTCGCCCGGTCCGCGACCTGATCAGCGCAATCTCGTCGCGATTCTCCGAGGCATGCGTGTGGATGACGAGGTTGTGTTCGACGGCCAACTTCGCGACCGCTTCCAGCAGTTCGCGGGAGCAGGAGACCGCGAATCGCGGCGCGAACGCGGCGCGCAGCCGGCCGTTGGCTCGCCCATGCCATCGCTTGGCGATCGCCACGCTCTCGTCGATCGAGGCCGCGGTGTTCTCCATCAACCGCCGCGGCACCGCATCGTCTGCGTCCATCATGCACTTACCGACGACCGCGCGCAGGCCCATCGGTTCGAGCGCGGCGAAGACGGCATCGGTGTCGTGCACCGTCTCCATCGTCAGCACCGTCGTGGTGCCGGAGCGAAGCAGTTCCGCCGCCGCCTGTCGCGCGGCAGCGGCCAGGGAGTGCGGCGTGTGCGCGGCTTCCATCGGCCAGACGCGCGTCTTCAGCCAGTCGAGCAGCGCGAGGTCATCCGCGTAGCCCCGGAACAGCGTCTGACAGAGATGGATGTGCGTCTGGATGAAACCGGGCAGCAGGTAACCGCCACGCGCGTCGATTACGCGATCGGCGGCGGCGATCGACGGGCCCACGCTCACGATCCGGCCATCGCGCACCAGCACGTCACCTTCGATCACGTCGAAGGCGTCGTTCATGGTGAGGATAGTGGCGTTGCGGACGGCTAGCGAAGGGCCTTGAGGTTGGGGAACCATCGCAGCGAAGCGGCTTTGAGCGCGTCGGCCTTGCCGCGGCGCACCGCGATCAATTCAGCCGTGATGCTGACGGCGATTTCCTGCGGCGTCACCGCGCCGAGGTCCAGCCCGATCGGCGCGTGGATGCGCTCGAGGCGCCCCGGGTCGATCGGCGATTCGGCGAGCAGTTGATCGTAGAGTCGCGCCACCTTGGCCCGGCTGCCGATCAGGCCGATGTAGCGCAGGTCGCGCGGCGCGAGCGCGCGCAGCGCGTCGAGGTCGTTGCGGTGGCCGCGCGTGACGATCACCGCGTACGCCGTGGCCGGCAACGACGTGTTCGCGAGCCACTGCGGGATGTCGTCCACGATGACCGACGCGGCAAACGGAAAGCGCTCGCTGTTTGCGAAGGAGGCACGATCGTCGATGACGTGCACGCCGAACCCGGCCTCGTGCGCCATTTTCGCCAGGTAGTAACCGACATGACCGGCGCCGAAAATGTAGACGGCGGGTGAGGCTTCAATCGGCTCGATGAAGACTTCCATCTGCCCGCCGCAGACCAGGCCGGTCTCTTCAGCGAAGTCGTCATTGAGATCGTATTTGACGGTCGTCGCCTTGCGCGTTTCGAGCACCTGGCGCGCCTTGCCGATCGCGTCGTGCTCGTAACAGCCGCCGCCGACCGTGCCGACGATGCGGCCATCGCCGAAGACGAGCATCTTGGCGCCGACGCGTTGCGGCGTCGATCCGTTCGAAGACACGATCGTGACGAGCGCGGCTTCCTCTCCGCGCGACAACGCTTCGCCCAACGCCGCAAAGACTTCGTGGTTCACTGGAGCGATTGTAACGCTACTGGCTGCCGGCCTTGTGCAGGTCGCAGACGGCGAGCGGTTCGGTGCCGGACAGGAACGCTTCGTTGGCCACGCGGGGGCACTGCGGCGTCGCGAGCTTGCCGGTGTCCTTGTCGATCTCGACGAAGCTGACGCCGTCCGGCGCGTCGAAGGAGGACGAGGTTCGTCCGGCGACCGCGTTCTTCATGAACGCCGTCCAGATCGGCAGAGCCGCCTGCGCGCCGCTCAGGCCGAGCGGCTGGTTGTCATCCAGCCCGACCCAGACCACCGTCAGCAACTCGGGCGTGAAGCCCACGAACCAGGCATCGCGAAGGTCGTTGGTCGTGCCGGACTTGCCGGCGGCATCGGCGGTGAAGCCGTTGGTACGCGCCGATGCACCGGTGCCTTCATTGATGACGCTGCGCATCATGTTGGTGACGAGGTACGCCGTTGCCGGTCGCGCCACGCTCGGTCCCGCTTCCACCTTCGGCTTCATCACGTCTTCGCCGCTCGTGATTTCGCTGATCGCGTGCAACTTGCGGATCGTGCCGCGGTTGGGGAAGAGCGTATACGCCTCGGCGGCTTCGAGCGGCGTCAGTTCGGCCGTGCCCAACGCGAGCGAGGGGTACGGCTTCACCTGGTCGGGGACGCCGAGCTTGAGCTTCTTCCACAGCGCGACGACGCGTTCGTATCCGGTTTGTTCGGCGACCTTGACCGCGGCGATGTTGCGCGACATCGCGAGCGCGCGCCGCAGCGTGATCGGCCCGTCGTACTCGCCGTCGTAATTCTTCGGCGAGTACTCCTGATTGCCGAACGTCCACGTCATCGGCTCGTCAACGACGATCGTGGCCGGGGTGATGTCACCCGTGCCATCGTCGGCGGCCTTCTCGAAGGCGGCGAGATAGACAAACGGCTTGAAGGTCGATCCCATCTGGCGGCGCGCGTTGACGGCGCGGTTGTATTGCGACTCGCTGTAGGAGCGGCCACCGATGAAGGCGAGGATGTCCCCGGAGCGCGGATCGACGGCGACGAGCGACGCCTGCGCGACGCGCTTCGGCCCGCGCTTGCGGCGCGCGAGGATGGTATCGACGTTGGCAATGCCGGCCCGCAGCGCCTCCTGCGCGGCGCGTTGCAGGTTGAGGTCGAGTGTCGTGTAGATGTCGAGCTCGCCCGGCTTGCCGATCGCGCCGGGGAATTCGCTGTCGAGCAGGTCGCCGACGTAGTCGACGAAGTAGGGCGCCTCGTTGTCGACCGAACGGGCGACGACGGCGATCGGCTCCTTCGAGGCGCGCTCTGCGGCATCGGCGCTGATGTAACCAGCATCCGCCATCGCGCGCAGGACCACGTTGCGCCGTTCGCGCGCGCGCTCGGGATTGTTGAAGGGCGAATGCACCTGCGGCGACTGGATCACGCCGGCAAGCAGCGCGGATTCCGAGAGCGTCAGGTTGCGGACGTCCTTCGCGAAGTAGATCTTCGCGCCCTCGGCCACGCCGTGCAGCGCGAACGATCCGCGGTGGCCGAGATAGACGTCGTTGAGGTACAGCTCGAGGATCTCGTTCTTCGTCGCCTTCGCTTCGAGCACGAGCGACATGAACTGTTCGCGCACCTTGCGCGCATACGAGCGCTGGCGCGATTGCTGCTCCTCGAGCATCTGGTCGGTGAGGAAGAAGTTGCGTGCGAGCTGCTGCGTGATCGTGCTGCCGCCGACCAGGTACGGCTTGTTGCCGAAGATGTTGGTGAGCATGGCACCGATGATCCGGATCGGGTCGATGCCGGGGTGGTAGAAGAAGCGCCGGTCTTCGATGGCCAGCACGGCCTCGCGCATGCGCGGCGGAATCTCCTCGAGGGCGACGCGGCGCCGCTTCTCGCGGGAGCCCGTCATCAGCGCCGTCAGCAGCGGAGCATCGAGCGCGAGGTGATCGACGTCTTTGTCGACCACGTGAATCTGGCGGATGCGTTGGGGCCCTGGCGGCGGGGGCGTGCCGCCTTTGCGTCGCGCCACCGGCGGTTCGGGGAAGACGACGGTGACCGGCTTGCCTTTCTGATCGCCGCCGCGCGACACGAGGATGACGGTATTGCGCTCGACAGAGAAGTCTCCCGCGCGTTCGACGCGCGAGCGCTGCGTGTAGCCGATGTCGTTGAGGCGAGCGATCAGCTCGGCCTGGCTCAGGTTCTGGCCGGTTTGCAACGTGAGTGGCCGGGCGAAGACGCGTGGCACGGCGCGTTCGCGTTCGCCGTGCAGGCGCGCATCGATGATGTGCCCGTACGACACGAACAGATACGTCACGGCGCCCAGCATGACCACAACGGTCACGCCGAGGCCGATCAGAATCCGGCCCTTGTACGGCGCCAGGAACCTGGGCCATTTCAGCCGCGGCAGGCGCAAACGCCAGCCGGCGGCCGCCTTTTTCTTCGGCACGTTGGTAACTGTTAACTGTTTACTGACAACGTCAGATCGTCAAAATCCAGTGGTGGCCCATGGCGAGCGGCAACTCGTCCATCAGCCGATCCACCAGCGCCGGCCCGTAGCGGTTCAGGAACCACACAAAGCCGATTTCACGTTCCTGCGGGTGCCCTTGGGGGAAGGTCAGGCACTGCGCGCGATGGAACTGGCGGCGCAACGTATCGTCGCGCCGCTTGGCCGCCTGGATCACCTTGTTGTGCAGCGTGTGCACCTCGTGCTGCAGCTTGCCGAGCGTAGACTTCACCGCGCCTTCGAGCGTCGGATCGATCTGCGGCACGGCGGCAGCGACCGCGTGCATGCGCTCCTCGATCAGGGACGACACGGCCGTGAGCGCATGCTCCACCGTCGGCGGCAGCTGATGTTCGAGCAGGTGGTTCAGTGTCGATTCATCCTGCGCGCGTAACGCGGTGAGCGGCAGGTCGTATTTGGTCAGGAAGCGAACTGTCGCCGAATCGGCGAGCGTCGCGGTGCCGCGCTGATACATCAGCGGCATCGGCACGCCGAAGTGCGCGTAGACCTGTTTGAGCTGGCCGAGGTAGGCCAGTTCATTCGGCCCCGCCACGTAACAGATCGTCGGGAATACCGTGTCCTGCACGATCGGGCGGGTGAGCACGTTGGGGCTGAAGCGCTCCGGGTGCTCTTCGGCTTCCTTGATGAGTTGCGCGAGCGGCAGTGTCT
>CAZBYY010000160.1:0-8204 GCA_964495855.1 uncultured Acidobacterium sp. | reverse complement strand
ATGAATCGCGCCGTGGCCGAGGCGATGTACGAAAACATCAAGAAGGTCGGCCTGCCCACCTGGAGTGAAGAGGACCAGACGCTCGCCAAGGCGCTGCAGAAGGAACTCGGCAATCCGACGCAGGAAGGACTGGCCACGCGCATTCGGCCGATCGGCGCGCCGAATCCGGATCGTGAAAACACCGGCGGCGGCTCGGACGACATCGGCGACGTGTCGTGGAACGTGCCGACGGTGACCTTGAGCTATCCGTCGAACATCCCCGGCCTGCCAGGCCACAACTGGTCCAGCGGCATTGCCAGTGCCACGCCGATTGCGCACAAGGGCGTCGTCGCTGGCGCGAAGGTGCAGGCGATGACGGTGCTCGACCTGATGACCAAGCCCGAGCTCGTCAAAGCCGCGTGGGACTACTTCAACAACGTGCAGACGAAGGACGTGAAGTACATCTCCTTCATCAAGAAAGACACGCCGCCGGCGACGCACCTCAATACCAACACGCTCGCGAAGTACCGCGAGCAGATGAAGAAGTACTACTACGACCCGACGAAGTACAAGACGTACCTCGATCAGCTCGGCATCAAGTATCCGACGGTGCGTCCCGCCTCGTCGCAGCAGCAGGAGAAGCAGTAGTGAAGCGTGCACTTGCAGTGATCGCCGTAGTGGCGCTGTCCCTTGGGACCGTGCCACTTGCGGCGCGTAGCGGACAAGCCGCTCCCGCCTCCGCGCAAAGCGCTTCGGCCGGCCAGGATGCGAAGCTGGCTGCGCAGAAGGCCGATGCCGTCAAGGGCGTCGATGAAATGGCCAAGCTCGCGCAGGAGATGGTGGACTCCGTCTTCAGCTTCGGCGAGCTCGGCATGCAGGAAGTCGAGACGTCGAAGTACCTGACCGCGCAGCTCGAGAAGTTTGGCTTCAAGGTGACGCGCGGCCAGTCCGGGATTCCGACGGCATGGGTCGCGACCTTCGGGTCGGGCAAGCCGGTGATCGCGCTTGGCTCCGACATCGACGGCATTCCGCAGTCGTCGCAAAAACCCGGCGTCGCGTACTTCGATCCGATCATCCCGGGCGCACCGGGACATGGTGAAGGGCACAACACCGGCGTGCCGCTGAACATCATTGCGGCGGTCGCGGTGAAGCGCATCATGGAGCGCGATAAGCTGCCGGGCACGATCATCCTGTGGCCGGGCGTCGCCGAAGAGCTTGTCGCGTCGAAGGCCTGGTTCGTCCGCGATGGCATGTTCAAGGACGTCGACGTGAATCTGTTCACGCACGTCGGTGCCAACCTCGGCGTGTCGTGGGGACAGGGCGGCGGCACCGGCCTTGTCTCGAAGGAGTACACCTTCGAGGGCGAGACCGCGCACAGCGCCGGCGCGCCGTGGCGCGGCCGATCGGCGGCAGACGCGGTCGAGCTGATGAGCGTCGGCTGGCAGTATCGCCGCGAGCACCTGCGTTTGTCGCAGCGCTCGCACTCGGTGATCACCAATGGCGGCGACCAGCCGAACGTGGTGCCGCGCCTGGCCAGCATCTGGTTCTACTTCCGCGAGATCGATCAGCCGCACATCAAGGAACTGGTTGAGATCGGCGACAAGATGGCCGAGGGAGCGGCGCTGATGACCAACACCAAGGTCACCTCACGCATCCTCGGGACGGCGTATCCGCAGCACATGAACAAGGTCGTCGCCGAAACGATGTACGAAAACATCAAGAAGGTCGGCCTGCCGACGTGGAGCGAGCAGGACCAGGAGCTGGCGAAAGGGCTGCAGAAGGAGCTGGGCAACAAGACGATCGAAGGTCTTGCGGTGAAGCTTGGCGAACTGGGCAAGCCCGTCGACCTCGAGAACAACACGGGCGGCGGCTCAGACGACATCGGCGACATCTCCTGGAACATGCCGACCGTGACGCTGCGGTATCCTGCGAACATTCCCGGCTTGCCCGGCCACAACTGGTCGAGCGGCATCGCCAGCGCGACGCCGATTGCCCATAAGGGCGTGGTCGCCGGCGCGAAGGTGCAGGCAATGACGATCCTCGACCTGCTGACGAAGCCTGAACTTGTGAAGGGCGCGTGGGATTACTTCAACAACGTGCAGACGAAGGACGTGAAGTACGTGCCGTTCATCACCCGGGATACGCCGCCGCCGACGCACCTGAACAAGGCGATCCTCGAGAAGTACCGGGAGGAGATGAAGAAGTACTACTACGATCCGACGAAGTACCCGACCTACCTCGACCAGCTCGGGATCAAGTACCCGACGGTCAAGCCGCAGTAACGCTACACCCCGGTCTTCAGATACCGGCCAACGGCTCCGACGAGACGATCGATCTCGTCGGGGCTGTTGAAGAAGTGCGGCGACGCGCGTAACCCGCCGCGATCCTGGCCGCCGCGGCCCGCCGTGCCGATCTTGTCGTTCTCGTAGAGCGCCTGGCCGAGCTTCTGCTGGTTGAGAGAACCGGGCAGGAACGACACGACCGCCGCATTGAGCGACGGATTCGGCGAGGTCCACACCTTCACGTCCGGCAGCTTCGACAATCCCTTGATCAGCTGGTTGGCCAGCTCGCGCGACCGCTTCTCGATCGCCGGCCGGCCGACCCTCATCTGGAATTCGAGCGCCTCCCGGAACGCGATCATCGTCGCTTCATCGCGCTGGCCGAAGCTTTCGATCGTCTTCGAGATGCCGACCGCACCCGGATAGGCGCTGTAGATCACCGGCCAGATGTTCTTCTGCGCGCGGGCGTTCACGTAAAGCACGCCGGATTCGCGCGCGCCGCAGATCCATTTGTGCGAGCTGCCGCTATAGAAGTCCGGCGACATGTCGGCGAGGTTGACATCGAAGAGGCCAAACGACTGCGCGCCGTCGACGAGCGACATGACGCCGTGCTCGCGCGCGAGGGCGCACAGTTCCTTCGCCGGAAACAGGTCGCCGACGGTACTCGTGAGGTGCGTGAACGTGATCAGCTTGGTCTTCGGGGTGATCGCTTTCCTGTACGCATCGAAGTAATGCTCCATCCCGGGATGCGGGTTGACCTGCGGAATCTCCACCACAGTAAAACCGAAGCGCTTCGACTTTTCCTGCCAGGCGGTCAGGTTGCTCGGATGGTTGTCGTGGAAGACGATCACCTCGTCGCCCGGCTTGAGGTCCACGCCGCTCGACACCATGTTGTTGGCTTCGCTGGTGTTGCGCGTGATCACGATTTCTTCCGGCGTGACGCGCAGGAAGGCGGCGAGCGTGGTGCGCAGTTTCTCTTTCTCGCCGGTCAGCCGCGCGCGATTCTGGCCCGACGGATCGCGATCGACGAAATCCGATTCGCGCTTCAACGCTTCGAGCACCGGCCGGGAAGCAGGGCAGAGGTTCGCGGCATTCAGCACCGCCAGGTCCGGCGGCATGACGAACTGCTCGCGTACGGATTTCCAGAATGCTTCGCCGGAGGCGGCCGGCGGCGCAAAGGTCGAGCCCTGCTGGCCGTACTCCCGCGCCCAGGCTGGATCGGCGAACAGTGCGGCCGAGCCGCCCACGGCGAACAGTCGAGCGAAATCGCGACGCGACACGGATGCGGGCATGGCGTCCTCCGCGCGCATCTTACTCCTAATCGTCGCGACCGGGCTTCCGTGAGCGCGTCCGCTTGACGTCCGAGCGCAGCTTCTTCGTCGTCAAGCGCTTTTCGCGCGCCGCCGCTTTCGGCTTCGTCGCCCTGCGCGACTTCGGGCGGATCGACGCGCGCTCGATCAACGCGAGGAGCCGCTCACGCGCGGCATCGCGATTTTGTGCCTGCGTCCGGAACGCGCGGCTGTCGATCAGGATCACGTGGCCGGCGGCGAGACGATGACCTGCGAGCGCGAGCAACCGCTGCTTGATGTCGTCGGACAACGACGATGCGTCCACGTCGAAACGGAGTTCGACCGCGGTTGCGACCTTGTTGACGTTCTGGCCACCGGGTCCGGACGCGCGGACGAATTTCTCGTCCACTACCAACGGAATTCCCGAAGCGTAGATTGTGACTGCCACGCCTGCCATCCTACGCTAAGCTATTTGGCTTACGCATGCATCGATTTGTCGCCGCGGTCTGGCTCGTGCTGTGTCCGCTTGCGCTGACCGCGCAAGCCCAGAATTCGTCGGAGTTGCCACCAGGACGCAAAGCGGTCGTCGCGCAGCGGCTGGGTCCTGACGAACGCATCACGCTCGACGGCATCCTCGACGAGCCGGTCTGGAAGCGCACGTCGCCGGCCACCGACTTCATCATGCAGGACCCGACGCTCGGCGGCACGCCCACCGAGGCAACCGAGGTGCACTTCGCATTCAACAACGATCACCTCTACATGGGTGTCGTCTGCCGCGATTCGGAGCCCGACAAGCTGCTCGGCAACACCCGCAAGCGTGACGAATTCCTCAGCGCTGACGATCGCTTCATGTGGACGATGGATACGTTCTTCAACCAGCAGACGGGCTACTTCTTCGAGATGAATCCGTCGGGGTTGATGGCTGATGCGTTGATGGGGCCTGGCGGCACCAACAATCGCGAGTGGGACGGCATCTGGAACGCGCGCGTGCATCGCAGCGAGATCGGGTGGGTGATCGAGATCGACATCCCGTTCCGGTCGATCAGCTTCGATCCGAACGCGCCGGCCTGGGGCGTGAACTTCCAGCGGACCGTTCGCCGCAAGAATGAGGAATCGGTGTGGACCGGGCACCTGCGCAACCAGGGCCTGCGCCGCATGTCGAATGCCGGGCTGCTCGTCGGGCTGAAAGACGTGACGCAGGGCCATGGAGTCGAAGTGCGCCCGTATCTGGCCGGCTACCAGGCTGACTATCCGGGCCGCACGACGAACGCGCGGCAAAATGACCTGAGCGTCGGTGGCGAGGTGGCCTACAACATCACGCCCAGCCTCCGCGCCGTCGGTACGGTCAACACTGACTTTGCCGAAACCGAGGTCGACGCGCGACGGGTCAACCTGACACGATTCGCGCTGCAATATCCCGAGAAGCGCAGCTTCTTTCTCGACGGTGCGACGTTCTTCGATTTCTACGTGCCGGCGTTCTTCTCGCGGAGGATCGGGCTCGACGCCAACGGCCAGCCGCAGCGCATCGTCGGCGGCACCAAGTTGACGGGTCAGGCCGGGCGGTTCGACATTGGCGGGCTCTACGTGCGGACCGGGGAAGAGAACGGTGCGCTCGGCGAGGACTTCGGCGTGTTGCGCGTGCGGCGCCGCATCCTGCGGCAGTCGTACATCGGCGGCATCTACACCGGCCGGGCCACCCGCGACCAATCGACAGTGCCAACGCGCTCAACGCTTGGCGCGGACTTCCGCCTTGCTACGTCGACATTTCGCGGCAACAAGAATCTCGAGGGCACCGGCTTCATCTCCTCGACGACGCTGTTCGGCGGCAAGTCGGGCGACAACCTCGCCTATGGCGGGCGCATCAACTATCCCAACGACATCGTCGAATCGAGCTTTGCGTTCATGGAAGTCGGGCGCAACGTCGATCCGCAGGTCGGGTTCCTCAATCGCTGGAATTTCCGCCGATACCAGCCCAGGTTCATGTGGAGCCCACGGCCCAAGGGCAACCGCTTCATCCGCCGTTTTAGTTTTGGCGGGGACTCGGATCTCTATACCGACACGTCGAATCGGAAGGTGTCACGCGACTTCGACATCACCGCGGCTCGCGTGGAACTGCACAGCGGCGATAACGCAGAGTTCAGTGTCGTTCCCACCTACGAGCGGCTCGAGGACAACTTCACCATCTCGACCGGCGTGACGCTGCCGGCCGGATCGGACTATCACTTCACTCGCTACCGGTTGTCGCTAAGCACCGCCAACAAGCGCATCATCGCGCTGTCGCCGCGTGTCGAATGGGGCGACTTTCTGTCGGGCACGCGTCGCGAGATGGTGATGGGAATGGGCATTCGTCCGCGGCCCGGTGTCACGCTCAACGTCAATTACGAATGGAACAAGGTCGATCTGGCTGAAGGCCGGTTCCAGACGCGGTTGTATCGCCTGGTTGCGGATACGCAGTTCAGCCCGTTCATGTACCTCGTGAACAACGTGCAGTACGACTCGGTCACCCGGGTGCTGGGCTGGCAGTCGCGCTTCCGCTGGATCGTCCAGCCGGGCAACGACATCTTCTTCGTCTATACGCAGAACTGGATCGATCCGCTCGATCCGGCGTCGCGCTTCACGACGCTCGATCGCCGCGCTGCGGCCAAGGCGGTTTATACGAAGAGATTCTGAATCATCAATTGCCGGCTTCATCCCCGCTCGGGCCGTAGATCGACGGCACCGGCACGCCGAGCATTCGCAGGTACACCATGAGCTGGCCACGATGATGAATCATGTGGTTCAGCACGAAGTTCCGCATCACCGCCGCCTTCGGCATCGTGAACATTTCCTTGCCGTTGACACGCAGCGTCCATGGCGCGTTGAACTCGGCGTCGGTTTTCGCGACGAGCGTGGGACGCGCCGCTTTGAGGTTGGCGTCGAATCGTGCGAGCACGGCTGCGCGTGACGAGGGAGGCACGTGGTCGTCGCCCTTCGCGATCGGCGTGTCGATGCCGTCCTGCGACATGGTGACGGCGGCCCACTGGGGCATTTCGGTCAGGTGCTCTGCGAGACGGCCGAGCGTGACGCTGGTCGGGTGCGGGCGCCACTCGAACTGCTCGTCGGGCACTCGCTCGAGCGCCCGGCGCGTCAGCCCCATTTCGCGGTCGAACTCAGGCAGCAATGCGTCGATCAGCATCGACGCATTGTAGCGTCTACTGTTTCTTCAGCGCCCGGCCGAGTTCGCGGTTCACTTGTTCCCGCACCTCGCGCGTGAGCGACTGCAGGTCAAGCGACTGCAGGTCGAGCGACTGCAGGTTGAGGTCGTAGGCCAGGTTGAACGCCGCCTCCAGCGATTCGAGGTCCACGCCTGGCGGCTTGGGCGGCTTCGGCACTCCCGGCACCGCCGGCACGCGCGGCACCGCGGGCACAGCAGGTGCAGCCGGCCAGCTGCGGCGGCGGCGCTGACGTTCGTCGTCGCGGCTCGTGATGGTCTTGCGGGCGAGGACGATGTCGCCGCCGAAGGATTGGAGCTCGATGCGTGCGCTCCCACTACCGAGCGTGAAGTTGAATCGCTTGCTGCCGCTGCGTGCGTTCTGTCCTTCCGGCAACTGCACGGGGAAGTCCGACGAGAAGTCGCCCTGGAACGTGCGCACGAACACGGTGGCGTTGTTGGCGCCGCCGAGCCCGACGCGAATGTCGCCGTTGTGCGTGCCCAGCTTGTAGACGCCGCTGTCGCGGATGGTGCCGTTGAAGGTGACCTCGCCGTTGACCGTGAAGGCTTCGAGGTTCGATGTCTGCGCGTTGTCGATGAAGATGTCGCCGTTGGTCGTGTCGGCGTTGATCTCGCCGCTCGAGTTGGTGATGCGGATGCCTTCGTTGACGGTGGTGGCCTGGACGCGACCCTGCGCCTTGTCGATCGTGATGACGCCTTCGACCGAGCGCAGCGAGACGTTGCCGTTGCCGCCGGTGACCTTGACGTTGCCGTGCACCGTCTCGACAGTCACTTCCGCGGCCGTGCCTTCAATCGTGGCCTCGAGGTAGGTGCCGGTCAGGTTCACCGGCATCCATCGCGGCACCGTGAGCTGGTAATCCATCAGGCCGGCGGGACCCCGCGTGGCACCGCCGCGGGCCGTGCGGATGCGCAGCGTGTTGTCCACGATCTCGGCAGACAGCGTGTCACGCGAGCTGCCCGATGCCTGGATGCGGACCTTGTCCTGGTCCCACGAACGCACGACCACTTCACCGGCCTGGTTGCTGAGGACGAGTCGCGTGCCCTTGCTCACGTCGACCGTCTTCTCGGTGCCCGGGCCCGCTTCCGGGCCGCCGGGCCGGGCCTGTATGGGTTGCTGCTGATCGTTCGACGCCTCACGGGTCTGGCCGAAGGCCGTGGTGCCGACCGCCAGCGTGAGCGCGAGGGCTCCGAACAAATCGAATCGAGTGCGCATAGCCGTTTAATCTCCGCCGGTTGACGCGAGACTCGTCGCCTGGCGCAGCAGTTCGAGCTTGCGCCGGCGCGCGTCCGCGAGATGAGAGTTCAAGAATGGATTCGCCGGGTCGTTGTTCAACGCCGTCCTCGCTTCAGTAATGGCATCGTCAATGGCTTTCAAGTTGCGCTCGATGATCAGCACGGTCCGCGGGTCCAACCGATCGCGTTCTTCGCGAAGAATCTGTTCGAGGT
>CAZBYY010000159.1:0-8268 GCA_964495855.1 uncultured Acidobacterium sp. | reverse complement strand
GATTCTCCCGGACGAGCGTGATGCCGGTGATCTGCTGCGCCGCGTGCAAACGCTGGCCACGCAGTCCAACCTGCAGATCCTCAACTTCCGCCCGCAGGCGATCACGACGCGCGAGATGCACGCCGAGTGGCCGATCAGCCTGCAGCTGGAGGGGAGCTACCACAACCTCGGCCTGTTCCTCGACCGCGTCAGCAAGTTCCCGCGCATCATCAACATCAGCAACCTGGCCATGAGTGCGAAGGAGCCGCCTACGCCCGGCGCCAGCGTCAAGATCAGCGCCACGGCGACGACGTTCGTGTTCGTCGAGCCAGCAGCGGCCGCCGCGAACCCGGCGCAGAAAGGCCCGGCGAAGAAGCCATGACGACTCGCCGCGTACTGCGAAACCTGGCCGTGGTTCTGGCGGTGTCCGTGGCGCCCGCGCTGGCGCAGGCGCCTGCGGCCCAACCGGCACCCAAGGCCGCGCCCGGTGCGCCGGCCGCACCGGCCAACGCGTCGCCCAAGGCCGTCAAGCCTGACCTGCCGTCGCCGCCGCCAAACTACGAATATCAGCCGCAGGGGCGTCGCGACCCGTTCGTGAGCCTGGTGAATCGCGGCAACGAAGGCAAGGCCGCAACGGGTGCGGTGACGGCCAAGCGCGCGGAGGGCCTGCCTGGCCTGCTCACGAGCGAGATCACCGTGCGCGGCATCGTGCTCGCGCGGGGGCAGTACGTCGCGATGGTCGCGGGCCCGGACAAGAAGGTCTATACGGTGCACGCCGGCGACAAGCTGGCGGATGGGGTGATTCGGTCGGTGACCGCCGCGGCGGTCGTGATTCTTCAGGAAGTCAACGACCCGTTGTCGCTCGAGAAGCAGCGCGAAGTGCGCAAGCTCCTGCGCGGCGGAGAAGAGGTCAAGTGATGCACGGTCGCATTCCCCGACTGGTATCAATTGCGCCCCTCGTGACGGCGCTCGCGCTGCTGTTTGCGTCGAGTACCCCGTATGCGAGCGGCGCAGCTGAAACTCCAGCGCTGAAATCCATCTCGTCCCGCGTCGACGGCGCGGTCAGCACGGTGCTGATCGAGGCCAGCGAGCCGGTGGCGTACCTGACCAGCCAGCCCGATCCGCTGACGTTACTGGTGGATCTGCGCAACGTCAGCACCGGCTCGATGGAAAAGCCGAGCACCGCGATGGCTTCACCGGTGAGTGCCGTGCGCGTGGAGACGGCCACCGCGCCCGACGGCGCGCCAGTGGCGCGCGTGCGACTGTCGCTGGATCGCGTGCTCACGCCCCGCGTGCGCGCCTCGCGGAACACTATCGTCGTTGAGCTCGGTGCCGCGGGCGCTGCGCTGAAGCCGCCCGCCCTGATTGCCGCGCCGGTTCGCTCCGCCCTGCCTGAGCCCGCCAAGAGCACGGCGGGGGTTGAACGGCGAGTGGCGACCGAACTGCGATCCGTTCGCTACGCCAAGATCGACAGCGGCTACGCGATCACCTTGTCTGGCAACGGACCGCTCAGCGCTACGTCTGTCGAGCAAGTCAGGGACCTGCCGCCGCGCGTGCTCCTGGACTTCCACGGTGTTGCAAAAGGATCGGCTCCGTCGCTGACGTACGTGAAGAGCACCGCGGTCGACCGGGTGCGCGTCGCCACCAACAGCCGTGAGCCGTTGATTACACGCGTGGTCATCGACCTCGCGAAAATGTTGCCGTACACCGTCGAGCAGATCGGCGACGACTTGCGCGTGCTGTTCAAGTCAATCACCGGCAGCGAGTCGCGGGAGCCGCGACCTGCGGAAGCACGAGCGGCGAATCTTCCAGCGGCATTGACGCCCAAACCCGTGGAGCTGAAGGAAGAGACGCCAGTCGTCGCTCAGCCAGCACCCGCACCCGCTGCGACGTCGCCGACGATGGCGGCCGCAGCGGCAGCGCCGGCCATCTCTGCGCCGATCAGCACCGCACCGCTCCCGGTGCCGGCGCCATCCATCGCGCCACCGCCGGCGCAGACGCTCGCGCCGATGTCCCTGCAGCAGGCGCAAACGTCTCAGGGCCAGCGCCAGTTCACCGGTGACCCGGTGACGCTCGACTTCCAGGGGGCCGACCTGCGCGCCGTGTTGCGGACGTTCGCCGAGATCAGTAACGGCCTCAACATCGTCATCGACCCGTCGATCCAGGGCACCGTGGATGTGTCGCTGAAGGATGTGCCCTGGGATCAGGCGCTCGACATCATTCTGCGCGCGAACAAGCTTGGCTACTCGGTGGAGGGCAACATCGTGCGCATCGTTCCCCTCACCGTGCTGGCGCAGGAGAACGAAGAGCGGCGGAAGCTGTCGGAAGCACAAGCGCTCGCCGGCGAACTGCGCACACTCACCGTGCCGGTCAGCTATGCGAAAGCCGCCGACCTCGTGCCGGTGATCACGCGAAGCACGCTGTCGGCGCGCGGTGATGTGCAGGTCGATGCCCGCACCAACACCCTCATCATCCGCGATCTCGCGGACCGCCTGTCGAGCGCGTCCGACCTGGTGCGCGCCCTCGACCGTCCGCAGCCGCAGGTGGAGATCGAAGCGCGTATCGTTGAGTTGACACGCACGGCAGCGAGTCAGCTGGGTATCCAGTGGGGCTTCGGCGGGAAGGTCGATCCCTCACTCGGCACAAGCACCGGCCTGGCATTCCCGAGCAGCGGAAACCTGCAGGCCGGCACGCCGGCGACAAACATCGCGAATCCATCCGCGGCGACGCTTGCCCTTGGGTCGTTGAATGGCGCGCTCAATCTCAGCATCCGGCTCCAGGCGCTCGAGCGCGACGGCAAAGGACGCATCCTGTCGACTCCGCGCGTCGCGACGCAGAACAACGTCGAGGCGGAAATCACGCAGGGCTCGCAGATTCCCATCCAGGTGATCTCGAACAACACGGTCACCGTGCAGTTCAAGGACGCAGCGCTCACTCTCCGCGTGACGCCGCAGATCACGGCTGCCAACACGGTGATCATGAAGATCTTCGTTGAAAAGGCCGCGCCCAACTACGACAAGGTGACGGCCGCGCAGCCGATCCCTGCCATCGACACGCAACGAGCCGTCACCTCGGTGCTGATGGACGACGGCGAGACGACGGTCATCGGCGGCATCTACACCCGACAGGAATCGAACAGCGCCGATCGCACGCCGGTCATCAGCCGGCTGCCGCTGCTCGGCTGGCTTTTCAGAAACGAGCTGCGCAATGAAGACAGCCGTGAGCTGCTGATCTTCATTACGCCGCGGATTGCGAAGTAGGGTCCATGAGCACACATTTCTCGTCGACTGTGATGCGGTCAACCATGGCCGCGATCTGCCTGATCTCGAGCGTGTCGTGTGGAGGGGAGTTGCTCCGCACGGGCCGGTCCCCGGTGTACATCATCGTCAACACGGTCGCGGCCGCCAACGGCAACACGCCGGGCTCAACCTCGGCGTTCCTCTTGTCGGACGTGCGGGCCGACGATGGCACGGTGTGGAACGACAACGTGACCGTCGACATGCAGATCGACCAGAAGAACCCGACGGCGACGCCGTCCACGATGAACGCCGTCACGCTGACGCGCTATCACGTTGAGTATCGCCGCACCGACGGCCGCAACACTCCGGGTGTGGACGTCCCGTATGCGTTCGACGGAGCCCTTGCTGGCACGCTGTTCCTTGGCGGCTCGTTCGCGCCGTCATTCGAGATCGTGCGGCACCAGGCGAAGCGTGAACCGCCCCTGAGCTCCATCGTGGGCGGCGGCGGACTGCGCTACCTCGACGTGATTGCCATGATCACGATCTACGGCCGTGACCAGAACGGCAACGAGATCAAGGCCGAAACGCAGATGGACATCCACTTCGCAGATTTCAGCGGTTGAGACAACGGGAACAGAGTCATGCGAATCAGAACAGCACTCACAGCACTCGTTAGCCTGGCGACGCTGACCGGCGCGTGCACGGTCAAGGACGTCGAAGCGCCGCCTCTGGCGGGACCGTCGACGTTTGCGCAGCAGATCCTCATGTCTGCGGACCGCGACACGCTCACGCAGAACGGCGTGGACTTTACCGACATCCGCATCACGGCGATTGGTCCCAGCGGCCAGTCACTGAACATGCCTCTGCAGGCGCAGATCTACGTGAACAAGGTCGCGCAGGACTTCGGTTCCCTGAGCACGAAGCAGTTGGTCACCCCCTCGACGATCCGTTACACCGCACCGAACGCATCGCCGCTTGCGGGCGGCCAGGTGCCGACGACACTGGAAATCATGGTGACGCCGTCGAGCAACGGGGACTTCAATAACGAGGCGGTGCGTTCGCTCAGTCTCAGGGTGGTCCCGCTCGGAGTCATCCTGCCGACGAATCCAGCGCTGGTGGCCGCGTTCACGGTCAACCCGGCTGCGCCGCAGGCATTCCAAACTGTCAACTTCGACGCCTCGACGTCGATGAACGGCACGACGGCCTGTGCAACGGCCTGTTCGTATGCCTGGAATTTCGGCGACAACAGCACCGGAACGGGTATCACCGCCTCTCACGTCTACCGTGCCGTCAATACGGTGCCTGTCACGCTGACGATTACCGACGCGCGCGGTGCCCAGAACACGACCACCAAGAACCTGACGATCGGCAACGTCACGCAGCCGAGCGGCAGCTTCACGGTCTCACCTGCCGCAAACATCGCGACGAATGTTGACGTGTCGTTCAACGCGTCGGCGATCACGTGGACTGGCCGAACCATCACGCGCTACGACTGGAACTTTGGCGATGGCCGCACCGGGACCGGCGTGACGACGACCAAGCGCTACTCAGCTGCCGGCCAATTCACCGTCACCTTGACGGTCACGGACGATCAAGGGGCGACCGGCCAGGTGTCCCAGACGATCACGGTGACCACACTGGGTGGCGCGACCGCATCACTCGTGGCCTCGGCGACCACGGTCAAGATCGGCCAGCGTGTAGTGTTCGATGCGACCGGCAGCACGCCGAGCGCGGGCGCTTCGATCGTCAGCTACAAGTGGATCTGGGGTGATGGAAGTGTGGAGGAAACGTCGGACAACCCGATCCAGAGCCACACTTACACGACGGCGAGTGGGGCATCGACTCCATACGCCGTGACAGTCGTGATCACCGACAGTAACGGCAAGACCGCATCGAAGTCGGTCTCGATCACGGTTCAGTAGAATGGTCGCGTGAGCGACGAGAGTCCGCGAATTCAGGAGCTTCGACGCCGGGTCCAGGCAGACCCGGCGTCGATTGCTTTTGCGCAGCTCGCCGAGGAATACCGGCGCAGCGGGGACGCCGAAGAAGCTGTCAACATCGCCCGCGCGGGGCTCTCGCATCATCCGGCCTATCTCTCAGCGCGCGTCACGCTCGGCCGGGCCCTGCTCGAGTTGGGCAGGCTCGACGAAGCCCGCGACGAGCTCACCCTCGTCCTGAACTCAGCCCCGGACAACCTTCCGGCAATTCGCGCCATGGCCGAAGTCCACCAGCAGCGCGGACATTTGAGCGACGCCCTCGAGTACTACCGGCGCGCCTTACGCCTCGCGCAGTTCGACCCAGAACTGGAAAGCGCCGTTTCGCGCATCGAGAACGTAGTCGAGCCGCCTACGCCGAAACCGGCGACTGCTCCCACGCCGACCAAGATTGAGGATTTGTTCGACTTCGACACGTTGCTCCAGCAACTGGGAGGACGTCCATCGGCGGCGGAGCCCGCCTCACCGGCGCTGCCTGTGGTGCCGAGTCCTGTACAGCAGGTCGAACTTCGTCCGGACGACTCAGATCCTTTTTCGCGGCTCGAACAGCAACTGCGCGAGCAGGAGAGCGCCGCCGAACAAGCGCGAGTCGCCGAGCGGCAGCGCGAGGCCGAGCGCGTCGCTCGTGAACACGCCGGACTCCTGGAGGCCGAGCGCGAGGCGCGGCAACGGCACGAAGCTGCAGCCGCAGAAGCAGCACGAGTAGAGGCTGAGCGGCGCGAAACCGAGCGGCGCGAGCTCGAAGAGCAGGAGAGAGCGCGCGGGCTGGCGGAGCGCGTCGAGGCCGAACGTCTCGAGGCGGAGCGTCTTGAAGCCGCGCGGCTGGCGGCGGAACGTCTTGAGGCGGAACGCATCGAGGCCCAGCGTCAGGACGCCGAGCGTGCCGACGCGGAACGTCTGGCAGCAGAACGTGTCGAAGCAGAACGACGTGAGGCGGCGCGCCAAGAGCAACTGCGATTGCAGGCAGCCCTGGCCGAAGCGGCGCGGCGCGACCAGGAGCGGCGTGAGGCCGAACGCCAGGAGGCGGAACGCGTCGCCGAGGCACGCCGCGAACAGCTCGTCCTGGCCGAATTAGAGCACTGGCTTGCTGCGATCGAATACGATCGGCAGCACCCCTCGTTGTGAACGACGTCGCCCCAGCGCCCCTGCGCCTTGCCCGTCATGCAAGGCTGCGCCGCGAGATGCGTTCAGCGCCGCTCGACGCCCTTGTGGTCACGTCCCTGCCGAACGTGGCATACCTGACGGGCCTCTTCGCCTCGGCGGCCAGCGTCGTCATCACGGCGGATCGCTTCTGGCTCATTACGGACGGCCGATACCTTGGCACCGCCCAGCCCCTCGTAGCCGACCTGCCCGGCGTCGAACTGGTACTCGCCCCGGCGAGCCGCCCGTTCGATACGAACCTGGTCGACACACTGGCGGCCGTCGGGAAGGGGCGGGTTGGATTTGAATCCGTACACCTGACCGTCCGGCGCCATGCGGACCTGGTTTCGGGGGTTGCGCGCCAACATCTCGCGTGCGACCTGGTGCCGGTCGAAGGGCTGGTCGAGCGACTACGCATGGTGAAGGACGACTGGGAGCTGGCGGTCCTTGCCGAGGCGGGCGGAAGACTTTCCGATGTCGCTAAGTGTATAATCCCAAAAGCCTTAGCGGGAATGCGCGAGCGAGATGTCGCCGCCGTCATCGAAGCTGAGCTCAGGCGGGCCGGGTTCGACAAACCCGCCTTTGATACCATCGTCGCGTCAGGTCCGAACTCTGCCGTGCCGCATTACCGGGCCGGCGACCGGGTGCTGACGTCCGGGGATCTGGTGGTGATGGACTTCGGCGGCATGTTCCGCGGGTATGCCGTGGACCTGACGCGAACCGTCACCTTAGGGCCGGCCACCGAGCGACAGCGGCAGGTGATGGAAGGTGTCGCTGCCGCGCAAGCCGCCGCGTTTGCGGTCATTCGTGAGGGCGTGCCGGCGACCGAGATCGACCGCGGCGCGCGAGAGGCGATGGCGCAGGCCGGTCTGGCCGAGGCGTTTGGCCACGGCACGGGCCACGGACTGGGATTGGAAGTGCACGAACGGCCGCGGGTCGCACCATTCCGCGCCGAATTGCCTGGTGAGCCACTCCAGCCAGGCATGGTTTTCACGATCGAGCCGGGCGCCTATTTCCCAGACTGGGGCGGTGCGCGGATCGAGGATGACGCCGCGTTGACGACCGACGGAGCCGTCTGGCTCACGGACGTTCCGCGGCTTTGGTAACGATGGACCTAGACGAGATCAAGCAGCTGATCGAATTCATCAAGAGCCGCGAGCTCAGCGAATTCGAACTCGAGCAGGACGGCGTGAAGATCCGCATCAAGAGCGGGCAGCAGATGGTCGCCGTTCAGCAGATGCCCGCGGCGATGCCTGTAATGGCGGCGCCGCCCGCGGCGGCTCCGGCCGCGCCGGCGACCCCCGCCCCTGCGGCGGCCCCGGCTGATGAGGGCGGCGAAGTCGCGATCGTCAAGTCGCCGATCGTCGGCACGTTCTACCGCGCCAACGAGCCGGGCGCCAAGCCCTTCGTGCCCGTGGGCGACACTGTCCGCAAGGGCCAGGTGCTCTGCATCATCGAAGCGATGAAGCTGATGAACGAAATCGACTCCGAGTACGACGGGGAAGTCGTCAGCATCTACGTCGAGAACGGCCAGGCCGTCCAGTACGGCGAACGGCTGTTTGCGATCAAGCCGACCAACTAGCCTATGTTCAAGAAGATCCTTGTCGCCAATCGTGGAGAGATCGCGCTGCGCGTGATCTTTGCGTGCCGCGAACTGGGCATCAAGACCGTCGCCGTCTATTCCGAAGCGGACGAGAATTCGCTGCACGTGCGCTTCGCCGATGAAGACATCTGCATCGGACCGGCGCGCAGCGGCGACAGCTACTTGAACGTGCCGGCGATCATCAGCGCCGCGGAAATCACCGGCGCCGATGCGCTGCATCCCGGCTACGGATTCCTGTCCGAGAGCGCATACCTCGCGGAAGTGTGTGAAGCCTGCCACATCCGGTTCATCGGACCGGATCCGAGCGTGATCC
>CAZBYY010000158.1:0-8291 GCA_964495855.1 uncultured Acidobacterium sp. | reverse complement strand
CGGTTTGATCCATCACCGTGTGCACGCCGAAGCCGAAGCCGTGGCCCACCTTGCCGGTCGCTTCCGAGAGCAGCAGGTCGCGCGCGGGCCCGCGAATCGCCTTGCCGGTGCGCTCGAGAATGATCAGGAACGCCGCCTGCTGCCACGTCGTCACAAACGCGAGCAGCGGGATGGTCAGCAGGTTCAGCACGTAGCCGGCGATCGCGAGCGTCCAATAGGCGTGCGTGCGATCGGCGAGCCGGCCGCTGAAGTAGCGCAGGCCGGCAGCGATCATCTCGCCGAAGCCGGCGATGATCGCCACCGCAGTGACGCTGGCGCCGAGGTCGGTCATGAGCGGGCCGATCGTGCCGTGCGCGCCCTCGTAGGTCATGTCTGCGAACAGACTGACCAGGCCCATGCAGAGGATGAATTTGATGGCCGATCGGCGATCGGCGTCCGTCACGTTAGTCAACGATGTATCCCAGTGTTTCCAGCACCGACAGCACGCCGATCACCATCAGCGCCGCGGTCGCCACATAACGAACCATTCGCGGATCAACTCGTTCGGCGATCCATCGCTGCACGCTCGCGCCGAGCAGTCCCGCAAGCGTGCCCTTGGTCACCATCGCCGCCACCGCACCGAGCCACACGAGCAGTGCGGCTTCCCACAGTGCCGTCGTCGTCGCCGATTCACGTGCGGACCACACGAATCGTGCCGACATACCGGCTGCGGTGACCTGGCCGACATCACCCCACTCCGACAGGAAGATCGCGAGAAAGGCCACGGTAGCTCCCGTGAAGACGCGCGCGTCCTTCGCCTTCGGCTGCCGGACGTCCGGCTTGCGCCACACCGCGAACGCGACGCCAACGAAGCTCGCGCCGGTGACCGACGCGACGATCCACCGCGGCAACCGTGTGATCGCGGCGCCGACCGCCACGGCCACCGCCATCTTGCACATGAACGCGAGCGCCATGCCGATGACGACCGAGGCGGAACGATAGCGGGCGGCGAGGACGCCGGTCGTGTAGAGCAGCTTGTCACCAACGATCTCGGCGACAAATACTGCTCCATACGTGGTTAGGACGAGCTCGAGCACGCCGCCGCAGTCTACTATCAGATGGGGCTACGTGAGCTGGTCGTAACCGCGGCTCTCTTCTTACGATTGAAAGGCACATGAGGTCACTTGCTGTTGCGGCGCTCGGCGCCGCCTTGCTGTTGTCGCGTCCGGCGTTCGCGCAATCACCCAATACCGCGGGGATCATCGTCGCGGTCGTCGATCAGACCGGCGGTGTCGTGAAGGATGCCGCTGTCACGGTGGTCAACACCGCGACCGGCACGTCGCGCGCCGCGGTATCGAACGATGTTGGACTCGCCACGATCACCGCGCTGCCCTTGACGGGCACCTACACCGTCAACGTGACAAAGGCCGACTTCACCGCTGAAGACCTGACCGGCCTGACGCTGCGCGCGGCGGAGATGGCCACCGTCAAGGTGATGCTGGTGGCCACGGGCGGCCAGACTGAAGTTGTCGTGTTCGGCACCACGCAAGGCGTGCGCGCCGACGCGCAGATCGGTCGTCGCCTCGATTCTGAAACGATCGATCAACTGCCGATCCTGGGCCGAAAAGTGACCACGTTGCCGCTCTTCAATTCGGCGTTCCGCCAGGGCAAGGGCACGGGTGACGGTTTCGTGAACGCGACGTACTTCATCACCGGCGGCGGCAGCCGGCGCACCACGACCTACATGCTCGACGGCGCGAGCAACGACGAAGGATGGGGCCGCCAGACGATGATCGCGACGGTGCCGGTTGGCGGCATCGAAGAAATCTCGGTTCTGTCGAATGCGTTCTCCGCCGAGTTCGGCTGGACCGCCGGACCCGCGCTGAACATCGTGACCAAGTCCGGCACCAACGTGCTGCGCGGCGAAAGCCTGTTGATGATGCGGCCAGGCGGCATGCAGGCGACGACGTTCGGCACGACGACCTTCTGCCCCTCGTCAGTCGCCACGTGCCAGACGCCGGCAACGCTGGCGGCGATCAATCCTGCCGACACGCCCGATGAATTGAACCAGTACTCGTTCTCCTTCGGCGCGCCGATCCGGAAGGACAAGACCTTCCTGTTCTTCTCCGGCGACTACACGATGCAGGACCGCACGACATTCCTGTCGCCGGCGCTGCCGTCGTTTCTGCTGCCGGCCGACGGGCGGCTCGACTACGTAGGCAACTATCGGCAGACGCTGGCGCAGGCGCGTGTCGACCACAAGATCGCCCCGGCCCACACGCTGATGCTGCGCGCGAACTTCGACCGCTTCTTCGACACGAATCCGAATGACGCGGTCGCGGGAACCAACGCGCCGAGCGTGGCGCGCAAGTACTCACGGCAATCGGTCACCGGGCAGGTCAACGTCACGTCGGTGCTCGGCGGCAGCCTGGTGAACGAAGCGCGCGCGGCGTTCCTGAATGGCGATCCGGTCACCAAGTGGGAGGCGCAGGCGTTTTCGACCGCGTACACGCGCGCGGGATCAGTGCCGTTCACGATCGGCCAGTCGCGCATCTCCGATCTTTACGGCCGTCAGGCACAATTCTCCGACACGCTGTCGTGGGCGAAGGGCAGGCACAGCCTGCGTCTCGGCACGAGCCTCGTTCATCACACCTCCGGTGGATTCGGAAACGAGCCCGGCTTCCCCGTGCTGGGGACGTTCACGTTCCTCAACACGACGACCGCGCCGTTCGGACAGTTGACGCCTGCGGACGTGCAGCAGTATTCGCAGCCGATCAGCTACGGTGTCACCGACTACAAGCTGACGCAGTGGCTGATCACCGGCTACGCGCAGGACACCTTCCGCGTGACCGACGACCTGTCGCTTGATGTGGGCGTGCGCTACGACCGGCAGACGCTGACCGATACGAAGAGGAATGTTCAACCGCGCGTGGGCTTTGGCTGGCACCCCGGCGGTGATGCACGAACTGCGGTCCGCGGTGGCTACGGGTTGTACTACACGCAGATCCGCAGCAATCTCGTCGCCGGATCGCTCACGGGTGGACTCGATGGCTACACGACGTACACGGCGGCGCCGGGCCAGTTTGGATTTCCGACCTGCCTCACCGGATCGTGCCTGCCGCTGCAGTTCGATCCGCGGGTGGCGCCGGCCTCGCAGTTGCCGGCGCGCGACATCACGCTCCGCGCGGGGCAGCGCGACGTCTATCGACAGCAGTTTGCGTCGTACGGGTTGAACTTCGACGCCGAATTACCCGGATGCGTTCAAGAATCCGCGAAGCCAGGTGATGTCGATCGGCGTGGAACGAGAGGTCGTGCACGGGTTGTTCGTCGGCGGGGACTACGTGCGGCAGCGGTGGACGGATCTCGATCGCGCGGTGGACCTCAATGCGCCGGCGCCGTTCGATCGCACCGCGCCCGGACAAACGCGCTCGGTCGCGGCCGCGAATGCCACGCGGCCGATCCTGCCGGTGAACGGCGGCATCCGGCAGGTCAACGTGCTCATGAATCTTGGCGAGTCGGACTACAACGCGTTGCAGACGCAGCTGACGTATCGCGGTCACTCGAAGGTGTATGCGGCGTTGAGCTACACGCTTGCGCGCGCGACGAACACGTCCGAGCCTGACGGCAACGGCATTGCCCCAAACCAGGGCGCGTTGTCGCGCCTCGGCGAGGAGGAGCGCGGCCCCAGCCTCGTCGATCAGCGTCACCGCGCCGTGATCACGTTGTCGTACCGGCTGCCGTTCGACATCACCGCCGGGACCGTGACCCAACTCGCCTCAGGGCGTCCGTTCAGCGCGATCACCGGCATCGACAACAATGGCGACGGCGCGAACAACGATCGACCGGTGATCAACGGCCAGGTGATCGGCAAGTCGACGTTTCGCGGGACCGGGACGCAGGACGTGTCGATGTTCCTCGAGGGCCGCATCAAGGCCGGGCCGCATACGCTGCTGCTGCGATTCGAAGGGTTCAACCTCTTCAATCACGCAAACATTCTTGGGCGTGCCCAGACGGTCTACGGCGATGCCGCCACGCCGAATCCCACGTTCGGACAGGTGGTTGCGGTTGGGTCGGCCACCAACGCGATTCCGGCGCTCGCCAACATCGATCCTCCCCGCGCGTTCCAGTTTCAGGTCCGCTATTTGTTCTAACGAGGTGATAATCGCTGGATGCGACGATTGATCCAGCGATTCGCCGTTTTCGCAGTCCTGTTGTCGACGGCACAGGTAGCCGCGGCGCAGAGCGCCGACGAGATCATCGAAAAGAGCATTGCGGCAATGGGTGGGCGAGCCGCGATGGAGAAAATCAAGACGCGCGTGATGTCGGGCACGATCACGCTGCGCACGCCGGTCGGCGACATTCCAGGGACGATCGACGTCACCAATGCCGCGCCAAACAAGGCGCGCACGCTGATCAAGGCCGACCTGACGTCTGTCGGCGCCGGTCCGATGCAGATCGACCAGCGCTTCGACGGCACGACCGGCTACGTCCTCGATAGCCTGCAAGGCGATCGGCCGATCGGCGGCGATCAGTTGCTGAACATGCGCGCCAACACGTTCCCGCATCCATTCCTCACCTACAAGGCGATGGGGACGACGGCGAAGGTGGTGGGGAAGGAGAAGGTGGGCGATCGCGATGCGTTCGTGCTGCTGTTCGAGCCCTCCGCGGGCCCGGCGGTGCGGCAGTACATCGATGCCGAAAGCTTCATGCCCTTGAAGGGCGTCATCAAGATGAACGTCCCGCAGCTTGGCGATGTCGAGCAGACGTCGGAAGCGTCTGACTTCCGCGTCGTCGATGGCGTCAAGGTGCCGTTCAAGCTGCAAGTTACGTCACCGGCGACGAGCTTCACGATCGTCGTCTCCAAGGTCGAGCACAACGTGCCGGTCGATGAAAAGCTGTTCGTGAAGCCCTGATAAAAACGCGATGAATGATTCGGATCGAGCGACGCTGGTCGAACTCCGGCGGTTGTTGCTCCAACTGCACAAGACGCTGCTCGACTGGCAGCGCGCGGAATACGAGCAGGTCAACGGGCGGCTGCAAGTGACGCAGTTGCTGCACGTCATGATGAACGACGCGGCGTTTGCGTGGCTGCGCTCGATGTCCGGGCTGATTGTGCGCATCGATGAGGCGCTCGATACGCGGGCGCGACCCGGCGAACAGCGCGCCGACATGGAATCGGGTCCGTTGATGGCGGCGGCGCGCGAGTTGATCGCGCCCGAGGCCGGGTCGACCTATGGCCAGCGCTATCACGCGGCGCTGCAGGAACTGCCCGATGCCGTGCTCGCGCATCGCGACCTGGTGACGCTGCTCAAGCTGCAGCGCCCGGCCTCTAACGCATAGGCGGCCTGATTGCCGGGCCCTCGGCAATCTTCGACTTCAACTTCCTGATGTAGCGCAGCGCGATGCCCTCCGGGTAGGCGGCGGCGCGGAATGCATCGGCCCATTGCTGATCGCTGAGGCGATTCATCAGCTCGCACGTCCACCGCACATCCTCCGCAGTAGGTATGTCGACGAGCGCCTGGTTCATGCCGCGGTAATCGAACGACACGTGGTCGCGATCGACGCCGGTGATGAAGCCTTGCGCTTCGAAATCGTCGATGTCGTTCTTGCTGCCCTGGGCGCCGGCCGTGCCGAGGAGCTTGAAGAAGGCCGCTTGCCGCGCGCGGCCGAACGCCGCGCCGAGGTCGCGGACGACGTAGAGTCGCCTGGGAGTGGTGGACGGATCGATCGCCTCGTAGATGCGGTTGTTGGGCGCCTTCAGGTCCGACTGGTTGAGGATCAGTTGCGCCACGATCAGGCCGCGAAACGGCTTCGAGTTCGTGAACGGGTTGTCGTACCAGTCCCAGTCGTTCGCGCTCTTCCACTGCGCGAACTCCGTGCGGAACCGCGCCTGCGTCGTGGGGGCCGCGTCGGTTCCCGTGGCCGTGAACGCGTGGACGAAGTACATCGGCGGCTGGTGGAAGCCGATCGCCCAGAGAATGCGCGACGCGGCGATCTCGGGCTGCGCTTCGATGCCCATCTTCACGCTCCACAGGCGGCCGGCTGCATCGCGAAGCTCGTAGCCGGGATTGGTGCCGGTGGTCTTGTACGAGAGGAATTGATACGTGCCGCCAGTGAGCGGCGGAGCGAGTCCTTGTCCACCGGAACCGTAAAACAGATTCCGCTGTGGGAGGTCCACCGGGTCTTCCCACAACTCCGACAGTTCGAAATCGAGCAGGGCGATCGTGCGCTGCGCGTGCGGCCACGGCGAGCAGGCGATGAAGGCGGCAACGATCAGCAGCGGGCGGATCCCATTCATTCAGATCTCGGGATCCGGCCGTGCAAGAATTCCGCCGCCTGGCTCAGGGCATCGTGACGGTCGTGCTGGGGCTCTTCACCTCGACGGGCCGTTCGATCGTCTGGCCGGCGTAGGTGACGCTGAGCTTGTATCGGCCCGGTGCGATGTTCGGCAGCGCAAAGCGGCCATCGTCTGCGGCGATGGTCGTAACGGGTCCTGCGGCGACGATCACGGTTGCTTCCATGCCCTCATGGATGTCGCAACGCACGTCGTATTGCCCGAGTCGATCGAAGGTGTGCACGTACTTCTGCCCGCGTTCGGTGCTGACGTTGAACAGTTCGGTGCCGCTGACGCGTCTCGTCACGGTGATGTTGTGTGGCAGGTCGTCGCTGTTGTGGAACTCGAGCGGCTGGCCGGGGCGGATGATGATCGAGCTCGGCAGGAACTGCTTCGAGATCTGGTCGACGACCGCCGGTTCCGCCGGCATCGGCGGCGCGCCCTCCGCGGGCAGCAGGGTGACGATCGCGTTTGCGGGCACGACGCCGCTCACGACGGCCGTCGTTGAGCTGTCTGCGGTCGAGGTTTTTGGCATCGCTGGCTGCGCCGTGCACGCAACAGCGCCCACAAGTACGAAAAAAGTCGCCACCACCCTCATTAAGGAACCTGCTACATTTTTACGCGTTTCGAAATTACGAAACGCGTAAAAGTGAAGCAGGTTCCTTTTTCATCCCTGCTGTGATTGTTCATCTCATCGACGGAACGTATGAGCTGTTCCGGCACTTCTATGCGGTGCCGCCGGCGAAGGATCGCAACGGCGTCGAGATCGGCGCCGTGCGCGGCGTGATTGGATCGATCCGCGGCATGCTCAACAGCCGCGTGGCCACCCACATTGGAGTGGCCACCGATCAGGTGATCGAGTCGTTCCGCAACGATCTGTATCCCGGTTACAAGACTGGCGAGGGCATCGACCCGGCGCTGCTCGCGCAGTTTCCCATTCTCGAAGAGGCCGTCGCGGCCTTCGGCATCGTCGTGTGGCCCATGGTCGAGTACGAAGCGGACGATGCGCTGGCGTCGGCGGCGGTGAAGGCGGCGAAGGACCCGCGCGTCACGCAAGTGCGCATCTGCACGCCGGACAAAGACCTGTCCCAGAGCGTCAGCGGCACGCGGATCGTGCAGGAGGATCGCCTGCGCCGCACGATTCGCGACGAGGCCGGTGTGATCGCCAAGTTCGGCGTGCCTCCCGCGTCGATTCCTGACTACCTTGCGCTGGTTGGCGATTCGTCAGACGGATACCCAGGGCTCGCCGGCTGGGGTGCAAAGTCAGCTGCCGCGGTGCTCGCCAAGTTCGGCCACCTCGAACACATCCCGGAAGACTGGCGCACGTGGGGTGTCAACTGCGCGCGTCCCGGAGCGCTTTCGATCACGCTCGAAAAGGATCGCGATCTCGCGATGCTGTTCAAGAACCTGGCGACGCTTCGCACCGACGTTCCCGTGTTCGATTCGGTGGACGACCTCGAATGGCACGGGCCGACGCCCGCCTTCACCGAATTCAAGGCGCGATTCGACAGCGCGCCGAGCTGACGTGGGCGCCGTTGTGAAGGCGGTCAGTACTCGCTGAAGATGCGCTGCAGCTCGTCGCGATTCTGCGTCTTGGTCAGCGCGACCATCAGCAGCACGCGCGCCTTGATCGGCGTGTGATCCTCGCCGGCGATTGTCATTTGCCGGCGGCGCTGCTGCTCCGGCGTGACCGGCGCATTCTGCGGTGGTGCGCCGTCGCGCTGCGGCGGCGCGATGCGGCCGCTGCCGGTGCGTGTGCTCGTCACGATGAACACGCCCTTCGACGCCGCGTAGTTCAAGCCCTCGTTCTGGTTGCCGCTCGTCGCGCCGGCTCCGGCGACCGCGATGACGATGCCCTTGGCGCCGTTGTCGACGGCGGCCTTGATCAAATCCGCGGGCGCGCCCTGGTAGACCATGATGATGTCGACGCGCGGCAGCTCGGTGACCTTGCTGAGGTCGAATTCCACCTGATCGTTGT
>CAZBYY010000157.1:0-8299 GCA_964495855.1 uncultured Acidobacterium sp. | reverse complement strand
GATCGCCGTGGCCCCGGCCGCGCCAGTGGTTACAGACGATCCGAGCGCACTGGCAGCGGACTGATCGATAGTCACGATCGCAAAGGCCGCCTGGGCGGCCACGAGCGCGAAGATCGCAGACAACACCGGCAGTGCCGCAAGCGCGAGCCATCGCCAGCGCAGGCGCGCCAGCACGTTGGCGCCCGGCGCCGATCCAAGACTCGTGATCAGCAACGACACGACGAGCGGGATCACGATCATCCTGATCGCGTTGATGAACAGCGTGCCGATCACGTCGGCGGCGTCGATCACCGGCGTGAGCGCCGGGACGGCGCGCGCGGCCAGACCGAGCACGATGCCGCCGGCTAATCCGAGCAGCACCGCGCCTGGCGATGAGAACGAGGAGCTAGGCCTGATAGGACACCGAGCCGCCGACCACCGTGCGCACGATCTGGATGTCCTTGATCTTCTCGACATCGACCGTGTGCGGATCGTCGGCGAGCACCACGTAGTCGGCCAGCTTCCCGGCGGTGATCGACCCCTTGAGGTGCTCTTCGAACGACGCCCACGCGCCGTTGTAGGTGTTGACCGCGATCGCTTCGCTGACGCTGATCTTCTGGTTCGCCCCCCAGGTCTTGCCGTCCCACCCCTTGCGCGTGACCATGCCTTGAATGCCCATCAACGGCGCAAACGGTCCGGGGCTGAAGTCCGATCCAGCGCAGGCATTCACGCCGGCATCGAGCAGCGAGCGGAACGCCATGCAGTTCTTCATCATCTCCTCGCCGTAGTACACGAACTTGTCGGGGTTGTAGTAGGCGTAGGTCGTAAACAGCGCGGGCGCCGCGTTGACCGCCTTCAAGCGCTTCACGAGATCGGCATTGACCAGCGTGCAGTGCGTGAACTTCGGCCGCGCATCGGCGCGCGGCGCCAGCTTGAACGCGCGCTCGATTGCCGTCAGATACATGTCGATGGCGACGTCGCCGTTGGCGTGACAGTTCAACTGGATGCCGGCGCGATGCACGCGCTCGACCCAGGCGTTCAGCGCCTCCTGCGTCTCGGTCACGTTGCCCTTGTAATTCGTGCCCGGATACGGCTTGCTCAGCGCCATCGTCCGCTCGGAGAACGATCCATCGACCGTGTGCTCGGAGGTCGCGCCGAACTTGATCCACTCATCGCCGAAGCCGGTCTGGATCCCGGAGTTGATCATCGCCTCGAGCACGTTGCCGCTGGCTTCGTAACTGATGCGATGCTTCAGCTCTCCGCGGGCGCGGACGTCCTGCATCGCGCGCAGGTTGCCGCCTTCGTGATGCACGCTCGTCAGGCCGTACTTGGCAAACTGCTTGGAAATGTAGGCCACGCCGTCGCGCGCGCGGATCTCGTTTTCGGCCGCGGTGTAGGTGCGGCGGTTGCCGACCTTGTTGAACGCCGCCGACGCCCGATCGGTGACGCGCCCGTTCAGCTCGCCCTTGTCGTCCTTGTCGAACGTGCCACCCATCGGGTCGGGCGTGTTCTTCGTCACGCCGGCCATTTCAAACGCCTTGCTGTTGTAGAAATACGTGTGGCCGCCGCGGTGGCGGACGATCACCGGGTGATCCTTCGACACCTCGTCGAGGTCATGAATGTTGAGCGCGCGCTTGTCGGTCAGCTTCGTATCGTCGAAGAAGAACCCCTCGACCCACTCGCCCGCCGGCGTCTGGTTGGCGCGCTCGCGCAGCTTGCCGATGATGCTGCGGATGCTCACGAATTCCACTTCGAACGGATTGCCGACCAGCACTTCGTTGAGCAGCGTCTCGCCGCCCGCGTGGTTGTGGCAATCAATGAAGCCGGGCACGACGGTCATGCCCTTCGCGTCGAACACCTGCGTGTTCTTCCCCGCGAGGTTGCGGACGTCCGCGGACGAGCCCACCGCGGTGAACCGTCCGCCACTGACCGCAAACGCTTCCGCTCGCGGGGCTCGAGGATCCATCGTGTAGACCTTCGCATTGACGACGATCAGCTCAGGCGACCCGCCCGCCGCCGGCGCAGGCTGCGCAGATTGCGCGGCCAGGTCGATCGAGGCCACGCCGGCAATCCCCGCGACGGCGGCGCCGGTGGCGTTGATGAATTCGCGTCGGGAGCGGTGCGGCTTTTTCATGCGCGGATTGTGCCACAACTGGGCCGGCCCGGTGCAGCCGCCCGATGTGAGTCGTGGTTAGATTGAAACCATGCACACAGCCGATACCTGCCGCAGTCTTGCCCGCATGTTCAGCGAGGTCGTCGACGGCGTCACCGCCAAAGGCGGCGGCTTCATGTTGAACAGCGGCGACATCGGCCTGCTGCGATCCCTCGACGCGCTGAGTGCCGACGACGCATCGCAGTCCGCAAACGGCGGCGCCACCATCGCGGCGCACGCGCAGCACCTGCGCTACGGCCTGTCGTTGATGAACGAGTGGGCCACACACGGCGGAAACCCATTCGCCGATGCGAAATGGGACCAGGCGTGGTCGATCTCCATCGTCACCAACCCCGAATGGACGGAGATCAGAACGGGACTGCGAACCGAGGCCGCGCGATGGCTTGCGGTCTTGGAGACGCCTCGCAACGTGAGCGATGTCGAGTACTCAGGCTTGATCTCGAGCATCGCGCACGCCGCGTATCACTTCGGCGCGATCCGGCAGATCAACCGGACCGCGCGCGGGCCCACGCAAGGGTTTTTCGGTTAGCGTCCGTCGATCAGGTCGCCGAGACCGCCGACGCGATCGAGGATCGATCCTTCTTCCTGTCGCCAGCCGCGATTCTGCGGCGCGGCGGCGTAGATGCGATCGGCCATGCGGCTGAACGGCAGCGACTGGAGCCACACCCGGCCAGGGCCCTGGAGCGTGGCGAAGAAAATGCCCTCGCCGCCGAACAGCGCCGTCTTCACGCCGCCAACAAACTGGATGTCGTAATTGACGCTGGGCTGCAGCGCCACCAGGCAGCCGGTATCCACGCGCATCGTTTCGCCGGGGCCGAGATCGAAGTGCTGGATCGTGCCGCCCGCATGAACGAAGCAGAGGCCGTCGCCTTCGAGCTTCTCCATGATGAAGCCTTCACCGCCGAACAGGCCGACGCCGAGCTTCTTCTGGAACGCGATGCCGATCGACACGCCGCGCGCCGCGCACAGAAACGAATCCTTCTGGCACACGAGGTGTCCGCCGAGTGCGCGCAGATCCATCGGGATGATCTTTCCGGGATACGGTGCGCCGAATGCGACACGCTGCTTGCCCTGCCCCGCATTGGTGAACACGGTCATGAACATGCTCTCGCCGATGACCAGGCGCTTGCCGGCGCCGAGCAGGGCATCGAGCACGCCGCCGGGGGCACGACTGCCGTCGCCGAAGATCGTTTCCATCTGGATGCCCTGCGTCATGTACATCATGGCGCCGGCTTCGGCGACGGCGGCTTCGCCCGGATCGAGCTCGACTTCCACAAACTGCATCGCGTCACCCTGGATGGTGAAGTCGATGTCGTTGGCGCGACGCCCCGGCGCCGCCGGCGGCGTGAATGCGCCTGCCGCTGCGCCCGCGGCCGCGCCGCCGACGCCCTTCACAAAGGCTGCGAAGGCGGGCACGTCGCGCAACTTCTGCCACTGCGGCATGCCGGCCGTGAACACCAGCGTGTCGGCGTCGATGCTGCCGTTCTGCAGATTGGTGATGATTTCCTGTTGCGTGACCGGGCCGACCTGGTGTCCGCCGATCGCCATGTACCACTGATTGGATCCGTCCATGAGTGCTCCTCTTCAGCCATCAGGCCATCAGGCCATCGGGCCATCAGTTGCCGGCCATCAGGCCATCAGTTCTCGGGTTGCGCGTCGATCTTCGACGCCGTGTCCTCTTCGATCTTTTGCACCGCGGCGGCATCGAGGCCGAGGTAACTCGCCAGTTGGGCGAGGTAGATGCGCTCCGCTCCAGACACCGTTTCATCGGCGCGCACGATCGTGAACGCGAGCACGTAGAGTTCCTGCTTGATCTGCGGATCGGTGACGTCCCTGACGATGTCAGCCAGCGGCCGCGTTTGATTGAGTTCCGCTGCGACGATCGACTCGAGCCCGGCCTGTTTGGCGCGATCGAGAATCAACGAGCGCTCCTGATCGCTCAGCGTGCCGTCGGCCTTGGCGGCGGACACCGCCAGTTGAATCACGCGCGCGACCGGGTCGATCGCACTCTGGACGGCAGCTGGAATCGGTGGAAGCGGCGCGCCCGGCACCGCCGGCACCGCAGGCACCGCAGGCACCCCCGGCACCGCGCCGCCGGCACCTTGATTCTTGAGCGTGTCGTAGATGCCCCACGCCACGCCGGCGGCGCCAATGATCGTGCTGGCGCTCAGAAATCCCTGATGACCGGTGAGAAACCGCGTGGCGCGGCGCGCCCGCTTGCGGCCGGAGCGGCCCAGCGTGCCGCCGAGCACGAGGCCAAGAATATCGGCTGGGTTGTTGAACACTGCGTTCGTCCCTCCAATTCATGACATACGTGCCGCGCCGCTGGGAGTTCCAGCGTAAAAATCGCAGGATCGCTATCGATTATTCGATTAAAGCTGCGTCGAGGTCCTCGGCACGGCGACCGGCTTTGGCGCCTCCGGCGTCCAGTCCTCGCCGGGGTTCACGAAGCGGTTCATCTCGAACTTGTATTGCTTATCGTACAGCTGCCGGTAGCGTCCATCGCGCGCGAGCAACGCCTCGTGCGAGCCGCGCTCGACGATCTCGCCGCCCTCCATCACCAGGATCTGATCGGCGCTGCGGATCGTCGACAGCCGGTGCGCGATGACGAACGTCGTGCGGCCCGTGCGCAGCTGCTTCAGGCCGTCCTGGATCATTTCTTCGCTCTCGCTGTCGAGGCTCGAGGTCGCCTCATCGAGGATCAGCACCTTCGGCGACGCCAGGATGGCGCGCGCGATCGAGACGCGCTGGCGCTGGCCGCCGCTCAGCTTGATCCCGCGCTCGCCCACCACGGTCTGGTAGCCCTCCGGGAACTTGAGGATGAACTCTTCGCAGTGGGCGATGCGCGCCGCCTGCTTGATTTCTTCGAGCGTGGATCCAGGCCGCGCGTAGCCGATGTTCTCGGCGATCGTGCCGTCGAACAGGAAGTTCTCCTGCAGCACCGACGCCAGTTGCTCGCGGTAATCGCGCAGCGGGATGTCGCTCAGGTCCTTCCCGTCGACGAGGACCTTCCCCTTCAACGGGCGATTGAACGCCATCACCAGGCTGATCAACGTGCTCTTGCCGGACCCGCTCGATCCGACCAGCGCCGTCGTCGTGCCGGGCGCGGCATGGAAATTGACGTTTTTCAACACCGGCACGCCGGGGTTGTACTCGAACCACACATCCTCGAACCGGATATCGCCCTGGATCTCGCCGAGTGACGGCTTGCCCTCGTCGGCCTCGTCTTCCGTCTCCATGTTGAGGATCTCGCGGATGCGATCGAGGCCGGCAAACGCTTCGGTGATCTGCGTGCCGATGCTCGCAATCGACACCAGCGGCGCCGCCAGCAGGCCGATGAAGAAGATGTACATCACGAAGTCGCCGAGCGTCATGCGCTTGGCGACGATGTCGTTGCCGCCGATCCAGATCATCACCACGCCGACGACGCCGATGATGACCGTGCTGCCTGAGGTCGTCGCCGACACGCCGGTCATCGACTCGGCGATGTTGCGGAACAGGCGGTGCGCGCCCTTGGTGAAGACGATCTCCTCGCGCTTCTCCGCGGTGTAGCTCTTGACGATGCGGATACCGCCGAGGGCTTCGGTGAGTCGTCCGGACACTTCCGCCTGGATCTTGCCGCGCTCGCGGAACAACGGCCGCAGCCGCTGGAACGCGTAGGCCATGCCGCCGCCGAACGCGCCGAGCACGACGGCGGTCACGACCGTCAGCCGCCAGTTCAGGTACAGCAACACCCCGAGGCTGATGAGCGCGGTGACGAGGCCGCCCACCAGCTGCACGAGGCCGGTGCCCACCAGGTTGCGGATGCCGTCGGCGTCGCTCATGATGCGCGACAACAGCACGCCCGTCTGCGTCGAGTCGAAGTAGCGCACCGGCAGGCGCATCACCTTCGCCTGGACCTTCTTGCGCATGTCGGTGATGGCGCGCTGCGCCGCGACGCCGAGAATCTGCGACAGCACGAAGCTGGTGATCGCCTGCACGATCGTCGCCGCGCCGGCCGCGAGCGCAATCGGCACGAGCAGTTCGTGGTGCCCCTTGCCGATCACGTCATCGATCACGTACTTCGACAGCGCCGGCAGCACGATGCCGGCGAGCCGGCTCACCATCATCAGCAGCAGGCCGAGCGACAACCGATGGCGATGGAACCAGAGCAGCTCGCGGAATTCACGCCACGCCGCCTTCGAATCCACTTTCTTCTTCGCCGCGGCGGCGCCTCCGGCGGCGGCATCGGACGAGCGGACGATGCTCGTGCGCTCTGCACGGCGCATGGACGGAGTATTCGGTCGCATCAATGCCATAAGGGGGTGCCTAAGGTGCCAGGGTGCCTACGGTGTCGAGGTGCGTCGTGCCGAGTGCCCAATGCCGAATGCCCAGTGCCTAGTTCAGTGCGTTCGGGACGGCGAGCGTAAACGGCGCGATGCGGGCTTCGAAGACGCTCCCATCGGGCGCGACCATGGTGTATTCGCCGTGCATCGTGCCGACGGAGGTCTTCAGGTGACAGAAACTATTGTAGTTGTAGACGGCGCCGGGCTCGAGCACGGGCTTGTCGCCGACCACGCCTTCACCGCGCACTTCCTCTTCCTCGCCGTCGGCATTGGTGATCACCCAATGCCGGCTGACGAGCTGCGCGGTTTCGCTGCCGACATTGGAAATGCGGATGAAGTACGCAAACCAGTACTCGTGTTCGCGCGGTGAGCTCCGATCCGACAAATACTTCGTCGTCACCTGCACTCGAATTCCGTTCGTCGTCGTATCGCTCACTCGACCATTATGACATCAGGCAAACAGTCCAACAGGCGAACGGGCAAACGGGCCACAAGCCGTCAATCGAGATGCCCGCGTTCCGAGTCGCCCATCTCGACGCCGCCATTCGGGAAATACTCGTGCCAGCGGCGCGAGACGGTCGCGGCCACATCGGGCCGGCACGTCACTTCCTTGGGATACCAGGGCTTCATGCGCGCATCGATGACGATCGGCGGCTCATACGTAATGTGATGCCGGACAAGCCGGGAAGATGCAGCATGGATGTCCGCCGCCGGTTCGAATCGCGTAAACGTCGTCCACAGGAAGTTCATGTCGCTCCGTGTGGCGCGTTCGGGCTCGTCGCTGACGACGACCAGCGGCCAGCCGGTAAAGGCCGGATGCGCCGCAATCCGGGCTGGAGCGTCGCGATCCGACTCAAACGAACGGGCGCCGACGACCAGGCAGCCGCCGCAAAATACGCGCACATCCGTCACATCCGACGGTGGCGGCGTGGGCGGCGCGAACACGCGCGGCAGTTCGCGGACCGGATCGCCAAGGCCAAGCCACACGCCCTTCGATCCTTCGTTCACGACGGGCCCCGTGTAATCGAGCGTGTCCATCGAGAGGTTGGAAAACACGTAGAGATCGGTCTGCGGATTGGTCCGCGCCAGCACGTGCTCGAGTGTGGCGCGAAAATCCTTCAAGTCCACTCGCTGATCGGTCAGGAGAATGAATTTCGTCAGCGACAACTGCCCTTCGCCGAGGATGCGGAACGCGCTCGCCATCGCCTCGCGCGCGTAGCGCTGCTTGACCACGGCGCCGGCCAGCGAGTGATAGCCGGTCTCGCCGTACGACCACAACTGCTCTACCGCCGGCATCACGAGCGGGAACAACGGCGACAGCAGTTCCTGCAGCAGGTCGCCGATGTAGAAGTCTTCCTGGCGCGGCTTGCCGACGACGGTTGCGGGATAGATCGCGTCCTTGCGATGCGCGATCTGCCGGACGTCGAACACGGGGTAGTCGTGCGTCAGCGAGTAGTAGCCGTAGTGATCGCCAAACGGACCTTCCGCACGACGCGCGCGCGGAGCCACCTGCCCCATGAGCGCGAACTCGGCGTTGGCGATCAGCGGATGCGGGTGGCCGTTTGGCGCCGCCGTTTGATCGAGACGCCCGCCCATGATGAGCGACGCGAGCATCAGTTCCGGCACATTCTCCGGAAGCGGTGCGATCGCCGAGAGAATCAACGACGGCGGTCCGCCGAGAAACACCGTCACCGGCAAGGCTTCATTGCGGGCCTCGGCGCGCGCGTAGTGAAAGCCGCCCCCTTTGCCGATCTGCCAGTGCATGCCCGTCGACGTGCGATCGTGGATCTGCATGCGATACATCCCGAGGTTGCTCGCGCCA
>CAZBYY010000156.1:0-8343 GCA_964495855.1 uncultured Acidobacterium sp. | reverse complement strand
CGCACAGCGTGCAACTTGAGGGCTGCGCGACAAGGCATCAGCCAGCGCCTGCTTGAGCGGCGCGATCGTGCGCTGCACCAGCGGCTCGACGAGCGCTTCGAGCTTCGCGCGCGTCAGCTTCATCGACAGGTGCTTGGGCCCCGACGCATCCGCCGTCACGAACGGCAGGTTGATTTCGGTCTCCATCACCGACGAGAGTTCGATCTTCGCCTTCTCGGCCGCTTCCTTCAGGCGCTGGAGCGCCATGCGGTCCTTAGCGAGATCGATGCCTTCCGCCTTCTTGAACTCCGCGATCATCCACTCCACGACGATCTGATCGAAGTCGTCGCCACCGAGGTGCGTATCGCCGTTGGTGGACTTCACTTCGACAACGCCCTCGCCCACTTCGAGCACGGAGATGTCGAACGTGCCGCCGCCGAGGTCGTAAACCGCAATGGTCTCGTCGTTCTTCTTGTCGAGACCGTAGGCCAGCGCCGCGGCCGTCGGTTCATTGACGATGCGCAACACGTTGAGGCCGGCGATCTGGCCGGCGTCTTTGGTGGCCTGGCGCTGCGCGTCGTTGAAATACGCGGGCACCGTGATCACCGCATCGCTGACCTTCTCACCGAGGTAGTCTTCCGCGGCCTGCTTCAGCTTCTGCAGGACCATGGCCGAGATCTCGGGCGGCGAATATTCCTTGCCCCTCACCGAAATGCGCGCATCGTCGTTCTTGCTCTTGACAACGGTGTAGGGCACGCGCTTGGTTTCGTCGGTCACCTCGTTGAACTTGCGGCCCATGAACCGCTTCACCGAGAACACCGTGTTTTCTGGATTGGTGACGGCCTGACGCTTGGCCACCTGGCCGATGAGCCGGTCTCCGTCCTTCCCGAATCCGACCACGGACGGCGTTGTGCGCGCGCCTTCCTGGTTGACGATGACGACGGGCTGACCGTTTTCCATGACCGACACCACTGAGTTCGTGGTGCCCAGGTCGATTCCGATAACTCTGCCTTTAGCCATTGCTGTCCTGCCTCCCGGAGTAGATAAATAGTGACGCTAACATGAGTGACTGTCAAGCATTAAATCTGAGTTATAAACACTCATGTTAGTAAGACGCCGAAAGAACGGAGAGGTTTCCAACAAATTGCGGGCGAGCGTCGCGGTTAGAATCGGGAAATGGCGAGTTTTTCGTCCGGATCCATGGACCAGCCGGCCGACCTGTCCGAGGACGTGCAGCGCCTGCTCGAAGACCTCGCCCGCGCCCGCCCCGACCGCCGCCAACTGGTCGCCGGCGAATGCATGCCGGTCGTCGACGTCTTTGAGACAGACCGCACGATCGAGATCGTCCTGGATCTGCCGGGCGTCACGACCGACGCGCTTCGGATTCTCTATAAGTCTGGCGTGGTGCTGATCGTCGGTGAGAAGGAACGCCCCGACCTCACGCGTCGAGGCCCTGCGAGCTTCCACCTTGTCGAGCGGGACTTCGGTCGCTTCGCACGTGCGGTCCGGATCGCCACCGCCATTGACGGCTCGCAGGCCCGCGCGCGCCTGGCCAACGGCGAATTGCGCATCGTGCTGCCGCGGATCCGCGAGCGACGCGGCGCGGGCGTGCTGGTCCCGATCGATTCACCCGCGCCTCGCGCATGAATCTCCTCTTCATCGGCGACATCGTCGGCCGCAGCGGGCGTGACCTGGTGCGGCGTCACGTCCGCGCGCTCGCCGCGCACGTCGAGGCGGACCTGGTGATCGCCAATGGCGAGAATGCGGCGGGAGGCGCCGGCATCACGCGCGACAACACGCACGAGATCCTCGGCGCCGGCGTCGATGTCATCACCACCGGCAATCACGTGTGGGACAAGCGCGAGACACTGGAATTCATTCACAACGAGCCGCGACTGCTCCGCCCTGCGAATTTCCCGGCCGGAGCGCCCGGCGCCGGCTCGACGGTGTTCGAAGCGCACAACGGGGTTCGCGTCGGCATCATCAACCTGATGGGCCGCGTCTTCATGCCCCCGGTCGACGAACCGTTCCGCGTCGCCGATCACGAGATCGAGCGCGTGAAAGCCGATGGCGCGTCGGTCGTGTTCGTCGACATGCATGCCGAGACAACGTCGGAGAAGATCGCGCTGGCGTACTATCTCGATGGTCGCGTGAGCGCGGTGATCGGGACACATACCCACGTGCAGACGGCAGACGACCGGATCCTTCCCGGAGGCACCGCCGCGCTGTCGGATGTGGGCATGACGGGGCCGCACGACGGCGTGATCGGCATGGAGAAGGACGCAATCATCGCCCGCTTCCTGTCCGGGCTCCCCGGCCGGTTTGAGACGGCACCCGGCGATCCGCGCCTGCACGGCGTGACGATCTCGGTGGATCCCGCGAGCGGCAAGGCGACGCGCATCGAGCGCCTTGCACTCACCGAAGATCAACTGAAGCAGATCACCGATGCCGTGACGGCGGCCAACGTATGAGCCGGTTGCCGTTTGATGACGAAACACCGGAGGCACCTAGGGTGCCTAGGGTGCCTAAGGTGCCTGCGGTGCCCAGGGTGCCGGAAGTGCCTAAGGTGCCGGTGCCTACGGCGCCGGAGGCGCCGCGGCGGGTGATCCTCAGCGTCAGCGAGCTCAACGCCACGATTCGAGACCTGCTCGAGAACTCGCTGACCAACGTCTGGGTCGAGGGCGAGATCTCCAATGCCCGCGTGTGGAACACGGGGCACATGTATTTCACGCTCAAGGACGGCGCGTCGCAGATCAAAGCCGTGATGTTCAAGTCGGCGCTGCGCTACCTGAAGTTCAAGGCGGAAGATGGCTTGAAGGTGGTGGCGCGCGGCAAGGTCAGCGTCTACGACCCGAAGGGCGAATACCAGATCATCTGCGAACATCTCGAGCCGAAAGGGCTCGGCTCGCTGCAGCAGGCGTTCGAGCAACTAAAGAAGACGCTCGCAGCGGAGGGGCTGTTCGATCCATCACGGAAGCGTCCGCTGCCTGCGTTGCCCCGGCGAATTGGCATCGTCACGTCGCTCGATGGCGCCGCGCTGCGCGACATCGTCCGCGTGCTCAGGCGCCGGTATCCGAACGCGCACCTCGTGCTCTCGCCGACACGCGTGCAAGGCGAAGGCGCCGGACGCGAGATCGCGCATGCGATCCGCAAGGTCGAACGGGTCGATGATGTGGACGTGGTGATCGTGGCGCGAGGTGGCGGCTCGCTCGAAGACCTGTGGGCGTTCAACGAGGAAGTCGTCGCGCGCGTCATCGCCGCGTGTCCCGTGCCGGTGATCTCCGGCGTCGGGCACGAGACGGATTTTACGATCGCCGATTTCGTCGCCGATCTTCGCGCGCCAACGCCATCGGCGGCCGCCGAACTCGTGGTTCGCGCCAAGGACGAATTCTTCGCGCACATCGACCGGATCGGCGAACGGCTCGACGCCGCCATGCACCATCGCCTTCGACGGATGGAAATGCGGCTGCACGTGCTCGAAGCGCGACCCGGCTACGCCGGCTATCAGGGCCGCATCGCCGTCCGCGGCCGGCACGTGTCGGAACTGGCCGCGCGTCTTCGCCAGGGCATGAGCCAGCACGTCGCCCGGCGGGCGCGCCGGCACGAGCTCCTCAGGCGCTCGCTGGATCAATTCGATCCACGGCATCGACTTGCCGCCGTTCGAACGCGGTTGGTGTCACGCGATGCGCAGCTGCTCGCCGCACTTCGCCGGCGCATCACCACGGCGCAGGGACGCCTGGGCACGCTCGCCGCACGCATCGACGGCCTCAGCCCGCTCGCCGTGCTCGGCCGGGGGTATTCGGTGACGTGGGATGCCTCGCGAACGCGTATTATTCGTGATGCCTCGACCCTGCAGCCGGGCGAGGCCGTCAGCGTCACGCTCGAACACGGCGCGTTCGACGCGACGGTGACGCGGGTCACAGCGAAAAGTGAGTAGTCACGCGTGAGTAACGATCCGACCATCAAGGATTTCGAAGCCGCCATCGCGGAGCTCGAAGGCATCGTCAAGAAGCTCGAAGAGGGCGACCTGGCCCTCGAGAAGTCCCTCGAGCTGTACGAGCGCGGCGTGCAGCTGTCTCGCTTCTGCCACTCGCGTCTCGAAGCCGCCGAGCGCCGCATCGAGATCGTCAACGAGCGTGGCGAGCTGAAGCCGGCCCCCGCGTCGTTGAACCTGCCAGACGATGACGAATGACGTTCGCTGAGTGGCTCGACGCGCGCCGGGCCGAGGTCGAGGCGGCGCTCGATGCCTGGTCACCGAAAGCCCCGGCGGTGCCGCGGGTCATCGACGAGGCGATGCGCTACAGCCTGCTCGGCGGCGGCAAGCGCTTACGCCCGCTGCTGACGCTGGCGACGGCGGAAGCGGTCGCGCAGGCGACCGGCAGTTCCGAAGCCGCCGCACGCGATCTGGCGATGCCGTCGGCGTGCGCCCTCGAAATGATTCACACCTACTCGCTGATCCACGACGATCTGCCGTCGATGGATGACGATGACCTGCGGCGAGGCCGGCCCACGTCGCATGTCGTGCACGGTGAAGGCATGGCGATTCTCGCGGGTGACGGACTGCAGGCCGAAGCGTTTCGCCTGCTCGCCCGGGAGCCGCAAGGCTCGCATCCGACGCTGATGCAGCGCAAGCTGCGTGTGATCGCGATGATCAGCGAGGCCGCAGGCGCGGTCGGCATGGTCGGCGGCCAGGCGATCGATCTTGATGCGATACGGCCCGCGTCCGCCAAGGCTACGGCGGGCACGCCGTCCTTTTCTCTTTCGCCGGAAGCACTGCGTGACATGCACGCGCGCAAGACCGGCGCGCTGATTCGCGCCTCCGTCGGTGCCGGCGCGATCATCGCCGGCGCGGGCGATCGGCTGTTCACGGCGCTCGACGACTACGGGACGGAGATCGGGCTCGCCTTCCAGATCGTCGACGACATCCTCGACGAAGAAGGATCCGCCGCCGAACTCGGCAAGACCGCCGGCAAGGACCGCGCGGCCGGCAAGCCAACGTATCCGGCGCTCTTCGGCCTGGATCGCTCGCGCGCACTCGCGGCTGAGTGCCGCTCGCGCGCACGGGCCGCCCTCGAGAGCGCGGCGCTGCTCGACTCGCGTCTCAGCGACATCGCGAGCTGGATCATTGGTCGAAAAACCTAGGCCACAGGTTTCAGCAGCCGTGAAGTCCCCTCGCAAACAGCGCCTCGATACGTTGCTCGTCGAGAAAGGCCTCGTAGAGTCGCGCGAGAAGGCGCGCGCGCTGATCCTTGCGGGCCAGGTCGATGTTGACGGCCACGGCGCGGCGAAGGCCGGGACGATGGTGCCGATCACGGCGGACGTGCGCGTCATCGGGCCCGAACATCCGTGGGTCAGCCGCGGCGGCATCAAGCTCGCGGCCGCGCTCGAGGCGTTTAGGATCGATGCCACGGATTGCGTGGCGTTCGACATTGGCGCCTCCACCGGCGGCTTCACCGATGTGTGGCTGCAGCGCGGCGCCCGCCATGTGATCGCGCTCGACGTCGGCCACAGCCAGCTGCACTGGAAGATCCGCAGCGATCCGCGCGTCACCGTGATCGAAAACACCAACGCCCGGCACCTGCAGCCGGGCGACCTGCCCGACATCGGCGCGCCGATCACGCGGGTCAGCATCGACGTGTCGTTCATCTCGCTGCGGCACATCTTCCCGGTTCTGCCCGGCCTGGTCGGCCGGCCCGCCGAGATCGTCGCCCTCGTGAAGCCGCAGTTCGAGGCCGGGCGCAAGGACGTCGGCAAAGGCGGACTCGTGACCGACCCGGCCGTGCACGCGCGCGTCGTCGACGAGGTCACCGCCGCGGCGGCTGAAGTAGGATTGACACGAATAGGGGTGATGGATTCGCCGATCACCGGCGCGCACGGCAATCGCGAATTCCTCGTCCACCTGCGATGCGCATAGGAATCACCGTCAAGCTCGGACTCACGGCCGCCCGCGACACGCTGGCCGATCTCGAACAGCAGTTGCGGCTGCGCGGCGTGGAGGTGGTCTGGTCGCACGAAGCGGCCGACCTGCTCGCCCCGGGGTCGCGCACCGTCGTCGAGCGAGCGCAGCTGCCGGCACGCATCGACCTCGCGATGGTGCTTGGCGGCGACGGCACGCTGCTGTCGATGGCGCGGGAGATTGCCGAAAGCGGCTACGACATTCCGATCCTCGCGGTGAACTTCGGCTCGCTCGGGTTCCTCACCGAGATCACGCGCCCCGAGATCTATCAGTCGATCGACGCCGTGCTGAACAACCGCGCGACGCACGATTTCCGCATGATGTTGTGCGCGTCCACGTTCGCCAAGGCCCCGGCCGGTTCGGCACAGGGCGGACCGCCGAGGTCCACGCACATGGCCTTGAACGACGTCGTGTTCAGCCGCACGGCGCTGTCGCGCATGATCGAACTATCGGTCACGGTCGGCGACCAATTCGTCACATCGGTGAAAGCGGACGGCCTGATCGTCGCGACGCCGACGGGATCGACCGCCTACAACCTCGCGGCCGGAGGGCCGATCGTGCATCCTTCGATGGACGCGCTGGTGCTGACGCCGATCGCACCGCACACGCTGACGAACCGGCCGATCGTCATTTCGGCCGAGCGCGACGTGCATGTGCAGTCCACCGGCAGCAATGCCGGCGACGAAGTGTATGTGACGATCGACGGCCAGACCGGCTTCGCGCTCCAGGAAGGCGACGCCATCTCGATCACCCGAGCGGAACGCCGCCTGCGTCTCGTGCGCGCCACGACGCGCAGTTACTTCGAGGTGCTGCGGCAGAAACTCAAGTGGAACGAGCGCTAGCCCTCAGTGCCGTCCTGATGCCTGCGGCCTGAGGCCCGAGGCCTTCTGTTTTCGGAAAAACTCCACCTGCCAGGTGAACACGTTCTTGTTGTGTTGGGCGAGGGTTGTCGCAAACACGTGGGTGCCGTCATTCCTGCTGACGAAATAGAGGTAATCCACGTCCGCCGGCCTGGCGGCGGCAGCGAGTGACGCGCGGCCCGGCGCGGCGATCGGGCCCGGTGGCAGGCCTGGGTATCTGTAGGTGTTGTACGGCGAATCAAACTGCAGGTTCTCGCGCGTCAAGTTGCCGCGGTATTGCCCCGCCTTCTGCAGCGCGTAGATCACCGTCGGATCGGCCTGCATGCCCATGTTGATCTTGACGCGATTGCGATAGACCGCCGCCACGATCGGCCGCTCCTCTGCAGCCGCAGTTTCCTTTTCAACCAGCGACGCCAGCGTCACGAGTTGGCGGATCGTGAATCCCTGTTCTTTCGCCGCCGCACGCATCGGCTCGGTCAGCGCGTTCTTGAATCCGGCCACCATCTGTTCGACCACGACGGCCGCCGGCGTGTTGCGCGGCAGCGAGTAGGTCTCGGGAAATAGATAGCCTTCGAGGTCCTTCGCCTGCGGATCGAGGTCGGCGATGAGCGCCACATTGTTCGCCGCCTGCGTAAACGCGTCGCGGGTGCCAAAGCCCCGGTCCTCGAAGACCTGCGCCATCTCGGCGATCGTGAGCCCTTCACGGAATGTGAGCAGGCGCTTATAGACGTCACCGCGTGCGATCTTGTCGATCACGTCGAGCGCGTGCATCGGCTGATCGAAGCGGTACTCGCCCGCCTTCAACGCGCGCGCGCGTCCGGAGATCAGCAGCGCGGCGCGAAACGTCAACGCATCACGCACGACTCCGGCCGCCACGAGCCGATCGCCAATGCCGACGGGACCGGTGCCACTTGGAATCTCCACAAACACTTCGGGGCCCGTATACCCGCGGTACGACTCGACGGTGCGCGAATAGATCCACCACGCGCCGGCGCCGGCCGCCAGCGCCAGGACGAGCGCGAGCACGACGAGTCGTTTAATCCAGCGCATCATGCGTCGGTCGGCGAGGCCGTCCGTCGAGATAATCCTGCAAGATCACGGCCGCGGCGGCGGCGTCGAGCTTGGCTTTGCGCTTGCGCCAGTCGGCTTCGCGTGTCGCCAGCCGCGACTCCGCTTCATGACTCGACAGCCGCTCGTCCTGCAACGTGACCGGAATGCTGACCTGCGACCGGAGCGCATTGGCGAAGGCTTCGACGATGGGGGTTTGCTCGGTTGGTGAGCCATTGAGGCGGCGCGGCCAGCCCACCACGACCGCTTCGAGGCCGTCATCGTCATTGAGCAGCGTGGTGATTTCCTTGACGAGGAGCCGCAGCGTTTCGGCTTCAGACGGCGGCCGCTGCAGCAGGCGCCATGGCGACGCGAGGGTCGCGGTGGCATCGCTCAGCGCCAGGCCGATGCGCTTCGCACCGTAGTCGATGCCAAGGACTCGCACGTCGTCAGTATAATCGCCACCGTGGAGAAGACGGCGGCCACGGAGACACGGAGGCA
>CAZBYY010000155.1:0-8353 GCA_964495855.1 uncultured Acidobacterium sp. | reverse complement strand
TCCGCACGCCAAGGCGGTGCCAGGTGTGCGTGTGGCCTACACCGACGAGCGCGAGATTCAGCACGCCCTGGATGCGGGCGCGCTGGTGCTCGTGGTGCCGACGATCGACACCGTCGAAGAAGCGATCGAGGCGCGCAATTGGGCGTACTTTCCGCCGCTCGGCCGCCGCAGTAACGGTGGCGGCCAGGCCTTCGATCCCGGCATGTGGGGCAACGTGCCGGGCGGCTATCGCAACACCATCAACGACAACCTCGTGTTGATCCTGATGATCGAGACGCTGGAAGGATTGAAGAACGCTGACGCGATCGCGAAGGTACCGGGCGTGACCGCGGTGTTTGCGGCGAGCGGCGACCTTGGCAACTTCTCCGGTTACCGGCAAGGCACGCCTGACTACGAACGAGCGATCAACATCGTGCACGACGCGGCGATCAAAGCGGGCGTGAAGTTGTGCGGGCCATTTGCGTGGCGCGACCGTCCGGATTTCACATGTTTCCAGGCGGGAAGCGAGACCGCGGCGATCGCGCGAGGCGCCGCCGAGGAACTCGGGAGTCTGGCCAACACCCAGGCTGTGCCGGAGGTGGGGCCGTTTGCAAAGAAGCCTAACTAGCTGATGTTGCGGCGGCGGTTCTGGCTGCTCTCACCGCGCGCGTCATCGTCGCGATCTTCATCGTCCAGGTCGTCGGTGTTGTGATCGACCTTCGAGCCCGTGCCCTGGCGCGAGGCGTCGCCGCTGTTCTGGTTGTGCTGCGAGTCGCGTGACGAGGAGCCGCCGCGGCTTTCGCGCGTCGACTCGTCCGGCGTACCGCGGCCGGTATCCTGTTGGCGGTTGCCCTGATTCTGACGGTCTCGGTCCTGATTGTTCTGTGCCATGTGTAACAGCCTCCGGCTTTCAGATCCAGCAAAAGCGGTGCCCACCTCCGCCGCAGATCTCGATGCAATTCGGCGTCACACGCCACGCCACTGGCAGCGCCAGTGCACACCGCGCGTCTCTTTTTAGGCGGTTGCGGTTTCGAAATCGCGCGCTTCGCGCTGTTCTGCAAACGCGGCCAGCGCCTCGCCACGTTCGCCATGAGCCGTCGGCGGCGGTGTCAGGGCCGATCTCCTAGTCGCATCTGACCGGCACTATGCGTGATGTGAACAGCGAGATCGCGTGCTGGCTCCGCGATCTCGCGTTCGTACAGGAATCGACGCAGAGCGGGCCGCAGCACACGTTGCCGGTCTACGACTCGTGCAACCAACCCTGGAGCAGCGCGTAGCGGACGACGTCGATGCGGCCGCGCATGCCGAGCTTGCGCATGCCGTTGGCCTTGTGCGCCTCGACCGTCTTGACGCTCAGATCGAGGCGCGCCGCGATTTCCTTGTTGGTGTTGCCCCAGGCGATGAGCCGCAGCACTTCGGTTTCGCGCGGGCTGAGCGGTGCCGCCGTCGCGGGGCCGGCTGCGGCGGCGGCCGGCTTGGTGTAGGTGCCGATGACGGGCGCGGTGATCGAGGCATCGAGGTATTTGCCGCCGGCGGCGATCGCACGGATGGCGTAAAGCAGCTCCGCCGGCCGGCTTTGCTTCAAGACGTAACCCGACGCGCCGGCGCGCAGCAGTTGCTGCACATAGCTGCTGTCGGCGTGGCGGGTGAGCGTGAGTACTTTCGATGACGGCACGCGCTCGGTCAGCTGCGACGTGGCTGCAAGGCCGTTCAGGCCCGGCATCGAGATATCCATGATGACCAGATCAGGCGCAACCTTTTCCGCCTGCGCAATCGCTTCACGACCGTCGCCCGCCGTCGCGACGACCTGCATGTCGGGCTGGGCGTTGAGGATCATTCTCAGCCCTTCCCGGACGGTTTCGTGATCATCGGCGATGAGAATGCGCAGTTTGGCAGGCATAGGCGCCGTTTCGTTATCACACCGTAGCACGCTTCACAACCTCTGACAGTGAGGGAATTCCCGTCTTGAGTTTGTCTTATCATGAAACGCCGCTTACCACTTCAGCTTTAGGAGAGTCAGATGCGTCACGCCATGGCAGTTGCCCTTTTGCTGGTCGCGACGGCGGGGTGTTCCCGAACACCACAAGCACTCACGTCGTCGTCGCCGGCGGCGCCGACCGCGGTCGCCGTCGGCGGGTCGCTGCTCTCGAGCAACATCGGCGGCGTGTCCGGGAAACTCGACGCCGTGTTTCCTCCGCGCAGCGACCTGTTCACGTTCGTCGTCAACGCCGACGAGAAGTACCAGGGCATGGGTCGATCGACGACGGCGTCGTACATCGATCGTGAAGGCGTCGCGGTGTGGATGCAGGAGTACATCCGCTATCGCGTCAACGGTTGCGATCACACCACCGCGCTGCAGCGGGTGTCGACCCAGATCTCGGGCGGCGCTGCCGGCGGCGTGTGCGGGTCGGTGCCCGACGGGCCGATCATCTTTCCGTCGCGGGCGGATTCCTTTGCCGCCATGCGCGAGTTCGACGCCGCCTACCTCCGCATGGGACGCGGCCAGGCCAACATGTTCATCGATCTCGAAGGCGCCGCGATCTGGATCCAGGAATACCTGCGCTACCGGCTCAACGCCTGCGACGCCGCCACGGCACAGCAGAAGGTGTTCGCGCAGATCGACGGCGGCCCCGTAGCCGCGACCTGCTTCGTCTCGTGCAGCTACACGCTGTTGCCCGCCAGCGTCAGCACCGGGTCGGGCTCGATGAGTTCGTCCTTCGAGATCCGTCCGGTCAACACCTTCTCCGATCCGCGCAGTTGCGGCTGGAGCGCCTCGAGCGACGCGTCGTGGCTGACCATCTCGAGCGGCTACCAGAGCGGCAGCGGCTTCACGACGGTTCCGTATTCCATCGCCCGTAACGACGGAGGCGATCGAACCGGGCGCATCAATTTCTCGTGGACCGGCGGCAGCACCAGCTTCGTCGCCTCCCAGGCCGGCACTCCGTTTGCGGCTGACCTGACGATGACCGACCCGGCGCGCAGCGGTACGGCGACGACCACCGAATGCTTCATTCGCAGCTCCAGCACCAGTTGCCGCTTTACGGCGACGGCGAACCTGCCCGGCGGCGGCTACAGCTACGCGTGGTCGGCCCAGTGGAACGGCCGGAGCAGCTCGGCGACCAATTCGTCCAACACATTCACGATCACCGAACAATGCGGCACCACCAATTCGTCGTCCGGCGGCTCGGCGGCCGACCTGACCGTCCAGGTCACGATCACCGACGACAGGAACAACAGCATCACGCTGTCGCGGACCTACACGATGCGCCTGTTCACGTGCTGAAGACTGCCCGATTGTTGTAGTATCTGCGCCGTGAGGTAAACCCATGCCGCAGCTGAATGGATTGAATCGTCGCGCGTTCCTCAGGAATACGGGCTTGACCGCCCTGGCCGGCGCTGCCGCCGGCGCCCACGCTCCGCTTCTGGCCGCCACGCCCGGGTTCGCGCAAGCCGCGAACGGCACGTTCGACTTCGATACGGTCTACAACCGCTTCGGCTCAGACTCGACGAAGTTCGACCAGCAGATCAATCGCTACGGGAAGGACAGCGTGCAGGTCGGCATGGGCATCGCCGACATCGACTTCCGCGCCGCGCCGCCGATCACCAACGCGCTGGCCGCGCGGCTGAAGCACGAGAACTGGGGCTACCTCGACATGGACGTGTGGACGCCGAAGATGCAGCAGGCGGTCGCTGCGTGGAACAAGCGTCACTACAACGTCACCATCGACCCCTCGACGATCGTCCTTTCGAACGGCGTGCACCCGGCGATCATCGCCGCGCTCAAGACGTTCTCGCCGAAAGGCAGCAAGGTGCTGCTGATTACGCCCACCTACAACGGGTTCTACAGCGATCTCACCGCCACCGACACGACGCCGGAAGAGAGCCCGATGAAGCTCGTCAACGGGCGCTTCGAGATCGACTTCGACGACTTCGAGCGGCGCATCAGCCTCGACACCCACACATTTATTCTGTGCAATCCGCAGAATCCGACCGGCAATTGCTGGACCCCGCAGGAACTCACGCGTCTCGGCGAGATCTGCCTGCGCCATCGCGTCGTCGTGCTTGCCGACGAGATTCATTGCGACTGGGTCAGCAAGGGACAGAAGTACACGCCGTTTGCGTCGCTGCCGAACAAGGCGATCGTCGACAACAGCATCACCTTCAAGGCCGCGAGCAAGTCGTTCGGTCTCGCGGCGCACAAGACGGCGTGGTACTACTCGACCAACGCCAACTTGATGGCGCGCGTGAAGCCCAACCATCGCGCGGATCTGACCACGCTGGGACTCATCGCCAATCACGCGGCGATCACCGAGGGCGACGAGTGGCAGCGCCAGGCGAACGCGTACGTGAATGACACGCACGATTTCGTCGTCAATTACGTGCACGACAAGATTCCGATGCTCAAGGTGCATCGCGCGGAGGGCACTTATCTCACATGGCTCGACGTGACGGGCGTCGCTGAACGCATCGGCGCCAAGCGGCTCGCCGACGACTACAACCGCACCAAGCCCGCCACCGCCGCGGCGTTGACGCCGGAGCAGATGGTCGAGCGCTTCTTCGTGAAGACCGCGAAGGTGCATCTGAATCAGGGCGCGTCGTACGGCAAAGGTGGCGAGAATCACATGCGCATGAACATCGGCACGTCGCGCAAGCTCGTTGAACTGGCGCTGAACAACATGGCCGCGGCGTGCCGGAATCCGGTCGCTACGAACCTCATCTGATTGCCCGCTGATGGCGAGAGGGGCTGCACGGCCCCTCTTGAATTTCCTGATGTTCCGGCGACGCCCGGTCGCGTTAGGGTATGGACAGCCCTCCGGAAGGTAAGCTACGACCCCGGCTCAATCTTCAGCCTATCCCGCCACGTGCCCTGAATGTCAGCAACGGGCCGGATGGCCGTTTTCCGCCGGCACGTGCCAGGGCGTGCGTGCGATTATCGTGAACCTGCGCTGCCGTTCGTGCGGACGCGAATGGTCCGCGGACGCGCCCACGCCAGAGTTGGCGGCCGCCCGCCTCGTGCCCGGGCGGGACACACGCCGCTCCTCGCGCCGAACCGCCTGACGCCGATTCGCGGCTGAATCGGTGTGCGCCGGCGGTGAGTCGCGGCGGCGCGGGGGCATAATGGCCGCGTGAACGACGAAACGCTCGCCGAGGCCACGCGCGGGCGCGCGCGCCGCGTCCGCAAGAATTTGCGGCAGGGTCTCGCGCTCGCGTGGTCGGCGTCGCCGCATTCCCTCATCAAGTACTCGTTGCTCGGCGTGGTGAGCTCGGCCATGCCTCCGATTGCGGTGTATCTCGGCGCCGTGCTCGTCAATCGGATTGCCGACGCGCGCCTCCATGCGATCGGGTTGCGCGAGATCGTGCCGATCATCATCGGCCTGTGGGCGGCGACCGGCCTGCAGCGCGCGATCGGCGCCTACATGGGATACGGCCGCAACCTGTTCGTGCGCCGCGTGCAGCTCGAGGCGGAGCAGCGGCTGCTCGATCAGGCGTCCAAAGTCGACCTCGGTCACTTCGACAATTCCAACTGGCACGATCGGCTGGCGCGCGCCAAGCGCGATGTCTCCTGGCGGCCCGGCGACCTCACCTGGTCCGTGCTCGGCCTCTCGGGCAACATCGTCACGATCGTGCTGATGGCCGGGCTGCTGGCCAGCCTGCACATCGTCCTCGTCGTGCTGGCCCTGGCCGCCGCCATCGTGTCACTGCTGATCGAGCGGCGGGTCACCGTCAAGCTCTACGAGTACTTCTACAAGGAGACGCCGGAGGAGCGCGAGCGCGAATATCTTGGCGATCTGCTTGTCCAGCCGAGAACGACGAAGGAGATCCGCGCCTACGTGCTGGCCGAGTACCTGCTCGGGCGCTATCGCGATCGATCGGAAGAGCTCTACCGCTTGCGCGAGGAGATGTATCAGTCCGGCGCGCGCATCTCGGCGCTCACGGGACTCGTCACGGGCACGGCACTGGGGTTGGCCTACCTGTTCGTCGCCGTGCAGGGCATGGCCGGCGGGATCGATCCCGGCGGGGTGGTCCTCGTCATCGGCGCGTTCACCGCTCTGTCAGGGACGCTGAGCACGATTTCGGCAACGTTTGTCGCCGTCGATCAACACACGACGTTTCTGGACGACTATTTTTCGTTCCTCGCGATCGATCCGCTCGTGTCCGTGTCGCCGAATCCACGGCCGGTGCCGCCCTCGCTCGAAGCGGGCATCGAGTTCGATGGCGTGACTTTCACGTATCCCGGCGGGACGGAACCCGCGCTGCGCAACCTGAGCCTGCACATTCGCGGCGGCGAGCTGCTCGCGCTCGTGGGCGAGAACGGTGCCGGCAAGAGTACGCTGATCAAACTCCTGCTCCGGTTCTACGATCCGTCGAGTGGGGCGATTCGCGCCGGCGGCGCGGACCTGCGCGACGTCGAGCCGATGGAATGGCGCAGTCGCATCGGCGTGCTGTTCCAGGACTACGCCACCTACGAATTGTCGGTGCGCGAAAACGTGATGATGGGGCGGCCCGGCGTGCCGGTGCAGGACGACCGGGTGCTGGCCGCGCTGCGCGATGCGCGCAGCGACTGGCTGCTGCGCAAGATGCCGAACGGTCTCGACGCGAAGGTCGGCCGGCTGTTCGAGGGCGGGCACGACCTGTCGGGCGGCGAGTGGCAGCGCCTCGCGCTGGCGCGGATCATGTATCGCAATGCGGACGTGTGGATCCTTGACGAACCGACCTCCTCGCTCGATCCGGAAGCGGAGGCGGCGATCTTCGAGGAGCTCAAGGGCATGCTGCGCGGCCGCATCGGCATCGTCATCTCGCACCGCTTCTCGACGGTGCGCATCGCCGATCGCATCGCGGTGATTGCAGACGGCCGCATCAGCGAGCTCGGGTCGCACGAGGAGTTGCTGCGCGCGGGTGGCCGCTACGCGCAGCTGTTCGAACTGCAGGCAGCCGGCTATCGCTGACCGGCGCCGGGCTGGCGTATCCTGATGCGGCAATGAAACGCGTCATCCTGATCCTCGCGCTGCTCGCCGTCGGCGGTGCCGGCGTGGGCTGGTACGTGCTCATCACGCCGAACAATCCCCTCACGCGCCTGTTTCAGCGCCAGATCTCAGACACGGATGCGCGGATCATCATCGGCCCGTACCCCGAAGACGCCGACTTCCAATTGCTCCAGCGCGCGGGCGTGACGACGGTAGTGACGTTGTTGAATCCCTAGATTCCGTACGAAGCGACGTTGCTGGATCGCGAAAAGGCCACTGCGGCTGCGCACGACATGGTGCTGCGCAGCTTTCCGATGTCGAGCATCCTCGGCAAGCGCTTCGGAGACGACTACGATCGCAACGCCGCTGCGGCTGCGGAGGCAATCGCATCGACGACGGGAAAGGTCTACCTGCACTGCTATCTCGGCATGCACCGCGTGCAGGTCGTGCGCGATCTGCTCGCCAGTCACGGGGTCGATGCCGGCCGCTACGCCGTCCGTCAAGGCGAGCGCGACGCGGACACACTGCTCCTCGACGCGGCGGAGAAGGACTACCAGGCCGGACGCTTCAGCGACGCGCTCGCGTCGTTGTCGAAGATCGACGACGGCAAGCTGACCGACGATGGTCGATTGCTGGCGGGGTGGAGTAAATATCGAAGCGGCGACGTCGCCGGCGCGCGTGACGCGTTCGCGCGGGTCCGCGACAAAAAGGCACAAGCCGCGATCGGACTCGGCTACTGCGCGTATCGTGATGGCGCGTACGGCAAGGCCGAGCAGCAGTTCACCGCGGCAGTGGCGGCGCTACCGAACGATGCCGACGCGCTCGCCGGGCTGGGACTCGCGCAGCTGCGCGCCGGGCATCTTGCCGACGCGGAGAAGAACTTGTCAGCCGCCCTGGTTCTGGCCCCTGCAAACGCGGACGTGCAAGCTGCGCTCGGGCAGGTGCGCGCCGCCAGGCGCTGATCGCGGGCGGGCTATTGCCGACGGGCCGTGCACTGTACGAGCAGCGCTTGCTCCTACCAGCTGCCGCTCGCGCCTCCGCCACCGCTCGACCCGCCGCCGAAGCTCGAGCTGTCGCCGGACGAGTCATCGTCGCCGCTTGACGAAGTCGAACCGCCACCTCCGCTGCCGAGGACGCCGTCTGGCGCGGGCGTCGCGCGGGCGCCGCCGGTCAGCCGGGCGATGAACCAGATGACGAGCAGGATGACGCCGAGCGCCAGGCCGGCAAGCACCACGAGCAGCACGATGCCGCCGATCATTTCGCCGCGGCTCATGCTGTCAGCCTCCGCAGGTTCGGCCGGCGTATCGTCGAGTGTGACGCCGCGGGCCTTGGCTATGCGCGCGGCGATCGTCGTGACGCCCGCCACGAGGCCGGGTCCGAACCGTCCGTCGCGGAACGCGGGAGCCATA
>CAZBYY010000154.1:0-8428 GCA_964495855.1 uncultured Acidobacterium sp. | reverse complement strand
GCCGACGACGAACGTGACCAGCCCCTCAGCGAGCGTGATCACGTCGTTCAGATCCGCGTAGGCCATCTCGGGCTCCACCATCCAGAACTCGGTGAGGTGGCGGCGCGTCTTGCTCTTCTCGGCGCGGAAGGTCGGGCCGAACGCATAGACCTTGCCGAGCGCCATCGCGTTCGCTTCGTTATACAGCTGGCCGCTCTGCGTCAGGTACGCCTTCTCATCGTCGAAATACTCGACCGGGAAGAGCGTGGTCGTGCCCTCGCACGCCGCCGGCGTGAAGATCGGCGTGTCGGCGAGGATGAAGCCTTCCTGGTTAAAGAAGTCGCGGATGCCGTTGATGATCTCGTGGCGCACCTTGAGGATCGCCGTCTGCCGCTCGGCGCGAATCCACAGGTGACGTCGATCCATCAGGTAGTCAACGCCGTGTTCCTTCGGCGTGATCGGATAGTCGTGCGCCTCGCTTGTGACCTCGAGGCCGCTGGCGATCAGTTCGTAGTTGCCCGGATTGCGCGGGTGCTCCTGCACCGTGCCCGTCACGGTGATGGCGCTTTCCTGGCCGAGGTGATCCGCCTTCTGGAACGTCGCTTCGTCGACGTCCTTCTTGCCCATCACGACCTGCAGGAATCCAGTGCCGTCTCGGACGACGAGGAAATGGATCTTGCCGCTCGAGCGGCGATTGTGCAGCCAGCCCTTGATGGTGACCGTGTGTCCAACGTGCTCGCCGATTTTGCTGATGGAAGTGTGCATGCCAGGGAATAGGGAATAGGGATCAGGGTTCGCCGTCGAGCCCCATCATCTCATCGCCGATGTGCAGCAGCGACTCCAATCGCTCGCGGGCCTTGGCGGCGTGCTCCAGTATGGCCTTACGCTCTTTGGCGATGGCGAGCTCGAACATCCACACGCCGTCGTAGCCGACTTTCTGGAACGCCAGCATGGTTGCGTCCCAGTCGATGGCACCTTTGCCGGGCATCAGGTGATCGTCCGACCGGCCGCGATTGTCGTGCAGGTGCGTGGTGATCACGTGTCCCGAGCAGGTTTCGATCGCGTCGACGACGTCACCCATGAGGCGCGCGTGGCCGACGTCCATGCAGATGCCGAGGCCGGCAGCGTCGATGTCGCTTTCGATCAGCTCGACGAGCGCCGAGGCGGTCGAGAGCTCGTTGGGGATCACTTCAATCGCGATGCGGACGTTGTGGCGCAGCGCAACCGGCGCCAGCTCCTCGAGGCTCTTCACGAGTGCACCGCGGTGATTGTCGCCCGCCGATCCGTACGGGGCGGGGACGCCACAATGCGCCACCAGCACGTCGTACGGCACCGTGCCCGCCACGTCGAGCGTGGCGATGAACTCCTGCACGGCCGCCTTGCGCCGATCCTCGTCCGCAGCAGCGATCGTGAAGCCGTCCTGCCACTTGCCGTTGGCGTACGTCGCGGCAATCGGCGCGTGCATCGAATGCAGCCGCAGCCGCGTGTCGTCCAGCCACTCGGCGAGCGCGATTGCGGCACGCCTGTCGCGATAGTCAAAGTGATCGCGCAGCGCGAAGACCTCGATCGCTTCGAAGCCGTGTGCGGCGATCTCGACGAGGTGCTCGCGGTCCAGCCGGTCGCCGACGTAGAGGTGCGTGGAAATCCCGAACATCTCACAACCACGGATCAAGCAGGAACTGCAGCCGCGCAAACCGCGGATACTTCGCGAGGTTCGCCTTCACGTAGGCCACCGTGCGCGGGATGTACTGAAGATACACCGTGTTGTTCCGCGACGTCGTCATGTATCCAAACGTGCCGAGCGCCTTCAGGTTTCTCTGCAGGGCCATCAGGTCGAAGCGGCGGCGGAACTCCTCGGCGGGCGTGTCCCCACCCTTCAATGCCAGGAAGTACGCAATCAACTCATCGACCTGCTGCGCATGCAGGTCGACGTACGAGTCGCGCAGCAGCGACACGAGGTCGTAGGTGTCGGGGCCCATGCGCGCGTCCTGGAAATCGATGATGTACAGCGAACCGTCGTGGAGCATCAGGTTGCGGCTGTGGTAGTCGCGATGGCAGAGCACGCGCGGCTCGGCCGCCAGCTCGTCGACGATCGAGGCCCACTCCTCGCGCAGCGCCGCGCGTTGGGCGTCGGTCGGCGAGATGCCCTTGTAGGCGATTAGGTAGTTCCGAACGAAGAACTCCAGCTCCCAGGTCAGCTTCTCGACGTCGAAGGCAATCCCATAGGGCGGGTAGGCGTCCGAGCGCAGCGCGTCGCCGCGGTGCTGCAGCCGGGCCAGGAAGCCGACGGCTTGCCGGTAGAGTGCCGCATGTTCCGCCGCCGTCGCCGTGCCGAGGTGCGCCTGCAGCGTGACGTCGCCCAGGTCCTGCAGGCCGAGGATACCGAGCGCGTTTGAATGATGCAGGATGCGCGGTACCGGGAGCGGCACTTCCGTAAACAGCTTCGCTACCGAGACGAACGGCATCGACGCGTAGTCGATGGGCCCGGCGTGCAGCGCCAGCACGATCGGCGTTTCGTTCTTCAACAGCACGCGGAAATAGCGGCGGTCGGAGGCATCGCCGGTAAGCGGCAGGACCTTCAGCGTGCGATCCGCGAGGTGATGTTCGGCGAGGTATTGCTCGAGGCGTGGGTCCATTCAGGGATTAGGGATTAGGGATTAGGGACTAGGGACTAGGGATTAGGGATTAGAGTTCAGAACGACTGCGCGATGAGTTTATTGTCACGCATGACCAGACAACTGCGCGAGTAGCTGGCGCCGTTCGGCACGGCCACATCGTCGGCCACGATGCACTGGTTCAGCTCGGCGCCGGCGCCGATGCGCACGCGATCCCAGAGGATGCTGCCGGTAATCGTCGCGCTGGCATCGACCGAGCAGTCGCGGCCGCGATCGAGCGGACGACCCTCACGCTGCGCGATGGCGGTCGCTGTGTTGAGGTAATCGGACGGCGTCCCGATGTCGAAGTACTCGGCGTCCGAATGAAACATGCGAATCGCTTCCGGCCGTGCCGCAATCAGAGACGGGTAGAACCCGTGAACGGTTTCCGACTTGCGGTCGATGCTCACGCCCGCGAAGGCAGAGGCGTTCACCATTTGGACTCCGAGGAAATGGAAGGTGCCTAAGGTGCCTAGGGTGCCTGGGGTGCCTACGGCGCCGAAGCCGTGCACGATGCCGCGCGCGTCGGCGAGCACGCCGTTGTAGCCGGCTCGCTGATCGACGACCGCCATCGTCACTTGCGCGTTGGTGTCGACGTGTTGTGCGGCCAGTGCCTGCAGGTCCACGTTGGTGATCATGTCGCCGTTGATGATGAAGAACCGATCCGACTCGAGCAGCGGGATCGCGCGCGCCGGGCCGCCGCCGGAGCCGAGGATCTCCGTCTCCCACGAGTACCGCACCTCGACACCGAAGCGCGCGCCATCGCCGACGATGCGCGTGATCGAATCAGCTCGATGATGCAGATTCAAGACGACGCGATCGACGCCGGATGCGCGGAGCCAGTCCAGCATCCGCACGACGAGCGGCGTCCCTGCGATGGGCAGCGCCGGTTTGGCGCGAACGGAAGACAGGGGTTCGAGCCTGGTGCCCAGGCCCGCGGTGAGGAGCAGTGCCGGCCACGCCCGGCCGGCGCGGCTCGCGCGCGGCGCCGACGCGGTCATTCGCTCGCGTCGGCCACGAACACCATGTCGTGCCCGTTCAGCCCATTCGCGTCGCGATGCTGCAGGAACAACAACCGGTACGAATCGGTGATGTAGTCCGCCCGCGTCTTGCCGAGCGCCGCCGCGGTGTCGTGAATCGCGTGTTCCGCGCCTTCGATCTCGACGAACACACCCACCGGCGTTTCATCGATCGCGATCGTCACGTCGTTCATCGTGAATTCCTCGCGGTACTTCTCGTAGCGGAACCAGATGTGCAGGCCCAGCTCCTCGAGGATCGTCTGCAGCGCGGCGCCGTCGGCGACCACGGTCTCGTATTCCTCGCGGATCTTCACGACGCCGTCGATGACGGGCCCTTTCCAGGTGAGTAACGCCTTGCCACCCTCGGATCGCACGCGCAGCGTCGATCGCTCGCGGCGCAGCCGCTCATCCTCGGTGTCGAACAGGCAGTCTTCCTGGAGCCGGCGGCCGAGGAACGGCGTCGCGCCGAGCGCAAGGATCTGCTCCCGTGCCTCATCGGCACTGTCGTAGCGAAGCTTGATCTCGCGCTCGGTCGGCATCGCAGGCCTCGGCCCTCAGGCCACAGGCAAGTCGTCAGTCTTTCTTGACCGTAAAGAACTGCTCCTGGCCGCCGCGCATGACGAGCAGGAACGCGGTGCCGCCGGACGGCACCTGCCCGAGTACACGGCCCGCTTCCTGCGGCGTGCGCACCGGCTGGCGATTGATGCGCGTGATGATGTCGCCGCGCGCGATGCCGGCGCGGAACGCCGGGCTGCCTTGTTCGACGTCGGAGACGAGCACGCCCTGCACATCGGACGGCGCGCGCAGGCGCCGTGCGGCTTCAGGAGACAGCGCGCTCAGGGTGATGCCGAATCCCTGCGAGGCCTGCTCATCCGGCTCGGTCGACGTGCGCTGCTGTTCCGCGCGGGTGCCTTCCTCGTCGAGGTCGAGCGTGTCGACGGTAATCGACAGCGTCTTCTCCTGCTTGTCGCGCAGGATCTTGATCGGCACGGTCGTTCCCGGACGCGTGTTGACGACCGTCGCGACCAGTTCGTCGCGATTCTTGACCGGCTTGCCGTTGAACTCGATGATCACGTCGCCGGGCTCGATGCCGGCCTTCGCCGCCGGCTTGCCCTTGGTCACGGTGCCGACGAGCGCGCCGCGGCGTTCCTTGAGGCCGAACTCGGCGAGCGCGTCAGCGGGAACCGGCGAGACGCTCACGCCGATCACGCCGCGAGAGACACGGCCGGTCATCAGTTGCGGGATCAGCTCGCGCACGCTGTTGATCGGGATCGCGAAGCCGATGCCGATGTTGCCCGACTGGCGCGCGTCGGTATAGATCGCCGTGTTGATGCCGACGACCTCGCCGCGCACGTTGAGCAGCGGGCCGCCCGAGTTGCCGGGGTTGATCGCGGCATCGGTCTGCAGCACGTCCGCGAAGCGCTGCTCGGCGATCGGGAACGAACGCGCCGTGGCGCTGATCACGCCGACGCTGACGGTGTGCGCCAGCCCGAACGGGTTGCCGATCGCCATTACCCAGTCGCCCGGCTGCATCTGCGATGAATCGCCGAACTTCACTTCGATCAGGTCGGTCTTCTTGTTGACGAGCTGGATGAGGGCGCTGTCGGTGAGCTGATCGCGGCCGATGATCTTGGCCTCGTGGTAGACGTCGCCCTCTTCACCGAGGAAATTGACTTCCACCTTGGTCGCGCCTTCGACCACGTGATTGTTCGTGAGGATGTAGCCGAGGGTCTTGTTGATCACGAAGCCGGTGCCGGCCGCCTGCGTTTCCTGCTCGCGCGGGCGCTGCCGCTGGCGATTCTGTCCGCCCTGGCCGCCCCCGAAGAACCGCTCGAGCAAGTCGTCGCTCCCGCCCCCCCCACCGCCGCCGAAGAACTCCGTCATCTCCTGCGCGCGCTGCTTCGACGTGCTGCGGATGTTGACCACGGCCGGCGACACCGCCTTCGCGATGTTACGGAACGTGCTGGCGTCCACCGGGCCGCTGAGCGGTGCGCTGTTCATCGGCGGCGCGGCGCCGGTGGCGGTTTGCGCCGACGAAGCGGGCGTCAGATCCAGCCGCGAAGCGATGACCATGCCGACCGCCAGCGAAGCCACCATGATCAAGAGCGAATAAAAGAGCGTCGTTTTCCGGCTCGACATCATTTCCTCCAGGCAGGACCCTGATCCCACCTACTTCGTCACAATAAGGACAGGATAGCCTTTTGACGCGGACCCGTCACTTCCGGTCCGGCAGCGGTCCAGACCATGTTGATCTCGGTCCGGACCCCGAAATCCTTGAAATACAGCCCGGGTTCGATGGTGAACCCGCTGCCCGGGATGAGGCGCCGCTCGTCATGCGTCTCCCAGTCGTCCAGGTGCGCGCCGTTGCCGTGGACGCTCTCCCCAAGGCTGTGGCCGGTCCGGTGCAAGATCGCGTCCTCATATCCCCGGGCGATGAGGACGTCGCGCGCCGCCTGGTCGCCTTCGAAGCCGCGGACCTCCCGGCCCGCACGGGCCGCGTCCTGGATCGCCGAGACCGCCGCGTCACGCGCGTCGGCGATCGCGGCAAACGCGCGCGTCATTTTCTCCGGGATCTCGTGGCCGGCGAATCCCATCCACGTAATGTCGGCATACACCGACCCTGGCGCGGCCAGCTTGCCCCAGAGATCGAGCAGGACGAGCTCGTCCTTGCGAATGACGCGATGCTTGCTGGCGGTCGCCAGGTAGTGCGGGTCGCCGGCGTTTTCCTGCGCCGACACGCACGGCGCCGAATCCGACACGAGACCCTCATCGGCGAACCAGCCCACCATCTTCTGCTGGATGTCGTACTCGGTCGTGGCCGCGCCGTCCCGCAACCGCCGCGCCACCTCTTCGAAGGCGCGATCCTTGATGCGGTACAGCGCTTCCGACGCCGTGCGGTGAGAGGCGATCGCGCGCTCGTCCCAGCTCGCTTCGAAACGCTGGATCAAGTCGCCTGACGACACGACCTCGACACCGAGGCCGCGAATCAATTCGATCGTGCCGCCGTCCACGCGCGACACATACGGGATGTTGCAGTTCGGCGAATACTCCATGGCCACGCGCCGCCTGCCGGCGAGCAGCGCAGCGAGGCCGGCCTGCAGTTGCGTGCGCCCGGAGTACATGGTCTTCGCGCCGGGCAGGTGATCGAGGTTGTACCGCTCGATGGCGTGCACGAGCGCCTGTGGTTCGCCGCTGCGCGGAATCAGGTAGAACCAGCGGCGGGTCGCCAGGTGCGCGCTCGCGTCCATGCCGGCCAGCCGGTGCGAGATCGGATTCGAGCCGTGAAAGTCGTACAGCAACCACGCATCCAGGCCTTCGGCGGCCAAGGCCTGCTGCACGGCGTCAATATTGAGGGGCATAGTCACGGAATTATAATTTGGTGATCTGGTGATCTTGTGATTTTGTGATCTTGGGATCTCGTGATCTTGTGATCTGGTGATCTTTGCGTTGGAAGGCTTATGAAACAGGCATACCTCGTCGTTGCGGCCCTCACCGCGGTATCCGGGGCCGTGCTGCTGGCGCAGGGACAGTCCGCGCCGCCTCAGCAGCCGCCGGTGACGTTCCGGGCGGAAGTGAATTACGTCGAAGTCGACGCGCGCGTACTCGACCAGCAGGGCAAGTTCGTGACCGGGCTCAAGCCCGAAGACTTCACGGTGCTCGAAGACGGCAAGCCGCAGAAGGTGACGGCGTTCTCGCTCGTGAACATCCCGGTGGAACGCGCCGAGCGTCCGCTCTTTGCGGCGAAACCCATCGATCCAGACGTCCGCAACAACCTGCAGACCGCCGACGGCCGCATCTACGTCATCGTGCTCGATGACCTGCACACGTCGGCCCTGCGGTCGCAGCGCACCCGCGCCGCGGCGCGGATGTTCATCCAGAAATACGTCGGCGCCAACGACATCGCGGCGGTCGTCCACACCAGCGGGCGCTCCGATGCGGGCCAGGAGTTCACCACCAGCCAGGGACGGCTGCTCGCGGCGGTCGACAAGTTCATGGGACGCAAGCTCACCTCGGCGACCCAGAACATGATCAACGACGTCAACAACCGCGCCGGCACGGGCCTGTCAAGCGACCCGGCCCGGGACATGGACGACAAGGAGCGCGGCTTCAACGCGCGCAGCGCGCTCGACACGGTTCGCAACATCGCGAGCTATCTCGGCAACGTGCGCGGCCGCCGCAAGGCGATCGTGTTCCTCAGCGAAGGCATCGACTACAACATCGACAACCCGCTGAGCGACACCTTCACCGAGGCGTCGACGGTCATCGATGCGACGCGCGACATGATCGCCGCCGCCACCCGCGCCAACGTGGCGATCTACGCCGTCGACCCGCGCGGCCTCGGGGCGGAGTTCGAGGATCTCTCCGACATCCAGTCGTTTCCCGACGACACCTCGCTCGGACTCGGCATGGGCGCCATCTTCAACGAAGTCCGGCTGGCGCAAAGCAGCTTGCGCGTCATGGGCGAGGAAACCGGCGGGTTTGCGATCGTCAACAAGAATGACTTCGCCAACGCCTTCCAGCGCATCGTCGACGACAACAGCTCGTACTACGTGATGGGCTATTACTCGAGCAACGACAAGCGCGACGGCCGCTTCCGGAAGATCGCGGTCAAGGTGAGCAAGCCCGGCCTTACGGTTCGCGCGCGCAAGGGCTACGTCGCGGCTCGCGGCAAGGCGCCGGAGAACAAGACGACGGCGATCAAGGACGGCCCGTCACCGGAGCTGAAGGACGTGATCGAGAGCCCGTTGCCGCTGGCCGGCCTGCCGCTTGCCGTCA
>CAZBYY010000153.1:0-8449 GCA_964495855.1 uncultured Acidobacterium sp. | reverse complement strand
ACGACCGAGGACAGCGCGCAGCCGCAGAATGCCGATGACCCACTCGCGGCGATTCGCGAACTCGCGCGGCGGCAGGAGGCGTTGTCGAAGCAGCAGCGCGACCTGGCGAACAACACGGGCCAGATGAGCGCCGAGGAGATGAAACGGCAGCTCGAGCGATTGTCGCGCGACCAGGATGAACTGAGGAAACAGGCGGAGGAGCTCGCGAAGAAGGCGCAGAACGGCAGCGCGCAGAATGCGCGGGGTTCCAACAGTTCCAAAGGTTCCAGCGGTACCAGCGGTCAGAACGCGGGTGAGTTGAAGGACGCTGCGGAGCAGATGCGGCAAGCGGCCGGTGACCTTCGCAACCAGGATCCGAAGCAGGCGAGCGCCCGGGGATCGAAGGCAAGCGAGGCGCTGCGCAATGCCGAACAGCAGATGCAGAACGCCTCGCCCGATGAGCGCAGGCGCGCGATGGGCGACCTGCAGCTCGAAGCGCGGCAGATCGCAGATGCGCAGCGGCGGCTTGGCAGCGATGCATCGAAAGCAGGACAAGGTGCGGCCGGTGAAGACGCCCGCCGACGCATGGCCGGCGAACAGGAACGCCTCGCGGATCGCACGCAGCGGCTGAGCGAGGCGGTCAAACAGCTCGCCGACGGCGCCGCCGCGAAAGACGAGAAACAGGCAATCGGCGACGCCGTTCGCGAACTGGAGAAGCAGAACCTTCCCGGCCGCATGCGTGAATCGGCGCAGGCCATGCGGCAGGGAGCCGGTGCCCGGCAGCCGGCCCCCGGCGACAGGGACCAGGCGGAATCGATCGCGCGTGCACTCGATCAAGCAGCGGACAAGCTCGCATCCGCCCGGGGAGGGCGAGATGCGGAAGCGACGAAGCTCTCCGAACAACTGGGCCAGGCGCAGGAGCTGCGCGAGCGTCTCGATAAGCTCACCCGCGCGATGGACGAGATGCAGGCCAACGCGCGCACGGGCGAACAGGCAAACGGGCGAACAGGCCAGCAGGCGAACGGGAGCGGTCAACAGGGGAGCGAGCAACGGGAAGCGCTCGAGCGGCAGCTCAAAGAAGCGCAACAGCTCGCCGAGCAACTGACGCGCTCCAATCCAGGCTCGCCGCTCGGCGGCACGACCCCGGAACAGTGGCAGCGCAGCTTCTCGGCGCCGGGCACTGAGGCGTTCAAGCAGGACTTCTCGAAGTGGGAGTCGCTCAAGAAGAACCTGCAGATGGCGATCGAGCAGACCGAATCGCGCTTGTCCGATCAATTGCGCGCTCGAGAGAATCGTGAACGGTTGAACGCCGGCCGCCACGACGCGGTGACCGACACGTATCGCGAACTCGTCGATCGCTACTACCAGTCGCTGGCGCAGCCGCGACGGCCCAACCAGTGAGATTCGCCGTTCTGCTGCCGTGGTGGGGATACGCGCTCGCGTTCGGCGCCGCGCTGGTCCTCGGCTGGCTCGCCTATGCGCGCACGCCGATCCGCTTGCGACGTGGCCAACGCGTCGGATTGAGCGCCTTGCGAGCGCTGACGCTGATGGCGTTGATCGTCATCCTGCTGCGGCCGGTGATCATGGTGCCGCCGCAATCGGCGAGCAACAGCCTGCTGCCGATCCTGATCGACGTGTCGCGCAGCATGGGGCTGAAGGACTCAGGCGAGTCGCGGCTCGATCGTGCCCGGCAAATCGTCGCCGATCTCCAGGCCCAACTGGGTAGCGAATATCGCATCGAGACGCTGACGTTCGGTGAAACGCTGGCCGCGACCAACGACGTGGCCTCGCTCGCGCCAATCGCACGCCGCAGCGATTTGAGCGGTGCTCTTGCGGATCTCGCCGATCGTCATCCCTCATCATCCAGCGGCGAGGCGGATGCCAATCGCATGGCCGGCGTGATCGTGCTGTCCGACGGCGGCGACACGGCGCCGCTCGAAGCGCGCCCGGCGCGCGCGCTGAACGCGCCGGTCATGACCGTCGGCATCGGCGATCCGGATCCGCCGCGCGATCGAGAAATCGTCAACCTCACGGCGGGTGAGCCGCTGCTGCCCGGCGCATCGATCGACATTAGTGTGTCGGCCACGAGCGTGGGCTTCGGCACCGACCCGGTCGAGATGCGGATGACCGCCAACGGGCGGCCCCTCGAAGTCCGCCGCGTGGCTCCCGCGGCAGATGGCGCGCCGGTGCACGCCGTGTTCACCGTGTCTCCTGAGCCCGGCGTGTCGACCGTGTACGCGGTGCAGATCCCGCCGGCGCCAGGCGAACTCACCGCCGACAACAACACGCGCAGCGTGATCGTGCCGCCGCAGACCGTGCGACGCAAGATCCTGGTGATCGAAGGGGCGCCTGGCTACGAGCACACGTTCTTGAAGCGCGCCCTGACGGATGATCCTGGGCTCGATGTCGACGCGGTGGTCCGCAAGGGGACCAACGATGACGGCCGGCCGACGTTCTACGTGCAGGCCGATCCATCGAGAATGGCGGCGCTCTCCAGCGGGTATCCATCGACGCGATCCGAGTTGTTCAAGTACGACGGCGTCATCTTCGGCAACGTGGAAGCCGATTTCTTCACGCGCCAGCAGCTCGAACTGACATCCGCGTTTGTGGCCGAGCGCGGCGGGGGATTGGTCGTGCTCGGCACGCGATCGTTCGATCGCCAGGGGCTGGCCGGCACCGCGCTCGAGCGCGCGCTGCCGATCGATCTCACCGATCGCACCGGCAGCACGGTGGCGCTGGCGTCCGCGCCGGTCGCCGTCACCGAGCCAAACACGCCCGCGCTGACGATCGACGGGATGAGTCATCCCGCGACGCGGCTTGCGGTCAGCCCCGACGAGAATCGACAAAGGTGGTCTGCACTGCCGCCGCTGGCGTCGGTCGCCCCGGTTGGTGGACCGCGACCGGGTGCGCAAGTCCTCGCCGTCGCCCTCACCGCGGGCGGAACGCCGCAGCCGTTGATTGCGGCGCAGCGGTACGGCCAGGGCCGCTCGATCGCGTTTGCAGGTGAAGCATCGTGGCGCTGGCGCATGATGCGGCCTGCCGACGACACAAGCTACGAAACCATCTGGCGACAGATGGTGCGATGGGTGACGGCCGGGGCGCAAGGGCCGGTGACGATTGCGCCGCTCAGCCCATCGGTGGCCGGCGTCACCGATCGCATCAGCGTAATCGTCCGCGATGCCGACGTGCGGCCGATCGCCAATGCCGAAGTGTCGCTGCAAGTCACGGCCCCGAACGGCGACAGGCGCGAACTCGCGGCCGCGCTGGCGAGTCCGCAAGAGGGCCGCTATGCGGCCGCGATGCGGTTCGACCAGGCGGGTGTCTACAAGATCGACGCCGTCGCCGCCCGCGGCGGCGTGCGTGTCGGCACGGCGACCCGGCCGGTGCTCGTTGGCGGCGTTGACCTCGAGATGGCGCAGCCGCGCCTGAACGAAGCGGTGTTGAAGCGGCTCGCCGCAGAGAGCAAGGGCCGCTACGTGCGCGCCGACCAGGTGTCGCAGGTGCCGTCGCTGCTGCGCGCCTCGCGTGCCGAAGCGGGTACGCCGGAGATGCGGGATCTTTGGCACAATGGCTGGAGCTTCGCGGCGATCGTCGGCCTGCTGGCCGCGGAGTGGGTCGCAAGACGACGGGTAGGATTGGCGTGATGAAGAAGATGTTCTTCGTGGGCTTCGTCTATTTCGTGCTCTTCGTGATGGGCGTCGCCGACGCCAGCGCACAGAACCGCTGGGCGCTGATCATTTGCGGGGCGTCGGGCGGCGACAAGTATGCCGAGCAGATGACGACGTGGCGCAATGATCTGCGGACCGCGCTGATCAACCGCTACCAGTTCAAGCCGGAGTTCGTGAAGACGTTCGTCGACGAGACCGCCACCTCCGGCGAGAAGGGCACGGCCGAGAACGTGCGCAAGGCGTTCGCGGACTTGAAGAAGTCGGCGACGAAGGACGACTTCGTCTTCATCATCCTGTTTGGGCACGGCACGTTCGACGGGCAGGCAGCGAAGTTCAACCTGGTGGGGCCTGACCTGACCGCGAAGGAGTGGAACGATCTGCTCAACGGCGTCCCCGGGCACCTGGCGGTCGTCAACACGACCGAAGCGAGCTTCCCGTTTCTCGAGTCGCTCGCGGCGAAGGGACGCGTCGTCATCACCGCCACCGATTCAGCCGCGCAGAAGTACGCCACCGTGTTTCCGGAGTATTTCGTCAAGGCGGTGAAGGAAGCGTCAAGCGATCTCGACAAGAACGGCCGGACCTCGATCTACGAAGTGTTCGCGGCCGCCAGCGCCGCGGTGAAGCAGCACTACGAACAGCGCGGCCAGCTCACGACCGAGCGCGCGCTCATCGACGACAACGGCGACGGCAAGGGCAGGGAAGCGACCGTCGATGGCCCGGACGGCGCCATTGCCCGCCTCGAGTATCTCGACAACGAAGTCGCGGCGGCCAGCGGCAACCCCGAGCTGGCAGGATTGATCCGGCGCCGGCAGGAACTCGAGCAGAAAATCGAAGAGCACAAGCAGTTGAAGGGCGTGATGCCCGACGCGGAATGGCAATCGCAGTTCGAAAAGATGGTCCTCGAACTGGCGCAGGTCTCAGCGGAGATACGGAAGAAGTCCTAGGCGACTGTATCCCACCACTCGACGCGGGTGCGCTCGGGTTTTCGCATGACGAAGACCAGGAGCACACCAGCGACGAATCCCATCACGTGCGCCCAGAAGGCGACGCCTCCGGAGATAGCGTTACGTTCGAACATCGGCAGCTGCGTCACGCCGTTCAGGAACTGCACCGCGAACCACATCACGAGGAACACCACTGCGGGCAGTTCGAAGAGGAAGACCGGGAACGGGAACAGCATCAGGATGCGCGACTGCGGGTAAAGCACCAGGTATGCGCCCATCACGCCGGCGATCGCCCCGCTGGCGCCGACCATCGGGATCATCGAATCGGGGTAGAACGACACCTGGGCCAGGGCGGCGGCGATGCCGCACAGCAGGTAGAACAGCACGAACCGGCCGTGGCCGAGGCGATCCTCGACGTTGTCGCCGAAGATCCACAGGAACAGCATGTTGCCGGCGAGGTGCGCGAAGCCGCCGTGCACGAACATCGAGGTGAGCACGTTGACGAGCGAGAAGTACGCCGGGATCAACCCAAAGGTGAGGACAAAGGCCTCGCGGCCCTGGTCGGTCAGCAGCAGCCCGAACAGGTAAACGATCACGTTGATCGCGATCAGCGTGATGGTGACTCCGGGGGTGGTGCGCGACGGGATGACGTCGCGAAGGGGAATCATCGCGGGGCCTTCACGTAGAATAACGTAACGATGCAATGCAGGAACTGCGGCGCCGAGATCGCCGCCAATGCCCTCATCTGCTACAAGTGCGGCACCGCCACCGCCGAACCCAGGATCAAGCCCCCCGCTGCGACCTCCCGCTCCTGGCGGCCGGCCATCGTCGGCCTGATCGTCGCCGGCCTGGCGCTGGCCGCGATCGTTCGCGAAGTCGCGTGCGGCGGCCTGATACAATAATCCGGCTCAGCCCATGAACAACGCGCGCCTCGAAGTGAACGACGGACTCGGCCAGCGGATTGTCCCGATCAACAAGGACCTGCTCCAGATCGGCCGGCGAACGGAAAGCGACCTTCGGCTCGTCGGCAGCGACGTGTCGCGCGAACACGCGGAAATCGTCAAGCAGAACGGCGACTGGGTGCTGCGCGACAAAGGCTCGCGCTACGGCACCTACGTCAACGGCGAGGCGGTCACCGAGCACAAGCTGGTGCACGGCGATCGGGTGCAGTTCGGCCGCGCCAGCGGCGCCGACGTCGTGTTCCTGACCGGTGACGGTCCTGCGCACACCGATCGGTCGCATGCGAGCGCGGTCAACGATCTTCGCCAGCTCGCGGCGTTGCTCGAAGGCCTGCGGGCGCTCGGATCGGGCCGCGTGCTGGACGAGGTGCTCGCGCTCGTGCTCGACGCGGCGATCGACGTCGCGGGCGCGGAACGCGGTTTCATCATGCTGGCCAGCGCGACCGACGATCTCGAGATGAAGCTGGCACGCGCCAAGGGCCGCATCACCCTTCCTGGCAGCGGCTTCAACACCAGCCGCAAGATTCCTGAAGAGGTCTACAAGAGCGGCGAGTTGAAGATCGTTGCCGACCTGCTCGACGGCGATCTTGCGAACGTGCACATGGGCACCGTCGCGCTCGGCATTCGCCACGTTGCGTGCATTCCGCTGCGCATGGTCCGCTATCTCGACCGCGCGGACATGAAGAACGAAGGCAAGAACATCGGCGTGCTCTATCTCGACAGCCGCGAGAAGGGCAGCCTGCTCGCGCCGCACACGCGCACCGCGCTCGACACGCTGGCGACCGAAGCCGGCGTGGCCATCGAGAACGCGCGGTTGTATCGCGAGACGCTGGAGAAGGCGCGCATCGAGCACGAGCTGAAGATCGCGGCGGAAATCCAGAAGGCGCTGCTGCCCGAAGGCTTGCACTCGGGGCCATACTTCGAATCCGCCGGCACGTCGCTGCAGGCGCGATCGATCGGCGGCGACTTCTTCGACATGACCGACCTGCCGAACGGCGACTTCGGGTTCCTGTGCGGCGACGTCGCCGGCAAGGGGCCCGCCGCGGCGTTGCTGACGTCGAAGATCATGGGCATCTTTTCCGCGTTCGCGTCCGTCGGCGACGACCCGGCGCAGCTTGTCGATCACATCAACAAGGTGCTCACGCGCCGCGCGATCGACGCGCGCTACGCCACGATGCTCTACGGCCAGCTGAACAGCAGCGGACTGCTGGCGTTCTGCAATGCCGGCCACAATCCGCCGCTCGTCTACGGCGAGGGCGGCCTGCAGCGCATCGAGTCCGGCGGCATGCCCGTGGGCCTCTTCGAGATGGCGCCGTACTCGGTCGACACGGTCCAGCTGAAGCCGGGTGATACGATGGTCTTCTACAGCGACGGCGTGACCGAGGCGCACAACGTCGCTGGCGAAGAGTTCGGTGAAGCCCGTCTCGTCGACGTCATGCAGCGCTACACGCGCGGGAGTGCGGAAGTCGTGCTCGAACAGATCATCGGCGCGGTCCGCGAGTTCGCTCACGGCGCCGAGCAGTACGACGACGTCACGGCGCTGGTGGTGAAATACACCGGACCGAAATAGTCCTATGCGTTCGGCACCAGTGGCGATGGCCCTGTGGGTGCTCCTGGCCCTCGTCGTGTTCAACGTCACCTTCGACTGGAATACGCGCATGGCCGGGCATGCCTTCATCCGGCAGCAGCTCGATCGGCAACAGCGCGGCCAGAAGGTCGTGACGATCAACGATGGATTCCGTCCGATGGTGCGGCAGGCCGCCCTCGACAGCAGCCGGTGGCTCGTGCTGATTACGCTCAGCGGCGCCGCTCTCACGTTCGCCGCCTCGAAACGCCATGCTTGAGTCGCTGATTTACGACTGGAACAAGATCGGCGCGCCGGCCAAGCCGGGGCGCGTGATGCTGGACGACGAGACGCTGCGCGACGGGTTGCAGTCACCCTCGGTGCGCACGCCGACGATCGAGCAGAAGATCGAGATCCTGCACCTCATGGACAAGCTCGGTATCCACACCGCCGACATCGGCCTGCCCGGCGCCGGGCCGCACGTGGTCGGCGACGTCGAGCGCCTGGCGCGCGAAATCGTCGACGCGAAGTTGAGCGTGCGCGCCAACTGCGCGGCGCGCACCACGACGGCCGACATCATCCCGATTGCGCAGATCAGCCAGCGCACGGGACTGCCGATCGAAGTCGGCATGTTCATCGGTTCGTCGCCGATCCGCCAGTACACCGAAGGCTGGAGCCTCGAGTGGCTGCTGCGCACCACCGAAGATGCCATCAAGTTCGCCGTCAAGGAAGGCATCGAGGTGATGTACGTCACGGAGGATACGACGCGATCGGATCCGGCGACGCTGCGCAAGCTCTACGAGTGCGCGATCCATGCCGGCGCGACGCGCATCTGCCTCGCCGACACCGTGGGCCACGCCACGCCGTGGGGCGCGGCCGCGGTCGTGCGCTTTGCCATGCAGGTGATCAAGGACAACGGCGCCGACATCGGGCTCGACTGGCACGGGCATCGCGATCGCGACCTCGCGATCATCAACAGCATCTTCGCGCTCGAAGCTGGCGCCACGCGGGTGCACGCCGCGGCCCTGGGGATCGGCGAGCGCGTCGGCAACACGCCGATGGACCTGCTGCTGGTGAACCTGGTGGTGATGGGCTTCATCGATCGCGACCTCACGCCGCTGATGGATTACGTGCAGGCGGTCTCGAACGCGTGCCACGTGCCCATCCCCGACAACTATCCGGTCGTCGGCAAGGACGCCTTCCGCACCGCCACCGGCGTCCATGCGGCGGCCGTCGTCAAGGCCTGGAAGAAGGGCGATCGCGACCTGATGGACGCGGTCTATTCCGCGATTCCGGCAAGCCTCGTCGGCCGCCAGCAGGAAATTGAAGTCGGGC
>CAZBYY010000152.1:0-8554 GCA_964495855.1 uncultured Acidobacterium sp. | reverse complement strand
AGCGGCAGCTGGATGTTGTCCATCAGGTTGGTGACCAACAGCGGCAGGATCTTCTCGGGGAACTGATACGGGCCGTAGTTGTTCGAGGCGCGGGTGATGATCACCGGCACCTCGTGGGTGGCGAAATAACTGTACGCGAGCCGGTCGGCGCCGGCCTTGCTCGCCGCGTACGGGTTACGAGGTTTCAGCTCATCCGTCTCGACGCTTGATCCCTCCGGCACGCTGCCGTAGACCTCGTCGGTCGAAATCTGGATGAAACGCTTCAGCGATGGATTGCGCCGCGCCGCTTCGAGCAGCACGAACGATCCTTCGACGTCGGTCTTGATGAAATCACCGGCCGCCATGATCGACCGGTCGACATGCGTCTCAGCCGCGAAGTGAACGACGTAATCGGCGGCCTCGACGAGGGGGCCGGCGACCTTGGCATCGAGGATGTCGCCATGCACGAACGTGTGCCGGGGGCTGTCCATCACGTCGTGCAGGTTTTCGCGGCGTCCCGCGTAGGTCAGCTTGTCGAGCGTCGTGACGTGCCAGTCGTGGTGGGTGTGCAGCGCGTAGCGCACGAAATTGCTGCCGATGAATCCGGCGCCGCCCGTGACGAGGACTTTTACCATTTGATCCACACTTCGGAGTTGTCGCCCAGCATGAAGCGATGCGCGACCGGCTTCAGCGGCAGGCGGTGTATCTTCACGCCGCGGCCGATCAGGCTGTCGCACACGCGCGTTTCGAGATCATGAATCAGCGATCCCTCGAGCACGATGCTGTGCTCGATCTCCGACTTGTTGATCTCGACGTCCTTGCCGATCGACGTGAACGGCCCGACATACCCGTCGATGATCTTCGCGCCCGGCCCGATCACCGCCGGCCCGCGCACGACTGAGTTCTTCACCGTCGCGCCCTTCTCGACGATCACCGTGCCTTCGATCCTCGACGTCGAGTCGACCTGGCCGTCAATGCGCGTCTTCAGCGTCTCGAGGATCAGCCGGTTGGCTTCGAGCATGTCCTCCAGCTTGCCGGTGTCCTTCCACCAACCCGAGACGAGGTGCGGCCGCACGCGCAGGCCGCGGTCGATCAGGTCCTGGATGGCGTCGGTGATTTCCAGCTCGTTGCGGAAACTCGGCTTGATGTTGCCGACCGAGGTGAAGATCTCCGGCCCGAACATGTAGACGCCGACCAGCGCGAGGTTCGACTTCGGCTCCTTCGGCTTCTCGACAAGGCGAAGCACCTTGTCGCCCTCGAGCTCGGCGACGCCGAACATCTGCGGATCAGGCACCGGCGTCAGCAGGATCTGCGCGGCCGGCTTCTCGCGCACGAACTGCTCGACGAACTCGACGATGCCGCGGTTGAGCAGGTTGTCGCCGAGATACATGACGAACGGATCGCGGCCGATGAAGCTCTCGCTGATCTTCACGGCATGCGCGAGCCCGCGCGGCGCGTCCTGTTCGATGTAGGTCACGCGCGCGCCGAACTTCGACCCGTCGCCCACCGCGGCGCGAATCTCGGCATGCGTCTCACCGACGACGATGCCGATGTCCGTGATGCCGGCTTCGACGAGCGCCTCGATGCCGTAGAACAGGACGGGCTTGTTGGCGACAGGCACCAGCTGCTTCGCGCTGGTATAGGTCAGCGGACGGAGGCGGGTGCCTTTGCCCCCGCTCAGGATGAGTCCCTTCATGCGAACTTCTGATTTTATCGCAGACCCGTCGCCGTGCCGCCGAACGCCCCGAAGAAGTTGGAAAACGACCCGACCCCCGCCAGGGTGAAGGACATGTTGAACCGGTGGTCCTTCGGCAGGAAGAAATTCGTCCCGGTCGGGAAGTGAAACGACTGGTATTCGAAGGACACGCCGCAGCACTGCGCGTTGTAAAAGGCGATGTACCGCTGGTTGAGCAGCGTTGAGCGGGCGATGTCGTAGTTGAAGGCCATCAAGCCGCCAACCCGGCTCCGGAACAGGCGCAGGTCCGCTTGCGCATTCACCAGGTTGTCGGCGTTGATCACGGCGCCGGTCGCCGTCCTGGTGGCGAAGGCCCGCCGGCTCCAGCCGCCCGTCACGTCCGCGTTGAGCGAGCGCAGCACCGCGTTCAGGCCCATGCCGAGGAGGCGCGGATTATTCGGCAGGGCCACCGGGTCATATTCGAGGCGGTAGTCGATCGACATCTGCGCGAGCGGCATGGCGCGTGCGGTGAGCGCCACCGGTGAGAACGCGTTCGCGGCGCGATTGTTGTAGCCGTACGCATATTGCGTGTCGAAGCGGCTGGCCTTGGCGTCCGTGTAATAGCTCTGCCGAACCGACAGGTTCAGGAATTCGCGCGGCGCGCCGGACTGCGGCGTCCCGCCGGCGTGCTCCTTGCGGACCAGTAACTTGTTCGTGAGGCCATAACTCATCTGCGTGACGCCGCCGACGATGATGTCGTAGCCGGTGGCGGTCGGGATGCGATCCTGGTTCGGGATGTCGGTGCGCTTGGTGACCGAGAACGACGGCTCGATGACGTGCTTCATGCGGTCCGCGATGCCGTTGTTGGGGTTAAAGACGCGCGAGAAGGTCGGGCCGATGATGTCCAGCCGCATGTCGCCGTACGAACGCGTCACCGGCACCTCGACCTGGGTTCGCTTGTCGGCCGCAAGACTTTCGCTGTAATAGGTCGTGCGATACGACGCCGTCGCGTTCACCTGCAGGAACGGCAACGTGCTCAACGGCGCGCGGATTGACGGCGTGAAGTCGCCCTTGAACAGGCTGAAGTCGTTCTCGCGCGTGCCGCTGCGCTGAATGTACACGTTGCGCGCGGCTTCGCTGTTCACGGTCGCAAACACCGGCAGCGACCACACGCGCACGCCGCTCAGGTTCGCGGTGAATCCCGGCGCCTGGCCCGTGACCGTCGAGCTCGTCGAGTTGAAGAATGACTCGTTGCGGTTGAAGGAGCTGTTCACCGACAGGTTGCGCCAGGAGCCCGAGATGCCGCCCTGCACGACACGGTTGCTGTTCGACGCGTTGTAGAAATCGTGATTGTAGGTCTGCTGCACCGTGACGTCGGTGAAGTAGTCGATGCGCGCGCGCGCGGCGAGATGAAACGGCAGGTTCTGGGTCAGCCCCCCGCGCACCTGCTTGCTGCGGCGAGCATTGCGTTTGAAGCCGTTGATGATCGCTTCCTTCTCGTCGAGGAAGTAGTACTTGAAGTCGCCCTGCGCCTGCGGCGCGAACAGGTAGCGGTATTCGGCGCCCATGCCGCTGCCGCGCGAGAACATCCAGTCGTGGAAGACGGTCGCATCCTGGCTGCGGTTGATCGCCCAGAAAAACGCGTTGCTGATCGCCGACCCGGTCGCGTTCGACGCGCCATAGACCGGCAGCAGGAAGCCGGTCGCGCGTCCGTTCTTCTGGATCGGGTAGTAGAGCAGCGGCAGGTAGAACACCGGCACGTCCTTCACGGTGACCACGGCGTTGCGCATGATCACGTAGTCGTCCATGTTGAGGATCGCCGTGTGGCTGACGATCTCCCACCGCGGCGTCGGCTGCACGCAGGTCGTGAACCCGCCCTTCGTCAGGCGGTATTTGTCGTCGCCGATCTTTTCGATCGTGTCGCCGTAGAAGTACACGTCCGGCTCGAGCGTGCCGAACATGCTCAGGTTGCGCTGCCCGCGATCGCCGAGCTGCGCGATGCCGGAGGCGACGTGAAACGTGCCGAGGTGCGTCTTGGTGTTGAAGGTGACGCTTTCCGCCGAGATGCGTTCGGTCGGCGTCGAGAACACCACGTTGCCGCTCGCGATCAGCTCGCCGGTCTTGATGTTCATGTCGAGCGTATCGGCGAAGAACTTCTGCCCGGCATTCGGGCTGCCTGGTTCGCCCTCGATCTCGACCTCGCGCATCAGCCGCACGCGGTCCGCGTCGATGCGCTCTGCGGTGAAGGACTTCTGGTTCCACCCGGGGATCTGCTGCGCCCATGACGGAGCCGCCACAAGGAGGGCGAGAGCAACGAAGATGAATGTCTGACGCACGAGTTGAACCGCTGGCGATCAGTTTGGCACGAAGCGGGCCGACCATGTAGATGGATCCGGCCGCGACGGCCCGCCCGCCCAGTGCCAGCGCGCGCATCACCGCCTGCTCCGGGTCGGCGACCGGTTCGGACGGGATCCCCGGCGCGAGGGCGCGAATCTCGTCGCACAGCTGTTCCGCGCTGCGTGCCCTCGCATGCGGCACCGTCGTCGCGATGAACGCCGATGCCACCGGCCGGAGCGGCGTGATCATCCCTTTCAAGTCCTTGTCGCTCATCGCTGCAAAGACGATCGGCAGCTTCCGGCTGCCGGTGTCCTGCAGATACGACGCCAGCGCCGCGGCTCCGGCCGGATTGTGCGCCGCGTCGATCAGCAGGTCGCCCCACCGGCGATCGTCGCCGGCGTTGGGGTCGCGCGCCGGCATGGGGACGCGGAGCCACTCGAGGCGCGCCGGCCACTCGCACTCCGTCAGGCCCGTGACGATCGCATCGGTCGGGATGTGGCCGACCATCGTGGACCACCGCTCGAGGATCGCGACGGCGACGGCGGCGTTTTCGAACTGGTGGCGGCCGTGCAGCGCAAGTGTCAGCGGCGGATATTTCCGATCCGTCGTCGTCGCGTGCGCGTCGAAGATCGGCGCCTCGACGTCGTTGGCGACCTTGGCGATGCGTGAGGCCGCTTCGTTCGGCAGGCGGCCGATGACGAGCGGCACGCCGCGCTTGGCGATGCCGGCTTTTTCAAACGCGATCTGACCGAGCGTGGTGCCCAGATGGCGCTCGTGGTCGAACGCAATCGAGGTGATCGCGGTGATCGTCGGCGTGAGCACGTTGGTCGCGTCGAATCGCCCGCCCAGCCCGACTTCGACCACCGCCACGTCCACCGCGGCGCGCCTGAAGATTTCGAACGCGACTGCGGTCGACACCTCGAAGAACGTCGGCGTGACCGTGAGCAGGCCCTCGGCCTTCAGGCGGTCGGCGACGTCGAGCACGTGGGCGGTCACCGACGCGAAGGTCTCCGAATCGATCGGCTGGCCGTTGATGGCGACGCGCTCCTCGACGCGGTCGAGATGCGGCGAGGTGTAGCGGCCGGTTTTCAGGCCCGCGGCGCGCAGGCCGCGTTCAACCATCGCGGCGACGGAGCCCTTGCCGTTGGTGCCGCCGATGTGGATCGAGCGGTAGGCGTGCTGCGGATCGCCGAGCGCGCCGAGCAGGATGCGGATGTTCTCGAGCCCGAGCTTGATGCCGAACTGTTCGAGCGCGAAGAGTCGTTCGAGAGGCGTCAATTCCCTGCAGTGGCTGGTGCGGAGGTGTTCAACAGGAAGGTGATCGCCTTGCCCAGCGTCGCTTTCATTTCGCGGCGGTCGACCACCAGGTCGAGCATGCCGCGCTCGAGCAGGAACTCGCTGCGCTGGAAGCCATCGGGCAACTTCTGCCGGATCGTCTGTTCGATGACGCGCGGGCCCGCGAACCCGATCAGCGCCTTCGGCTCGGCGATGTTCAAGTCACCGAGCATCGCGAAGCTGGCCGTCACGCCGCCGGTCGTCGGATCGGTGAGGATCGAAATGTACGGCAGCCCCGCCCGATCGAGGCGCGCGAGCGCCGCGGAGATCTTGGCCATCTGCATCAGCGACAGCGCGCCTTCCATCATGCGCGCGCCGCCGGAGCACGAGACGATCAGCATCGGCGCGCGGCGCTCGAGCGCCAGTTCGATGCCTCGGACGATCTTCTCGCCGACGACCACGCCCATCGAGCCGCCGATGAACCCGTACTCCATCGACGCCACGACCGATTCCACGCCGTTGATGCGGCCGATGCCGACAATCACGGCGTCCTTGCGGCCGGTTGACTTCTGCGTCGCGGCGAGGCGGGACTTGTAGGGCTTGGTGTCGGTGAACTTCAGCGGATCGTTCGACACCAGGTTCGGCGCAATCTCCTGCCAGGTTTCATCGTCGAACAGCGTCTTCAGGCGATCGGTCGCATTGAGCCGGAAGTGGTGCGCGCACTTTGCGCACACGTGCATGTTCTTGATCAGGTCCTTGGTGTAGATGACGGTGTCGCATTCCGGACACTTCACCCACAGCCCTTCAGGAACCCGGCTGGCTTTGGTGGACGCCGCAATCGGCTTGCGGGCCTTCTTGAACCACGCCATAGGGGTACCAAGATACTGTAGTTTTCGCGCTGACCGCCAACTGCGGGCCTATTTGCGCGCTACGTAATAGCGCGTGCCCTTGCCCATGTCCTTGATTTGTTTGACCAGTTCGTCGAGCGCCGCGTCGTCGGATTCGGGGTCGAACTCCGATGTTTCGACCACCAGGAGCGGGGTGGCGGTGTAGTGAAAGAAGAAGTGCTGATAGGCCTCGTTCAGTTCGCGCAGGTAGTCTTCGTCGGGAACGTGCACCTCGACGTCCGGTTCAGCCTTGCGGCGGCGCCGAATCCTGTCCATCAGCAGTTCGGTCGGCGCCTGCAGGTAGACGACCAGATCCGGAGCGGGCACGTCACGTGCAAGCAGGTCGAACAGGCGCTGGTAGATGAACAGTTCGTTATCGTCGAGATTGAGATACGCGAAGATCTTGTCCTTGTCGAAGACGTAATCGCAGATCGTCGTCTGGAGGAACAGGTCCGCCTGGCGCTTGCCGGTCAGCTGGCGATGCCGGTTCAGCAGGTAGAACAGCTGCGCTTGCAGCGCCGAGCCGGGCTTGTCGGCGTAGAAATCGGCAAGAAACGGGTTGTCGGTGTCTTCGAGGATCGTCGTGGCTTCGAGCTTGCTGGCGAGCCGTTCGGCCAGGTGTGTCTTGCCGACGCCGATCGGTCCCTCGATCGCGAGATAGTGAAAGGCCACTCCGCCGCCGAGTATAGTTTGTAGGCGTGACCGTCGAGAAGGCTGAATGAAAATCGACCGGATTGAGTTGTTCCTCTGCCGCCTCCCCCTGGTGCATTTCTTCGAGACAAGCTTCGGACGTTCGTACGACCGCACGTTCGTGCTGATCCGCGTGGAAGGCGGGGGGCTTGAAGGGTGGGGCGAGGCAGTGGCCGAGGCCAACCCCTACTACAGCAGTGAGACCACCGAAACCGTCTGGCACATCGTCACCGGCTTCATCGCGCCGCTGGTGGTGGGGCAGCGCTTCGACCATCCGCGAGACGTCTTCGGCGCGCTCCGTCGCATCCGCGGCCACAACATGGCGAAGGCCGGCGTCGAAATGGCGATCTGGGACTTGTTCGCCCGCGCGGAAGGCCGGCCGTTGTCGGCCTTGCTCGGAGGGACACGCGAGCGCATCGCGTCAGGCGTCTCCATCGGCATCCAGGATTCGCTCGACCAACTCCTGGAGAAGGTCGAGCGCGAGTTGGCCGCGGGCTATCAGCGCATTAAGATCAAGATCAAGCCGGGCTGGGACATTGACGCCGTGGAGCGCGTCCGCGCGAAGTTCGGCGCGATCGGCCTCCAGGTGGATGCCAACGCCGCCTACTCGCTGGCCGACTCGGAATTACTGGCGAGGCTCGATCCCTTCGACTTGCTGCTGATCGAGCAGCCGCTCGATTACGACGATGTGATGGACCACGCGGTGTTGCAGAGGCGCATCACCACGCCGGTGTGCCTGGATGAATCGATCCACACGGTTCGGATCGCCCGCGATGCGATCGAGGCGAAGGCGTGCAGGATCATCAACATCAAGCCCGGCCGTGTCGGCGGTCACCAGGCTTCGATCGAACTGCATGATCTCTGTGCCGCCAACGGCATCCCCGTGTGGCACGGCGGCATGCTCGAAAGCGGCATCGGCCGCGCGCACAATATTCACTTGGCGAGCCTGCCGAACTTCACGCTGCCCGGAGACATCGCAGCGAGCAAGCGCTACTACCAGCCCGACCTGATCGATCCGCCGATCGATATCGCGCCTGATGGGACAATAGAAGTCCCGAAAGGCCCGGGCATCGGTGTGAACATCGTCAGGGAACGCATCGAGAAGGCCACCCTGCGCCACGTGAGCTTATGAAAAAGAGTGTCCTCCTGCTCTCGTTCGTCGCGCTGTCGAGCTGCGGCCCTCAAGCGCAGCCGGTGACGGCACCGGCCCCGCCGCCGGCGGTGTTCGAGCAGAAGATGCGTTGGATCCTGCAGCTGGAGGACCAGCGGCAACTGCGCGGCGGTCCTGCGACGCAGGCCGCAGGCGGCGGAGGAGACCTCGTCGCCCTGCTGAGCGATCCAGAGGCGCGCGTGCGCCGGCGGAGCGCGCTCGCGATCGGACGCGTGAGGCTCGCGGACGCAGTTCCGGCGCTGACCGAGGTGATGCAGTCGGACCGCGATCCCGAAGTCCGCCAGATGGCGGCGTTCGCGATGGGGTTGATCGGCGATGCATCTGCTGCCCCGGCGTTGATGGCGGCGCTGAACGATCCCGACGCGCTGATCCAGGGGCGCGCGGCCGAAGCGCTTGGCCTCATCGGCCACAAACCGGCGGCGCAACCGATCACGAACATGGTTTACGCGCAGGTCAACGGCGGCGCCCTGGCCGGCGTGATCGCCGACGACATGGGCTACCCGAAGACGCCGCCGGTCGAGGCGGTGCGCCTTGGCGCCT
>CAZBYY010000151.1:0-8563 GCA_964495855.1 uncultured Acidobacterium sp. | reverse complement strand
ACAACTACGAGGTGGTCGGCCTCGGCGTGATGGTCACGACCGAGAAGATCCTGCAGGCCGCCGTCGACACCCGCGCGGACATCGTCGGGTTGAGCGGGCTCATCACGCCATCGCTGGACGAGATGACCTTCGTCGCCGCGGAAATGGAACGGCGGCACATGACGCTGCCGCTGCTGATCGGCGGCGCGACGACGAGCCCGCAACATACGGCGGTGAAGATCGCTCCGGAGTACTCGCACCCCGTGGTCCACGTGCCCGACGCCTCGCGCGTCGTCGACGTCGTGGCGAGCCTGCTGAGCGCCGAGCAGAAGCCGGCCTTCGATGCGTCGCACCGGGCCGCACAGGCGCGGCTCCGCGACCAGCACGCCGGCCGTCGCGACCGGCCCACGCTGACGCTCGCGCAAGCGCGGGCGAATCGATTGAAACTGGACTACGCCTCCCCCGCCGTGCCGTCGTTCACGGGATTGAAGAAGGTCGACGTCGCGATCGAAGCGCTCGTGCCGTTCATCGACTGGCAGTTCTTCTTCGCCGCGTGGGAGCTGAAGGGACGCTACCCGAAGATCTTCGACGATCCGAAGATCGGCGCGGCCGCGAAGGATCTCTTCGAGCACGCGCAGCGCATCCTGAAGCAGATGGTCGACGGCAAGCTGATTCGTGCGCGCGGCGTCTACGGCTTCTGGCCGGCCAACAGCGACGGTGATGATGTAGTGCTGTGGACGGCGAGCGAACCGGGACGGCCGAAGAAGATCGCGGCGCGCTTCCCGATGCTGCGCCAGCAGGAAGTGATCGCCGATGACAAGCCGAACCGGTCACTCGCCGACTTCGTCGCGCCGATCGACACCGGCATCACCGATTACGTCGGCGCGTTTGCGGTCACGGCCGGTATCGGCGTGGATGCGCTCGTCAAGAAATACGAGGCCGCCCATGACGACTACTCGGCGATCATCGTCAAGGCGATCGCCGACCGCCTCGCCGAAGCGTTCGCGGAGTATCTGCATGCGCAAGCGAGGCGCGAGTGGGGCTTTGGCGACACCCTGTCGAATGATCAATTGATCGACGAACAGTTCCGGGGCATCCGCCCGGCGTTCGGCTACCCGGCCTGCCCCGATCACACCGAGAAGGGGCGCCTGTTCACGCTGCTGGACGCGCGCTCGCAGGGCCTGGACCTCACCGAGTCCTTCGCGATGACGCCCGCGGCATCGGTGAGCGGGCTGTATTTCTCACATCCGCACGCCAGGTATTTCGCGATTCAGCGCATCGGCCTGGACCAGGTCGAGGATTACGCGCGCCGCAAGGGAATGACGGTCGCGGAGGTCGAGCGCTGGCTGCGCCCCGTCCTGGGGTACGATCCATCTCTCGTCAGCGCGTAAGTGCCATCGAGCGTGTTGTTTAAAGATGAAAAAGCTGTGACAGCGTAAACATCGACCGGAAGGATCGCGTAACCACGTATATGAAGCGATGGATTATTGCCGTGGTGCTGCTGGCCGTTGCCGGCGGCGGCGTCGGGGCCTGGTACAAGACGAAGAACGCAACCATTGTCGAAGTGCAGACGGCCCAGTTGTCCCGCGGCGACATCGTGGATACGGTCGGCGCCACCGGAACGTTGCAAGCCGTGACAACTGTGCAAGTCGGCAGCCAGGTCTCCGGCAATATTCAATGGCTCGGCGCTGACTTCAACAGCATCGTCAAGAAGGGACAGGTGATTGCGCGCCTGGACCCCTCGTTGTTCGACGCGCAGCTGCAACAAGTCGAAGCCAACCTGACGCAATCGCGCGCCAACCTGACGCGGGCGCGCAGCGATCTTGACTCACGACGCGTGGCGCTCGCCGATGCGGAACAGAAATTCAAACGGGCACAGGAGCTGGCCGCTCGGAAACTGGTTGCCCCGAGCGAGCTCGACGCGGCCAAGGTCGCCGTCGACTCGGCAACGGCCGCCGTCGCTTCCCAGCAGGCGCAGGTGACGCAGGCGCAGGCCGCCGTCACGCAGGCCGAGGCCACCGTCAACCAGTCGCGGGTGAATCGCGATCACACCGTGATCGTCGCGCCGATTGACGGCATCGTCACCCAGCGCAACGTGGACGTGGGCCAGACCGTCGCGGCGAGCATGCAGGCGCCGACGCTCTTCATCATCGCCGCGGACCTGGCCGAAATGCAGGTGAACGCCAACATCGACGAAGCCGACGTGGGCCGCATCCGTCCGGGACAGAACGTATCGTTCCGCGTCGACGCCTATCCGACAGAAGCTTTCAACGGCGTCGTCACCCAGGTCCGGCTGCAGCCCGTCGTGGTGCAGAACGTGACCACGTATGGCGCGGTCATTCGCGTGCCGAATCGCGAGCTCAAGCTCAAGCCCGGCATGACCGCGAACGTGCGCGTGGAAGTTGCGCGCCGTACGAACGTGCTGCGCATCCCGAACTCGGCGCTGCGCTTCCGTCCGACACAGGAGCTGTTTGAAGCGATCAACCAGCCGATCACGCCGGAACTAACGCAGGCGATGAACAATGCCGGCGGCGGACGCGGTGGACGCGGCGGTGGCCGCGGCGGTAACGGTGGCGGCTTCGGCCCCGCAGGCGGTCCTGGCGGTAATCAGTCACCAACGGGCCAACAGGCGAACGGGCCAACGGGTGAACAGGCGAACAGGCCAACGGGTGAACAGGCGAACAGGCCAACGGGTGAACAGGCGAACAGGCCGACGGGTGAACAGGCAAACAGGCCGACAGGTGAACAGGCAAACAGGCCGGGAGGTCGGCCCGCGAATAGGTCCGCCTCTGCTCCGCCGAATGGCTCGGAGCTGCGGCGAGACGCCGCTCCGGACGCGGCCGGCGGCCGCGAAGGTCGCGGCGGCGGTGGATTTGGCGGCGGCCGTGGATTCGGCGGTGGTCGTGGTGGACCCGGCGGGCCTGGCGGCGCCGACTTCGTTGCGCGAATGATGGAGCGCTTCAAGACGATGGCGCCGGAAGAACAGCAGCAGTTTCTCGCGCGCATGAAGGAACGCGGCGGCGACACCGCGGCATTTGAAGCCGAGATGAAGAAGTCCGCGCCCGCGAAGAAGGGCGCCGCGTCACCGAAACAAGCGGAAACGATCGATGCGCTGTTTGCGCCGTTGCCGACCGTCGAGACGCGCGGGCGCGCATGGCTCTACGTCGACAAGCAACTGAAACCCGTCGCGCTTCGACTCGGGATCAGCGACGGCACGTATACCGAGGTGATCAACGCGCAGGAGTTGCAGGACGGCATGGAGGTCGCCACTGGTGTGACCGGCCTGGGCACGACGCGCGCCCTCCCGCAGCAGCAACAGGGCAATCCGTTCGCGCCCGGCCGCGGCGGTCCCGGCGGCGGCTTCGGCGGCGGTGGTGGTCGAGGCGGCCGTGGCTGATCCCGCTGCTCCGTCGACGGTCATCCAGACCAAGGACCTGGTCAAGACGTTCGTCGTCGGCGACCACCAGGTCAAGGCGCTGCGCGGCATCAATCTCGAAGTGAAGCGCGGCGAATTCCTGACGGTCACCGGCGCCTCGGGCTCTGGCAAGTCGACGTTCATGCACATCATCGGCTGCCTGGATCGCCCGACCTCCGGCCAATATTTCCTCGACGGCCAGGACGTCTCGACGATGTCGAAGAACGACCTGGCGGGCGTGCGCAACCGCAAGATCGGCTTTGTCTTCCAGGGATTCAACCTGCTGTCCCGCACCACGGCGCTCGACAACGTGGAGTTGCCGATGCTCTACGGCGCGGCGGGGTCGATGAAGACCGCCGAGCGGCATAAACGCGCGAAGGAGATGCTGACCGCGGTCGGCCTCGGCGAGCGCCTGACCCACTACCCCAACCAGTTGTCGGGCGGCCAGCAGCAGCGCGTCGCAATTGCGCGCGCGTTGATCAACAACCCGTCCATCCTGCTCGCGGATGAGCCGACGGGCAACCTCGATTCGCGCACCAGCATCGAGGTGATGGCGCTCTTTCAGAAGCTCAACATCGAGCGCGGCATCACCGTGATCCTGATCACGCACGAGCACGACATTGCCGAGCACGGCACGCGCATGGTGGCGTTCAAGGACGGACGTGTGGTGTCGGACACGCCGGTGGTGAATCGGCGCATGGCCGAGGACGAAATGGCGGAACTCGCGAAGCAGGACGCGTCGGAAGCGGAGGCTTCCTAGGTATGGCATTCCTCATGGTTCTTCGCGTCGCCTTCAAGGCGCTCGCGCGCAACAAGATGCGCACGGCGTTGACCATGCTCGGCATGATCATCGGCGTGTCGGCAGTCATCACGATGGTTGCGCTCGGCACTGGCGCGCAGTCGTCGATCGAAACGCAGATCCAGTCGGCGGGCACCAACATGATCATGGTGAGCGCCGGCAACTTCATGCAGGGCGGCGTGCGCACCGGCCAGGGCAATGCCAGCACGCTGACGCCGGATGATGCGCAGGCCATTCGCGAGGTCCCCGGCGTGCAGTACGTCGCCGAGGGCGTGAACACGCGCGGCCAGCTCGTCGCCGGCAACATGAACTGGGGCACGCAGGTGCAGGGGTCGAACGTGGACCTGCCGATGATCCGCTCGTGGCCGCTCAAGTCGGGCGCCTTCTTCACACCAACCGATGTCGCCACCGCATCGAAAGTCGCGGTGCTCGGCTCGGTGACGGCGGATCAGCTGTTTGGCTCCGGCGTCGATCCGGTCGGCCAGGTGATTCGCATCAACAACCAGCCGTTCACCGTGCTCGGCGTGATGTCGAGCAAGGGCCAGTCCGGCATGGGCCAGGACCAGGATGACGTCGTCTACGTGCCATTCACCACGGTGATGAAGAAGATGCGCGGCATCACGTCGATCCAGAACATCACCGTGTCGGCCACATCGGCGGCGGACACCACGCCGACGGCCGATCGCATCGCGACGCTGCTGCGCACGCGCCACAAGATCCAGGACAACAACGACGACTTCATGGTGCGCACCATGGAAGAGATGGCCAGCGTGCGCGTGCAGGCCACGGAGACAATGACGTCACTGCTCGCCGGCATCGCCGGCGTCTCGCTGCTCGTCGGCGGCATCGGCATCATGAACATCATGCTCGTGTCGGTGACGGAGCGCACGCGCGAGATCGGTTTGCGCATGGCGATCGGCGCGCGCGGCCGCGATGTGCTGCTGCAGTTTCTCGTCGAGGCGGTCGTGCTCAGCCTGTTTGGCGGGTCGATCGGCATCGCGCTGGGGCTTGGGCTCTCCAAGGGCGTCACCGCCTGGATGACGTGGCCGACGAAGGTGTCGAGCGAGGCGGTCGCGGTGGCGTTTTTCTTCGCCGCCATCACCGGCGTGTTCTTTGGCTTTTACCCGGCGCGCAAGGCTGCCGCGCTGGATCCCATCGACGCCCTGCGATTTGAATAGCGTTGCGTTACCATCGTCCGCATGGGCTCCCGTTCGGCGACGCTCCCGACGTCCAAGGTCTCCGACAAGCTGGTTCGCCAGCAGCTGAGCCGCATTCTCTCGAGTAACACCTTCGGACAGGTTGACCGGCTCAAGCGGTTCGTCAGTTTCATCGTGGGAGAGACGATCGCGGGCCGCGCCAACGAGCTGAAGGAATACGTGATCGGCGTCCAGGTCTTCGACAAGGAGCCGTCATTCGATCCACGCACAGACCCGATCGTCCGCGTCCAGGCCCGGCGGCTGCGCGCGCGCCTGACCCGCTACTACCGCGATGAAGGCAATGGCGACGAGGTGTTCATCGACCTGCCCAAGGGCGGATACGCGCCGGTCTTTCGCCAGCGAGACGAGGCGCCAGCCACGAAGCGCTCGCTGACGGCGACGCTCGCCAGCCGCAACACCGTGTCCGTGATGCCGATCGCCGACGACAGCGCAGGCGGCGCACTCGACTACTTCTGCCGCGGCCTCCGCGACGAAATCGTGCAGGCCCTGACCTCGATCGCTCCGCTGCGCGTGCTGGCGATTCGCGACGACAGCTCGATGGAGGGATCCGAATCCGTCGCGTCGACGGCCGCACTCGTCATCACCGGCGGCGTGCGATCGGCGCGTGACCGGGCACGCGTCACCATCCATCTGGTCGATGGCGCCAGCGGATTCTACGTGTGGTCCGAGTCGCAGGACGTCGATCTCGCCGACCCGCTTGCGGCGCAGGAAGCAATCGCCAAGCGCGTCGCCGAACGCGTGGCCCCGGAGGTCGACGGCGAGGGCACGCTCGCAGCGCGACGGCAGTCCGGCAACCTGGCCGCGCGCAACTTGTATCTGCAAGGCCGCTATCACCTGAACCAGCGCACCGAAGAAAGCCTGATCAAGGCGGTCGAGTTCTTCCAAAAGGCCATCGTCGAGGATACGCAGTTTTCGCTGGCCCACAGCGGGCTGTCGGACGCATACGGATTGCTCGCCCACTACGGCGTCCTGGGTCCCGCCGACGTCTGGTCGAAAGCCGCATCGAGCGCGGCCACCGCCGTCATGCTCGACGGTCACTCGGCAGAGGCGCACACCTCGTTGGCTCACGCCCGCGCGACGCAGGACTGGGACTTTACCGGGGCCGAAGCCCTGTTCCTGAAGGCGATTCAACTGAATCCGCGCTACTCCACGGCCCGGCACTGGTATGCAATGTCCTGCCTGGTGCCGATGAGCCGGCTGGATGAAGCCCTCGAACAGATTCAGCTGGCGCAGTCGCTCGATCCCGTCTCGGCCATCATCGCCCGCGACGTCGGCGTCGTGCACTACTACCGGCGCGACTTTGACGCGGCCCTCGAGCAGTGCGACCACACGATCGAACTGAATCCGCATTTTGCGCCGGCCTACCATACGTTGGGGCTGGTCCAGGAGCAGCGAAAGGAACTGGACGAAGCCGCGGCGGCCCTGAGGCGCGCCGTGGACCTGGCGCCGCATTCACTGCGCATGCAAAGCGCGCTGGCGCGAGTGCTGGCGCTGTCCGGCAGGCCCGAACGCGCGGCGGACACGCTGCGCAGCATCGAAGCACTGGCGGCGACGCGTTACGTCTCGCCGATGGAGTTGATGACGACCGCGTTTGCCGCGGGCGACCGCGAGGCCGGCTTCCGCTGGTTGACGAAAGCGTGCGACGAGCGCTGCTTCGAGATGATTACGCTGAAGGTTGATCCGCGCTTCGACGCGCTCAGCGACGATCCGCGTTTCGATGCCGTCGTCCGCCGTGTCGGCCTTAGTTAAGGCCGAGCGCCCACTTCATGCCTTCCAGAAACATCTGGGCCACGTCACGGTTGTCGTAGATCGAGGCGTCGTGCCCGAACGACGAGTACATCACGCGGCCCTTTCCGTAGTTCTTCGTCCACACCAGTGGAAAGTCCTTGTTACGAAGCTCCTGATGCGGCGGCATCTTCGACACATCGAGACGCAGCAGCACGCGCGCGTCGGTTGAGAAGCTCTTGGCCTGGTAGAACTCATCGTCAATCGTGAACGTCGCCGGGAAATGTTTCGTAATCGGCGAATCGCCGCCGCTGTTGATGACCGTGCCCTGCTGATGCCACGGATGGCCGTCGTAACGCGCGCCGATCAAGTCGCCAAATTCCGGCCACGATTCGAACGCCGTCAGCCCCGTGTGCGCGGCCACGAAACCTTTGCCGTCGTCGTGCACGAACGCAAGCAATTCCTTTTTCTGCGCGTCATCGATCGGCACGTCGCGATGCCCCATGAAGAAGATCGCATCGACGTTGGCGAGCGTCGGCCCGCCACTTGCCGGTTCGCCAGTCGTGCGCTTGGGCGTCTTCGAGATGATGTTCGAATCGGTGCGGATGTAGGTGTCGTAGAGCCCGGATTCATAGCCAAGACGCTCGATCACCGACAATGCGTGTGAGGTGGAATCGTGTTGCGCGATGCCGTTGCGCGTGTCCGCCCACGCGAGGACGACCTTGCGGGTCCGTGCGGGCCTCTGGCCGCCGCCGCGCCCTTGCCCCGGTGGCGGCCCCTGCAGCGCCTCCACATTCAGGAGCGCAACGACGATCATCGACAAAACAACGGCAACACCCTGCTTGGACATTTTCTAATCCCTAGTCCCCAGTCCCTAGTCCCTAGTCCCTGCTACGGGAGCCGGTACGCCACCACTTCATCGCTCAACGGGCTGCGCAGGAAGCCGCCGCCACCAACGGTGATCGCGACGTATTGCTTGCCGTCCTTGCCCATGTACGTCGAGGGAATCGAGTGGCCGGGAACTGTCAGCTTCGTCTTCCACAACTCAGCCCCATTCTTGGCGTCGAAGGCACGGAAGTAGCCATCGGTCGTTGCCGCGATGAACACGAGATCGCCGGCTGTGGTGATCGCGCCACCGAGGCTGGGCCGGCCGGCATGAATGCCCTTTGCTTCGAGTTCGTCAAAGGAGCCGAGCGGCACGCGCCAGGCGATGTCGCCACTATTCGCGTCGACCGCAATCAGTTCGCCCCACGGCGTCGGCGCGCACGAATACTGCGTCTTCTGATCCCAGAAGCGTCCGCCTTCGGGCGTGACCTTTCGATACGGCTCGCGATTGCGAGGAGGACCGCCCCCGTCACCAGGACCACCGCGTCCGCCGCGCCCTTGCCCCGCCGCACCAGCACCAGCACCAGCACCAGCACCGGCACC
>CAZBYY010000150.1:0-8567 GCA_964495855.1 uncultured Acidobacterium sp. | reverse complement strand
CTGGCCGCGGCGGCGGTGGCGTTCGTGACGGCACTGGCAATGCCCGTGTTTGCCGCGGACATGACGGTCAAGGGCGAGGTGGTCGACATTGCGTGCGCGACGTCGAAGAAGGATGCAGGCAAGGGCGCGGCGCACGCCGCGTGCGCGTTGACGTGCGCCAAGGGCGGGCAGCCGGTCGGCATCCTGACCGCGGACGCGATCTACACGATCACCGGCGACTACTCGGCCAACAAGAATGCGAAGCTGCTCGACTTCGTGGCCAAGAACGTCGTCGTGACCGGCGAAGTGACCGAGAAGGACGGCACCAAGTCGATCAACGTCAAGTCGATCAAGCTGGCGAACTAACAGGCTGGACAGCAGCGGGCTCAACGATGCGTTGGGCCCGCTACTGAATGACTTGTCCCACCGACGGCGGCACGCTGCCGTTCGTTTCCCCGCCAAACGCGTTCGTCGTCGCAAAGTAAATCGCCCCGAGGGTGTTGGTGTAGAACCACCGGACGCCCGTCGATCCCGGAGTGATCGGCTGGTTCGAGGCGTAGTACGAGCTGAACAAATTCCCTGCGGTGCCGCTCGGATTGCATCCGTTGCGCGACGCGTTCGTCGCCTCGCTTCCCCTGGCCATCGTCAAGGTGTAGCCGCTCTTGTCGATCGTCACCGCCGCGCCGAGGTCGGGTGAGATGAACCCGGCGCCCGCCGGAGCGGGTTCGGCCAGGATGGGCAGCGTAGAGGCGTAGTAGCCGTTGCCGCACGACGACATGTAGGCATGCTGCGAACTGTTGATGATGCGCAGGCTCGCCACCGCTGACGCCTCATCGCCCGACATTCGCGCACGCAGCAATCCCGGAATCGCAATGGCGGCAATGATGCCGATGATCGCAACGACGAGCAGCAGCTCGATCAGCGTAAAACCGTCAGAGTTGTCGTTCTGCATCGGTGGGCCTTGGGGGGATGCAGGCGCCAGCATATCAACGTTCCGGGAGCATGGGCGCTGACACTTTTCGTCATGGGCGGCGTTGCCGGGTGGCCTATACTCCTGCGCCATGAAGATGCGATTCGCGGTTCTGGTGCTCGTCGCCGCCGGCATGTCGGGCGTTCACGCACAGCAAGGGTCACGCGATCCGCTGGTGCTGGCCCTCACCGGTGATTCGATCCTCATGCAGCGCGTCTCGGTCTACAAGGAGCCCGAGTCGACGCGCGTGTTCGACCTGATTCGCGGCGCGGATGCGGCGTTCACGAACCTCGAAACGCTGTTCCACGATTACGAAATGCCGCCCGCGCACGAAAGCGGAGGCACGTGGATGCGGACCGATCCCGCGCTCGTCAAGGAACTGACGTGGGCGGGGTTCGACATGGTCTCGCGCGCGAACAACCACGCCGGCGATTTCGGCGTGGCCGGCGCGCAGATGACCACGAAGTACGTGCGCGAGGCGGGGCTGGTGGAAGCCGGCGTCGGCAATAGCCTCGCCGAGGCTCGCGAAGCGCGATTCCTCGAAACGCCAAAGGGACGGATCGCGCTGATCTCGGCGGCATCGACGTTCACGGCTCACTCCCGTGCCGGCAACACGCGAGGCGACATGCCCGCTCGACCGGGGGTGAATCCGTTGCGCTTCACGACGACGTACGTCGTGACGCCGGAGCGCCTGGCAGATTTGCGGCGCGTGAACGCTGAGATCACCGGCAATCCGCCGGGCACGGGTGACGCGATCACATTCGGCGGGCGCCGCTACGTCTCGGGACCGAAGCCCGGTGTGCGGACCGAGCCGAACAAGGAAGACGTCACCGAGATCGCGCGCGTGGTGCGAAGCGCCAAAGGACTCGCGGACATCGTGATCGTCTCGCTGCACTGTCACGAAGCGGGCGCGAATCGATCACTGCCAGCCGACTTCATCTCGGCCTTCGCCCACGCAGTTGTCGACGCCGGCGCCGATGTGTTCGTCGGCCACGGCCCGCACGTGCTGCGCGGCATCGAGATCTACAAGGGCAAGCCGATCTTCTACAGCCTCGGCAATTTCATTTTCCAGAACGAAACCGTCCTGCGCATGCCGGAGGACGGCTACGAGGAGTACTCACTCACAGACGACGCGCAGATGGTTGATTACCTCGACGCGCGCTACGATCACGACAAGCGCAGCTTCCCGGCGGATCGTGAGTACTGGGATTCGGTGGCCGTCGTGACGAAATGGCAAGGCAGCCAGTTTGTCGAAGCGCAACTGCATCCGATCACGCTTGGCTTCGGACAGTCGCGAGCCGAACGCGGCCGGCCCAGGCTGGCAAAGCCCGAGGATGCGAGTCGAATCCTGGAGATGGTAAAGACGCGCTCGAAGGCGATGGGCGCGACCGTGGACGTGAAGAACGGCGTCGGGGTGGTGACCCCGACGCCGCAATAACTAGAGCGCGCTGCGCAGCGCGGCGACCTTATTGGTCGCTTCCCAGGTGAGATCCGGATCGCTCTTGCCGAAGTGACCGTAGTTGGTCGTCTTCGAGTAGATCGGGCGGCGCAGCTTGAGCTGCTCGATGATCTCGGCCGGCTGGAAGTTGAACACGCGATTGATCGCGCGGATGATCTTCGCTTCCGGAACCGTTGCCGTCCCGAACGTCTCGACGTGCACGCTCACCGGATCGGGGTGGCCGATCGCGTAGGCAAACTGCACTTCGCACTTCGCGGCGAGCTTCGCCGCGACGACGTTCTTGGCGACCCAGCGTGCCATGTAAGCGGCGCTGCGATCGACCTTCGTTGGATCCTTGCCCGAGAACGCACCGCCGCCATGCCGGCCCATGCCGCCGTAGCTGTCGACGATGATCTTGCGGCCGGTGAGGCCGGTGTCGCCCTGCGGCCCGCCGATCACGAAACGGCCGGTCGGGTTGATCAGGAACTCCGTTGCGCTGCTCAGCATCTTGGCCGGCAGCACCGCGCGGATCACTTCGTTGATGCAGAACTTCTCGATCTTGTCGTGCGAGGCATCCGCAGCGTGCTGCGTCGAGATCACGACGTTCGAGATGCCGACGGGCTTGCCGTTGTCGTAGATCACCGAGACCTGCGACTTCGCATCGGGACGGAGCCAGTCGGCGCCGCCGGCCTTGCGGATCTTGGTGAGGCGGCGTCCGAGGCGATGCGCGAACATGATCGGCGCGGGCATCAGCTCCGGCGTCTCGTTGCTGGCATAGCCGAACATCAGGCCCTGGTCGCCGGCGCCCTGCTTCGACGTCTTCTTGCCCTTCGCCTTGCGCGCGTCCACGCCCTGCGCGATGTCCGCCGACTGCTGCGTCAGCAGCAGGTTCACGAATACCTTGTCCGCATGAAACACGTCATCATCGTTGACGTAGCCGATCTCGCGGATGCTCTCGCGCGCAATCTGCTCGACGTCGAGCTTGGCCCTGGTCGTGATCTCGCCGCCGACGATGCAGACGTTCGACTTGACGTAGGTCTCGCACGCGACGCGGCTCATCTTGTCCTGCGCGAGGCAGGCGTCGAGCACTGCGTCAGAGATCGTGTCGGCGACCTTGTCCGGATGTCCTTCGCCGACCGACTCGGAAGAGAAGATGTATCGATTGCTCATTAACACTCCACTGCGTTTTCCGGACGCTTGATGCACGGCCGGGAAACAAAAAAGCCCGCGAACAATCGCGGGCTTCGCTCGCGACTTAGATAGAAACCCTCAAAATACGCAGCCCACCAAGTCGGAGAAATCGCTGCGTAAACGACCCTTCAGTATCGCTGTTCGACAGTTGGGCTGTCAAACCTCACTTCTTGTGGGCCGCGATGTAGTCGAGCGCGAACTTTTCGAGGGCCTCGCTGCGCAGGCCGATCGCCTTGGCCTCTTCCGTGGCCTTGTCGATCGCCCATCCGTCCTGCAGCACGCGCTTGGCCAGCCAGACCGATCCGACGCGGCTCGCCGAGCCGCAGTGCACGTAGGCGGGCTGGTTGCTCTTGTCGGCAATCGCCGCCAGGAACTGGTCGATCACCTTCGGATCCGGCTGCTGCCCGTTCATCGGGATGTGGATGTACTTCAGCCCGAGTTCCCTGGCGCGCGCCATGTTCTGCTCGAGGTTGACGTTGGGTTCGCTCGCCTGGCGGAGATTGATGACCGCCTTGAAGCCGTCCTTGGCCAGCCCTTCGAGCGCGGAGGTTTCCGTGGCGCCGCCGCACGCGACAACCGCGTCGACTTTGCTGAAGTTGACGATACCGGCACGTTCCTGTTTGGTGACCTGAGCAGCGGCTGGGATCGCGAGGGCGAGAACGACGAGAGTTGCTAACGAGCGCATGATCAGCCTCCGAAGACGATCATACGTTGAATGGCGCCACACGGAGACACGGAGCCATCTTATGAAAAGGCTCCGTGGCTAGTCTTTTTGTACGGTGACCGTGACGGGCGCGTGCATGCGCACAGTGACGGTTGTGCCCGCATTCAGTGTCGCGGGATTTCTGTCGTTCGTCATCGCGGCCGCCGTTCCGCCCGCCGCGCCGATGGCCGCGCCGGCCGCCGCGCCTTTGCCGCCGCCGAGAATCGCGCCAAGGATGGCGCCGCCGATCGCCGCGCCGCCAACTTTCGCGGATGTCTCGCCGGCAGGAGACTGGCCTTCGCGCACGACGGGGTCCGTCTTCAACGTGAGCTCAGTGCCGTCGGCGAGCACGATGGTGTGGAAGCGAACCGCGAGACGCGCGCGGCCCTTCATGCGGCCGCCGCGATCGACGTCGGTCACCGATCCGCGGACCGTCGATCCCGCGGGAATCGCGATGCGGCTGCCGACGCGAACGTCACGCGTCACTCGAGCCTCGACCTTGTCTTCGATGCGCGCGAGCTCGCTCGACACCGTGCGCTCGATCTGCAGACCGAGCACCGCATCAGACGGCACCGTGAGTTCGACGTATTCCGGCGCGGGCGGCGGTGGAGGCGTGGCGGGCTCCGGCTCGCGTGTCACCTCAGGCGCCGACGGCTGCACGCTCGGACGCGTTTCCCACATCGAGCCCGACGTCGCAGAGGCCGACGACTCGGACGTTTGTGCGGCACGTGGAAGGGGTTGCGTGGACGGCTGGTTCTCGCGAGTCGACGGACGCGATTGAGGCGCCGGCGTCGAGCGCGCCTCCGCCCGGCGATTCGGCGTCGTGTTGACGGCGCGTGATGTGGGCCGCGCCGGTGCCGATGATTGAGCGGCAGGTGATGCGGGCCTGGTCGCGTCGGGCTCGATCACGCCTTCCGACTCCGTCACCGGCTTCGGCGATCCCGTGGGCGAGGTCGCCGCGGCTGGCGCGTTGCCGCTTTGCGGTCCGCGCGAATCGACGACGGCGGGCGCAGACTGGTTATGGCGAACCGCCAGGTAGGAGCCGCCGGCGGCCGCCGCCAGGCACCCGACCGACAACCCAGCGAAGACCAGCTTGTTCATCTCCATAACGAAAAATCCGCCTCACCCGCCGAGAGAGCAAGGCCTATGCCGGGGGGCAACGTCCTCAACTCGTGATTTTACGCAGGTTTTCAGGCGTTTCGGGCGTCAGTACGTCCTGATCCGTGGAGGAGTGTCCTCGGCCGGTCGTTCCGGTCAGACGAGGCTGCGATACAGCTGGTCGAACTGGGCCGCGGCATAGGTGGCGTCGTGGGCGATCGCGAACGTGCGGGCGAGCGACGCCATGGAGCGGCGGCGGTCGTCATCGCGTAGGAGCGTGACGATCGCATCGGCGAGTGACTCAGGAATCGCGTCGCCGACAGCGACCGCCTTCGAAGGCGACCAGTCGGCGACGTAGCGGGCCAGCGTGCCGACCGTCGGCACGCCGTGCGCGGCAGCCTCGAGGACGGCGACGTTGGCGGCTTCATGCAGCGACGTCTGCACGTAGAGGTCTGCGTTCGACAGCAATTCGTGAACGCGATCCTGTGGCTGAACCCCGTGAAACGTGACGTGATCACCGACGCCGATCTTCGCGGCGCGCGCCTGCAATTCGCCGCCCAGCAGATCTTCCCCAACCAGGTCGAGATGCGCGTCCACGCGTTCCCTGACGATCGGCAGCGCATCGATCAGCAGTCGCTGATTCTTCAGCCGGCTGAGGGTGGCCACCTGGATCAGCCGTGCCGTCTCTTTTTTCCGATGCGACGGCGTCCACTTGATCAGCGCCGCTGCCGACGTCACGGACGTGAGCGGGATCACCGCCGTCCGGACACCGCGCTCGTGCGCCAGTGCCGACATGTACTCGCTGCACACGTGCACGCGCGAAGCGAGCGCGCACGCCTCGGCGACCGCGCGTCGTCCGAGCCACCTCCGTTGCGAACCGTACTTGATCGCCGGCAGCGAGACGAACTCGCCGCCATCACAGGTCACGACGCTTGGCACCGAGAGCTTCGTCGCAATTCGTGCCGCCAATCGGCCGGCGTGTTCGCCGCCGAGCCCGTGGAAGACGTCCACGTGGCCGTGTGACAGGATGTCCCTGCGCAGCGCCCGTTCTGGCGAGCCCGTGAGGTTCAACACGGAGGCCGGCGGGCAGGTGAACGTGCGGACGCCATGGGATCGGGACAGTCGCTCGAATAGCGCATGCCAGGCCGGCGTGACGGCGCCGGCTGAGACGATCGCGATCCTCATGAACGACGCGCGCTTACTGTGAGGCGATGTCGCGCATGCCGCCGATCGAGAAGTCGGCGATGTGCGTGACGGCGGTCTCGAGGTCCCGGAACGCCGGGCCAAAAGTCTTTTCGAGCGACTGAGGCAGGGGGCGCGTGGCCATCAGGCACTGGCTCTGCAGGCTGCCGACACAGCGCTTGACGCGCGGGTCGCCTGGCGGCAGGTCCATGATCGCGCCGACGACACCGCAGAGATAGTCGAGCCGCGGCTTCACCACCTGCTGCATCACCTGCTCGAGCGCTTCGGTGGGTTTCTCCGTCTCGCGCGCCATCAGCTTGTGAATCCAGGAGGTTGGGCCCTGGCCGGTGATCCGCGAGACGAACACGCGCACGAACTGCCGGATCTGATCCTCCGGCGACAAGCCGTCGCCGGCGCGTTGAGACAGTTCGTTTGTCTCCTGCATCAGCTCAATGGCAAACATCACCACCGCCCGGTAGAGGCCCGCCTTGTCCCCAAAGTGGTAGTTGATCGCGGCCACATTCGCGTTCGAGGCCTTGCAGATCTCGCGCACCGTCACGTTTTCGAAACCGCGATCCGCAAACAACGTCGCCGCAGCTTCGATGAGGCGCTGGCGCGTGTCGGCGGAGGCCGGATTGGTCTTCGGCGGCCGAACGGCCGCAACAGTCATCGTCTTCATCACAACGTGCGCTTGAACAAGAGCGTCGCCGACGTCATGCAAATGATCGAAAACACGGCGAGGTAACCCAGGTCAAAGGTGATCGCGCCAAAGCCGGTGTTCTTGAGCAGCAGGCTCTTGAACGCATGCACCGCGTAGGTAAATGGATCGACGGCCGCGATCACCTTCATCCAGCCCGGGAACGCCTGCTGCGGGTAGACCGCGCCGCTCGGGAAATAGAGCAGCGTGTTGAGCACGCCGAAGATCGCGCGCGGCAGCAGGGGATCGGACACGCGCACCATGATCAGGAACATCATGCTGACCAGGGCCAGCGATGTGACCACGATCACGATCGACAGCCGCATCAGGCGCATCGGATCGAAGGGGTTGGGTACACCGGCGATCAGCGATCCCAACGTCATCAACACGGCCCCGGCGAGCACGGCTTTCAACGTGCCCGACAGATTGAAGCCGGCGATCAGCTCGAGACGCTTGATCGGCGTGACGAGATAGCCCTCGTGCAGACCCCGCGCCTTGTCGTCGATGAAGATGATGCCGCCGCCGATCATCACCATCATGAAGATCGACATGACGATCGATCCGGGCAAGAGGTACTGCACGTAGGGCACGTACGGATACATCTCCACCACGTCGAGACGCGTGGACGTGAACGTGCGCTCCTCGTACGGGCGCGCGTTCAGCCCGGAGACGAGCCCGCTCACCGAGGCGGCCATGGTCGCGGCCACGAAGTTGTCCGTGTTGTCCTGGATGATGGCGAGCCTCGGCTCGCGACCGCTCAGCACGCGTCGCGAATAATCCGGCGGGATGGTGAGCACGCCGTTCACGCGGCCGGTGCGCAGCGCCTCCAGCGCCTGGCCTTCATCGTTGAAGCTCACAGTGCTGAAGGTCTTCGCGTTGGCGGCAACAGCGCCGGCGAGCTCGCGGACCCGCACCGCGGGCAGGCCGCCGGCCTGATCGACGACGGCGATTGTGAGGTTCCTGACGTTGCCGCCGAAGGCGTAGCCGAGGACGATCAGCTGCACCAGCGGGAACATCAACGACATGATGATCAACACCGGGCTGCGCCGGAACCGCCGCAATTCGCGCTCGATAATGGCCCACGTGCGATGCATCGCTACCTCCGAATTCCCGGGAATTGCCGCGGCGCCGGATCCTGCAGCGCGTCGCGCAGGTCATGCCCCGTGTAGTGCACGAACACATCGTCCAGCGTCGTGCTCTTGACGGCGAGCGAGCGAACGTCGAGTCCGGCGTCCTTGGTCGCCGCCACAAGCGCCGTCGTCGTGGCCGGACCGTCGGCGGTGGCGATGCGAAACACGTGTTCGTCGTT
>CAZBYY010000149.1:0-8616 GCA_964495855.1 uncultured Acidobacterium sp. | reverse complement strand
GTGATCGCGACGGTTTTCGTGTCGGTGAGCGTGCCGCCGGAGCCCGTGTTGCCGCTGGTGCGGCCTGTCAGTTCCCACTCGCGGCGCCGGCTGGTGGCATCCACCAGCACTTCGGCCGTCGATCCAATCGAACGCTGGAAGAGGTCCGACTGGATCGAACGCTGGAGCGCCTGCAGCGCCACGATGCGCCGCGTCTTTTCCTCGTCGCCGACATCGTCCGGCATCCGTTTCGATGCCAGCGTGTTCGGGCGCTCGGAATACTTGAAGGAGAACATGCTGTGGTAGCGCACCGCGGCGGTGAGCGACAGCGTCTCCTCGAAGTCGGCTTCGGTTTCTCCCGGGAAGCCAACAATCATATCGGTCGATAGTTGGATGTTCGGGATAGCCTCGCGAATCTTTGAGACCAGATCCAGATACTGCTCCCGCGTATGGCGGCGCCGCATCAAGTTCAGCACGCGAGATGACCCGGACTGCACGGGAAGGTGCAGATGTTTACAGACCTTTGGCAGGTCGCGGACCGCAGCGATCAGGCGATCGCTCGTGTGCCGCGGGTGGGGGCTGGCGAAGCGGATGCGATCGATCCCCGGAATTTCGTGGGCGGCTTCGAGCAGTGCTGGGAAGTCGCATGACGGATCATCCGGCGCCTGGTAGTGGTTGACGATTTGCCCGAGGAACTGAACCTCGCGGCGACCGCTGTCGGCCGCCTCGCGCACGTCGGCGAGGATCTCCGCTTTTGCGCGCATCCGCTCGTGCCCGCGCGTATACGGGACCACGCAGAAGGCGCAGAAGTCATTGCAGCCTTCGATGATCGTCACGTAGGCCCGCACCGGATCGCCTCGGCGGACGATGCCGAGCGGGAATGAGGGCTCCTCGTACGGATTGTCGATGGCGATTTGGGCGCGCTCGAGTCGTGTCGGCTTTCCGATGTCGGACGGGCGACGTTCGCGAAGCGCCTGGGTGGCAAGCATGGGCAGCATCTTCACCTGCTGCGTGCCGACGACCACGTCGACGACACCTGCGGAGCGGGCGATCAGCTTGTCGCCCTCCTGCTGGGCGACACAGCCGGTCACGGCGACGATCGGGTCGCGCCCCAGTTCGCGTCCCATTTCCTTGATTTCGCCGAGCCGGGTGTAGAGCTTTTCTTCCGCCCGCTCGCGAACCGAGCACGTGTTGATGACGACGAGATCGGCGTCGGCTTCCGACTCGGTCCGATCGTAGCCAGATGATTCGAGCAGTCCGGACATCCGCTCGGCGTCGTGGACGTTCATCTGGCAGCCGTAGGTTTCGATGAAGTACTTCATTGATCTCGGGCCGGCTTCTGGCTCAACGACTGCGGTCTTCGCGATTTTTGGGCCGTCTGCAGGGACTTTCGCCTTTCGCTTTCGCCTTTCGCCTGTGATGACTTATCGAGCAGTTCCCTGGCGCTCTCCAGTGCCTTCTCCCCCGCCGCTGCCCCGCCCATCATGCGCGCGACCTCGGATACGCGACCCTGGCCGTCAAGGCGCTGGACCCGTGTCACGGTGCGCCGGCCCTGGATCTGTTTCTCGATCTGGAAATGCGTCTGGCCGAAGGCCGCGATCTGTGGCAGATGGGTGATGCACAGCACCTGGAATCGCTCGCCCAGCGAGGCCAGCTTCTGGCCAACCACCGTGGCCACGCGTCCGCCGATGCCGGCATCGACCTCGTCAAAAATCAGCGTTTTGGACGCGTGGGCATCGGCGGCGGCCAGCGTCTTCAGGGCCAGCATCACCCGTGATAACTCGCCACCGGAGACAATTCTTGCCAGCGGCCGCGGCTCTTCACCGACGTTCGGCGACAGGAAGAACTCGCCGGTATCAATGCCGGCTTCGCTCCACTGCCCTTCCGCCTCGGACGTGACCAGCCGGAGCTCGAATGTCGTCTTCGCCATCGCCAGGTCGGCGAGCTCGGCTTCGATGGCGCGGGCAAAGGTTTTCGCCGCTTGCTGCCGGCGCGCGGAGAGTTGCCGCGCGTGTCGGAGGAACGCCCGGCCGGCCTCCAACAGCTGCTGTTCGACCTCGGCGACGGACGAGGCCCCACCCGTCAGGGCCTTATATTCGGCGTCGAGCGCGTCCCGGTGCGCGATGGCGGCTTCGAGCGTGCCGCCGTGCTTGCGCTTCAATCGCTCGATCAATGCCAGCCGATCTTCAACGTACTGCAGACGTGCCGGCGACGCGTCGATGCCGTCAGCAAAATCCCGCAAGGTGAAGGCGAGGTCTTCAAGTTGCGCCTTGATGCCGTCGCGGGCGTCCACGTACGGCGCGAATCGGGCATCTAGGGCGGCCAGCTCACTGACGCGCTTCCAGATCCGGCCCAGTGACACGAGGGCCGCCGATTCGCTGTCGTATAACTCCGCGTAGCTTTCGCCGCACAGCCGCTGGATGGTGTCCGCGCTGCGAAGCAACTGGCCTTCGTTGGTGAGCGTCTCGTCTTCGCCAGGCTGGAGGTGCGCCTTGTGGAGTTCGTTCAGCTGCAATTCGACAAGCTCGAGCCGCGCCGCGCGTTCGCGATCGTCCATCCGTAAGCGATCAAGCTGCTCGCGCAGACTGCGAACGACCGCGAAGGCCTTGGCAACGCCGGCGCACAACTCGTCATGATCGGCCCACCCATCCAGCAGCGCGAGGTGCTGCGCCGGGTCGAGGAGTTGCTGATGCTCGTGCTGGCCATGCAGCTCGACGAGTCGATTCGAGAGATCTTTGAGCGCTGCCGCGGTGGCGAGGGCGCCATTGATGAAGGCGCGACTGCGGCCTTGCGAGGTAATCTCGCGACGAACGATCAATTCCGCGCCGGTTTCGTCTTCAAAAATCGCTTCGACTGTGGCGAGGTCTTCGCCGGTGCGGATCAGGTCTTGTGTGGCGCGGCCGCCGAGGAGCAGGCCGACTGCCTCGACCAGGATGGATTTTCCGGCGCCGGTTTCGCCCGTTAGAATATTGAACGATCGTTCAAACTCAACGGCCACCGACTCGATGACCGCCAGATTGCGGATGGCCACGTATCGAATCATGGGGAATGCCCTCGGCGAGCGCCTGCCTTGCCGAAGACCTGGCGAAGGCGGGGAACTCTCATCGTATCATTGCTTTGACAGAATTTCTCATGGCGTGCTACGGTGGCACGGAATTGCGCTTTCCCAGGGCGCATCCCCATGGAAGTGAACGGAGGCTTTGTTGCCGACGCCCGGAACGTGGTTTGTCCTGGCCCTGCAACTCGACGGCGGGATGCCCACTCGAGGAGCGGCCGGGGATTTTTCGAAACTGATTCTTTCTGCCAGTCCCATCGTCAAGGTCGTCATGGGGCTGCTACTGCTCTTCTCCATCGTCTCGTGGGGCATCATCCTCTACAAGTGGTGGACCTTCCGCGCCATTGAGACCGACACCGCGAAGTTCGTCGACGTGTTCCGGAAGAGCGCCAAGTTTTCCGAAGTGCATGCGGTGTGTCCGTCGCTCGCCCAGAGTCCGCTTGTCGGGATGTTCCAGGCCGGCTACGCCGAGCTGACGGCGCAACTGCGGATGAACCAGGCTCCCGCCAGTCCAGGCGCGCCTGCGCCGCGTCCAACCCTCAAGAGCATCACGGCCGTGGACCGTGCGCTGCTTCGCGCCTCGTCGATCGAAGTGAACAAGCTCGAGAAGCGCGTGACGTTCCTCGCGACGACCGCGAGCATCACGCCGTTCATCGGCCTGTTCGGAACGGTGTGGGGAATCATGACGGCGTTCATGAACATCGGCGCCCAAGGATCGACGGATCTGGCCGTCGTCAGCACGCCCATCGCCGAGGCCCTCATCGCCACCGCTCTTGGCCTGTTTGCCGCAATCCCTGCCGTCTACTTCTACAACCACTTCACCGCGAAGGTGAAAGGCTACGCGTCGGAGATGGACGATTTCGCGCTCGAGTTCCTGAACATTTCCGAAAGGAACTTCACCTAGATGCCGAAGGTGCAGGCGCAGCCGGACGCGAACACCGGCCGCCGGCGCGGCCGGCGCGTGACGACGTCGCTGTCCGAGATCAACGTGATTCCGCTCGTGGACGTCATGCTGGTGCTCTTGATCATCTTCATGGTCGCGGCACCGATGATGCAGAAGGGCGTGGAAGTGAACCTGCCGGTGTCACGGCGTGCCGACAAGCTGACCACGGCGCAGCCGCTGTATGTCACGATCCCGACGAGTTATCGCGCCGACAAGCGGGTGTTCATCGACAACGAAGGCATCCCGATCGATGTCCTGGCCGAGCGCATGCGCCAGGCGATGGAAACGCGCGACGACAAGCAGATCTACCTGCGCGCCGACGGCAAGGTCGAGGTGCAGGAAATGATGGACGTGTTCGGGCGGCTGAAGGAAGCGGGCGTGCAGAAGATCGGCGTGGTGGCGCAGGAGCGGCGCGCCCAGTGACGGCTGGGCGAATGCCTGATTGATGACTCGCGCATGGATGCCGTAACCGAAGTGCTCGTCGGGCGTGTGCCGAAGAGCGATGCGCTGGGCTCGATGCTCGGGGCATCGGTCGTCGCGCACGTGGCGCTGTTCACCATGCTCGTGCTCGGGCCGACGTGGTGGTTTGGCGCTCGACAGGACCCGCCGGAAACGGTGATGCAGATCAGCCTGGGCGGGCCCGAGAGTCCGGACACCTCGGGCATGACGGCCCTGAGCGCGCGGCCGGTGCAACAGGTCGTTCCTGTCGAGCCGAAGAAGCCGGTTGAAGCGGTGCGCCCGCCGGCGGCGAAGACGCCGGAGATGGTCGAGCCGACGAAGGCGCCGCCGAAGAAGACGACGCCGAATGCGAGAGACGCCAAGGATCCGCGCAGCACGACGCCGACGAAGGGCGCCGAACTGCAAAAGGGGTCGGCGGTTGCGAAGACCAATGCCAAGGGCCAGGGTTTCGGGATGTCGTCGGGCGGATTTGGATCGCAAGGCTACCTGGACGTCTCGAATTTCTGCTGTCCGGAGTACCTGTCGCTCATGACCTCGCAGATCAGGACCAATTGGGACAGCCACCAGAATGCCGCCGGAATGGTGTTGATGCGATTCGTGATCCAGAAAGACGGCCGCATCGTCGATCCGACCGTCGAGCAATCGAGCGGCGTGCAGACGCTCGACTTCCTCGCGCGCCGGGCGCTGCTGCTGACAAAGCTGCAGCCGCTGCCGGACGCCTTCCCGGAGCCAGCGCTCGTGGTTCACTTGTACTTCGAGTACCAACGGTAGGAACACGATGATCAATCCGACTTTTCGTTTCATCCTCGGGGCCGCGCTGGCCGGCACGTCCGCGTTGCTCGTCGCGCAACAGCCGGCGGCCTCCGCTCGCGCCGTAACGGCCTACGGCCGCGACGGCGGCCAGGAACCGGCGCGGCAGCAATCGGCGGTCGAATTGCGGCTGACCGGCGATCCCGGCACGCCGCCGCGCATCGCCGTGCCGGACCTGCTCGCCCTGTCGAACGACAAGGAAACGCAGGATGCTGCGCGCGTGATCAGCGAAGTGCTGTGGAACGACCTCGACTTCGAGCGCGAGTTTGCGCTGATTCCTCGCGATACCTACAAGTCGATTCCGCCGGCGGCGACGATTGATGCGGTGCCGTTCGATCGCTGGCGCGAACTGGGCGCGGATGGTGTCGTGATCGGCACCGTGGAGAAGACGGCGAGCGGCATTCGCGTGGAAATGCGGCTCTACAGCGTGCGCGCACGGCAGTCGGCGTTCGCCAAGGAATACACGGGCGCCATCGCGAATCCGCGCTTTTTCGCGCACACCATGTCGGACGAACTGCACCAGTCGCAGCGTAACCTGCGTGGTGTCGCACGAACGAAGCTGGCGTTCATCTCCGATCGCAATCGGGAAGCCGTGGTGTCCACCGTCGAAAAGCGCGACGTCAAGGAGGTCTACATCGCCGACTATGACGGCGCCAATCCGCGCCGCATCACGATCAACCGGACGATGAACCTGACGCCGAACTGGTCGCCGGATGGCCGGTCGATCGCCTACACCTCCTATCGCTCGGGCGTGCCCGACATCCTGATCTCCAACATCTACGCCGGCACGATGGAGATGCCGACAAAAGGCGTCGGCCAGAACTACCTCCCCGTCTTCTCACCCGACGGCAGCCGCATCGCCTTCGTCTCAAACCGCGACGGCAACAACGAGATCTACGTGATGAATCGCGACGGCTCCAACCTGACGCGGCTCACGAACAATCCGGCGATCGACGTGACACCGACCTGGTCGCCCAACGGCACGCAGATCGCGTTCACGTCTGAGCGCAGCGGCTCGCCGCAGATCTACGTGGTCAACGTGGACGGGTCAGGTCTTCGCCGCATTTCGTCGGAGTCGTACGCCGACCGCGCCACGTGGTCGCCTCCCCCGCTGAATGAGATCGCCTTCACCGCGCGCACGGGACCGGGATTCGACATCAAGATCCTGAACATCGCGAGCGGCGAGACGCGGCAGATCACGTTTGGCGAAGGCAGCAACGAAAGCCCGGCGTGGGCGCCGAACGGACGGCACCTTGCGTTCATGTCGACGCGTGCCGGCAAGAGCCAGATCTTCACGGTCGACAAGGATGGCCGCAACCTGCGACAGATCACCAAGGACGGCAACAACACGACGCCGCACTGGTCGCAGTAGTCGGGGGCTTTGGGGTGCCTAGGGTGCCTAGGGGTGCCTAGGGGTGCCTAAGGTGCCGAGTGGGAGTTTGATTTTGAGGGCAATCATGAGACGAGATTCGAAAGCGCTGATCATCCTGGTTGTGTTGCTTGCCGTCGTCGTCGGCGCGTGCAAGAAGAAGACGCCGCCGGTTGTGCGGCCGCAGCCACCGGCCGCGGTGTCGAACAACACCAACCCGCCGCCACCGCCGCCCGAGCCGCCGAAGCCTGTGGCCGAGCCGGTGCCGGTGCCGCCGATGCCCATGGAGGACACGATTGGCTCGAAGTCGCTCGACGACTTGAACCGCGACTCGCCGCTGCGGCCGCTGTTCTTCGACCTCGACAGTTCGGACGTCAATGCCGAGGGGCAGCAGGTGTTGCAGGCCAATGCCGCGGTGCTGAAGAAGTATCCCGGCATGCAAATCACGATCGAGGGGCACTGCGACGAGCGCGGGACGGCTGAGTACAACCTCGCGCTTGGCGAACGGCGTGCGCTCGCGGCGAAGAACTACATGGTGTCGCTGGGCATTGCCGCCGACAAGATCAAGACGGTGAGCTACGGCAAGGAATTCCCCTTCGATCCTGGCCATGACGACGCAGCGTGGTCGAAGAATCGCCGGGCGCATTTTGTGATTACGGCAAAGTAAGATGATGCGTATGAAGCGAGGCATGCTGTGGGGCTTGGCGGTCGCGCTGGTGCTCGCGGGCGCGGGCCCGGCGTCGGCGCAGTCGAAGCGCGAGATGCAGATGATGGCGGACCTGCGCATGTTGCAGGAACAGACGCAGTTGCTGCAGCAGCAGCTCAACGCCGCGCTCGAACAGCTGACGGCGGCGCTCAAGACGATCAACGGCCGCATCGACGACCAGAACGGACAGACACGGAAGTCGTTTGCGGATCAGAAGCTAGCCGTCGACCAGTTCGGCAGCGACCTGCGGGTCGTCCGCGAACGTATCGACGAAAACACGGTGCGCATCACCAGCCTGTCGCAGGAAGTCGAAGCCCTGCGCCTCGCGATTCCGGCGCTGGGCGGATCGCAACCTGGCGCCACGGCGCCTGATGCCGCGCCGGGATCACCCTCAACTCCTCCGGCCGATCCGGCGGCTGCGGCTCCCCCCGTGGCGCTTGCGCCAGGCATGTCTCCACAGCGGCTCTACAACACCGCGCTGGCGGACTTCACCGCGGGCCAGTGGGCCCTGTGCATCGATGGGTTCAACACCTACCTTCGCAGCTTCGCGCGAACGGATCTCGGTGACGATGCGCAGTGGTATGTCGGCGAGTGTTATCAGCAGGACGGCAAGTTCGCCGAGGCGATCGACGCCTACAACAAGGTGATTGCCAACTACCCGAAGGGCGATCGCGTGCCGGATGCGTATTACAAGCGCGGCATCGCCTTGAGCGCGATGGGCCAGGCCGATCGCGCGCGCGACTCGTTCGAGCAACTGATGAAGCTCTATCCCGATCACGACATGGCCAGGATGGCCAAGCAGCAGCTCGATCGCCTGAACCGGTCCAAGCCGCGGCAAAACTGACCTCACCTGTCAGGAATTAGTGAGAGAATCGACGTCGCACACCCTGACTGACGAACCATCACATACGTGTACAACGATTGAGTGGGTGTAGAAAGCAGAGCGAGCAATGGGCAGCGTGAACAAGGTGATTCTGGTTGGAAATCTGGGCAAGGACGCGGAAGTCCGCGTGACCCCCGGTGGCCAGTCCGTGGCGAGCTTCAGCATCGCGACCACGGAGAACTGGACCTCCCGCGAGGGTGAGAAGAAGGAACAGACCGAGTGGCACCGGATTGTCCTGTGGGGCAAGGCGGCGGACTCGCTGCAGCCCTACCTCGTCAAGGGCAAGCAGATTTACCTGGAAGGCCGTCTGCAGACGCGCCAGTGGGAAAAAGACGGCCAGAAGCACTACACGACCGAAGTGAAGGCCGACAAGATCGTGCTGCTCGGCGGCGGCGGCCGCGGCGGCGGCCGC
>CAZBYY010000148.1:0-8718 GCA_964495855.1 uncultured Acidobacterium sp. | reverse complement strand
GCTTCAAGGCGCTGGCCGAAACACTCAGGGGTCGCGCGGCACGCCTCCGGTAGTTCCCTCGCCCGCACAATAGATCGACAACGAAGAGGGCCGCGCGCCAACGCGCGGCCCTCTTCGTTTTTCTTCGCGCTCGCGAACTTCGCCAGGCAGTTCTGCCTCGGGGTGATGGAAAGTCTCCCGCACGACGAACTTCGGCCTCCGCCTCCGGGCAACGGAACGGACCCGAACTTGCAACCCGCTCCATCGCTCAGCCTCGTGCTGGCAGAACTGGAGAATTAGTGCGCAAGATTCTGTTTCCCCTCATCGTGCTCGCGTTAGCGTTCGTCGCGCGGCCTGTCTCGGCCGCCACCATCCTGTTTGACGTCTGTGATGTCGCGTCTCTCTGCGGCCAGATGCAGGCCACCTCGACGCTGAATGGCAGTGCCATCAACGTCAACGTGACCGGCGCTCCTGGCTACGGCATCTTCGGCAACTCAAACGGCAATCACGCGTTCGGCATCAACGTGAACGGTTCGGGCGTCGTCGTCTCGAACATTTCGTCGGGGTTCTCGCTGGGCAGCCCGAACGACAACGTCAACGGCTACGGGTTCTTTGACGTCATCATCAACGGCCCGCAGCAGGGCAGCAACGCGACGCTGCCGTTGTCGTTCACGGTCACGCGCAGCGGAGGATTCTCGTCGGACCTGCAGTTGTTCGAGACCAACGCAGCCGGCTATCTGGCGGCCGCGCACATCCGCAACAACCAGACGGGGCTCACCGGCTTCGTCGCGGCAGACGACGTGAGCGGCGGCACGACGAATTCTCCCGTGCCGGAACCGGCCAGCATGTTGCTCCTCGGCACCGGCCTGCTCGCCGCATGGCGCGCGCGGCACTCGTAGGTCAGCGCGGTGGCGGAGTTGGCAGCAGCCTGTTCAACTCCGCCGCCAGCCGCAACCCGCCGAGCGCGAGCCGCTCATCGATCACCGTGATGTGGCGGCGGTAATACGCTTCATCGATGTTGGCATCGTTGGCGACAAGCGCTTCCCTGGCAAGCTTGAACGACTGCTCTGCCCACTGCGCGGGCGTGCCGACTGGCACGCGCGCAAGCTCGCGATCCGCGATCACGGTTCGTAATGCTGATACGTAGTCACCGTCATTCAGGCTTCGCCTGTCGATCAGCCGACTGTCCCACACCGCATGCAGGTTACAGGGCACCTGCCGATCCGCTCTCGGCGTCCCTGCCGCCGGCGGATTGTTGCATTCGAACTGGCCGAACCACTTCACGCGCACGTCGTTGCCGCCGCGTCCCACCGCGAGCGCATGAAACGGCTGATGCAGGTCGGCGATGAAGTGCACGAGATATTTGAGGGCCGTCGCGCGATCGGCGCGATCGAGTTTCGGATTCGCGAGCCGCTCTTCCCAGTAGCCGATGCGATCGACCGCGCAATCGCGCCAGCGGTCGTCGCGAGATCCCTTCTGAACGCCCTGCTGGACCGGGCAATCGCGGTCGCGGTCGTAGCCCGCCGCATCGAGCGGGATGTCCGCAAAGTGCCAGAACGTCGTTTGCTGCTGGTCGTACTTGAAGGAGTCGGCCCAGTTCGCCACGTCTGCGAGCGTCTGGCCATCGAGCAACCACGCGGCCTGCTGTTTCGCCACGGGCGTCAGCCGTTCGGCGGCGATCAACGCGACGAGGCGATGCCCTTGCGCGCCCCATGCACTCACGTCGATGGACGACACACACGCGGCAATCGCCACGACGACAATCAGGGCAAGACGCCGCATCGTGCCGGGCATCGCTCGGTCACTCACGCGCTGATCGTCCCGTCACTGCCAACGCGCACGCGCCGGCCATGCAGCGCCGCATACCGCTCACGGTCGAGCCGAAGGGCGATCGGGGTCGGCAGTCCCATCTCTTTTGCAACGATCAATCCGAGCAGCAGGATCGCGTCGGGCTCGTGCAGCACGACTGCGGCCGGCGCCTGGCCGCTGTGCACGAGCTCGAGCAGGATCGCCGCGGCCGAGCAGGATCCCACGGTCGCCGGGATGAGCACGACGCGCGACGCGAGCGATTGCTCGAATTCCGGATGGCGCGCGTCGGTGATCGTCGCGCGTTGCGGATCCACGCCGCCCCAGAAACTGATTGGCGCCGTGAGCGCAAGCGCGTCGGCTTCGACCGCGGGTCCCGGCAGCAAGATCTCAGCCTGCATGGTGGCCAAACACTGGCGCGCCCTTCACCGCGCTTTCAACGCAATCCGCCAGCGATCCATACACCACGGCATAGCCGGTGTTCGACGGAGCGTAATGCGCGAACTTTCCGGAATTCGTCATCAGGATGGCGCCCGGCTTGTGAGGCAGGATCGGCGTGACCACGACGCACGTGTCGGCCACGATCGTCACACCCAGCTGCTCGAGTTCCTGCCGATGCCGATCGCGCTCGAGAATACGGAGCACGTGGCGCCCGGTGCACGCATAGATCGGCACCTGCGTCTTGCGCCCGTTCAGCAGCGTCCGCAGTGTGTCGAATTCCTGCAACGAAAAGTGCGGGCTGCCGACCGCGACCGCGTCGATCCGCTCCGCCACTTCGGTCGTCGACAATCGCCGCTGCGCATCGCGCACCATGTCTGCCGTGACGGTGATGCGCTCGAGCGGCTCGCGGTTGCCCAGCGCATCGGCGAGCGTGGCCGCCTCCGGCGTCGCGCCCACCACGTGGAACAGGGCGACCGCGCCCGCAGATGCGGCCGTCGCTCCAAAGGCCTTCAGGCTGTCTTCACCAGGGCGAAATGGCAGGCCAATGATCACGCCGATCGCGTTGCCGATGACGCGGCCGTAGAGGTTGCCGAGCACAGGCCAGGCGACGTCGGAATTAAGGAAATCGCGATCCAATGTGGACACGTCGAACACCACCGTAGCGATCCTGTTCTCCGAGCGATGCAGACCGTAGTCGGGTGCGCGGCCGGCGATCGCACAGGCGATGTCGAGGAAGTCGCCGTAGCGGTTGGTGCGAGCGCCGAGCACCGAGTTGCAGAAGACGACGGCGTTTGATTCGCCCCATGCCACTTGTGCGCCCGCAGCGGGCCGATGGCCCGCCTGGTACGGCGCGCACGTCCAGGTCGCCTCGCACCCGAGCGTGAGGTAGGCGTTCATCATGCGCCGCGCCATCATGAATTGATGCGGCGCAAGCCGATTGCGCGAGCACCCGGTCAGGTCGATCGCACCAACGTTCAACGTGGCGCGGACGCGGGTCTTTGCCCCGCCGGCCACCAGGCGTTCGGCGAACAGCGTCCCTGAATCACCGTGGTAGAGCGCGCCATCGATGTGCGCGGATTCAATGGCAATCAGCCGCGGCGCGCCCATCAACCGCGCCGTCTCCGCGACGATGCGCATCGCCATCGCGGCGCCGTCGCCGTGGGCACCGGCCGCAATCGCCTGCTCGTCGCTCGTGAGGTGAAGGCCCACAGGCCAACAGGCTATCAGACCTCATGGCCTGTTCGCGCGTTGGCCTGTTAGCCGTCTTGCCTGCCTACCACCGGAAGGTCATGCCGACCGTGCCGCGCCAGAAATTGAAGCTGCCGAGCGACAGGTCGAAGGCGTTGTCAGCCTTGGTGTCCTGGACCGCGCGGAAGTACCGCACATCACCGCGCACGCCGACGTTGTCGGTGAACTGCGCGCCGACGCCGCCGCCGATGTTCACGCCGAGGTCGTTCGTCGAGAGGTCGTTGAACAACCCGGTCGCGCTCTGCACTTGCGCGCGGATCAAGCCAAGACCACCCGAGGCATACGGGCGGAACCCGCTACCGGGCGCGGCGCCCACGATCACGTTGGCCATCGCCGTCGTCACGTTGTTCCGGCCGAAGCGGAAGTTGCGATCGCCGGCCGTGTCTTCGAAGAAATTCGGCGAGAAGCCGAAGTCGAATTCCACGCCAACGACGTTGGGGACCCAGCCGATCGACGCGCCGAAGTTGAGCCGCCGCTCCACCGCGTCGTTCGAGTTGGGAAAGGTGCCGAAGTCGGCATTCCCACCGAAGTTTCCGCCGATGTACGGAGTGACGAACCAGCTCTGCGCGTGCGCGGTCGCCGGCAACAACAGCAGCGACAATGCGCTGATCATCAAGAACTTGCGAACCTGCATCATGCCTCCTTGGGGTGGCGTTCACCGTCATCCCGCGCAGACAAACTGCAAGCGCCGTGCCCCGCTCACCTCGGCGATGGCGTGATGGACATCAAGGAGTGAAGAGCGATCCGTGCACGAGCTTTCCGAGAATCGGCAGGTACGCATCCCAGCCGCCAATCGGCGCGTGCGACAGCGTCAGCACCGACCACGGCTGCCGAGCCGCAAACAGCAGCATCGACACGGTCGAGAGGACGGCCACGCCGAAGACGAGGCTGCGCACAGGACGAGCTTGGCCCGAGACCCAAGGCAGGAGCAGGAACACAAACGCCGGCGACAGGAACACCGCATGCCTGAAGCCAACGGCTTCTCCGCCGTAGTTGTTCGTGGTCAGCAAGGCGACCGCGAGCGTGATCGCGATGCCGGCCAGCAGGATCGCATGCACCGCCTTGAAATGCGCACGCCACCATCGCCACTCGATCACGCCTGCCGCCAGCCCGATGAGGCACACCGGCGCAAAGGTGAAGAACCCTTTGAACGCAAAGAGTGAGGTCCACGCGTATGCGGCTGCCTCGCAGAGGGAGTGGTATTTGAGCGTGCCCGTGAGCGAGGAGTCGTCGAACACCGACCCCTCGTAGCGAAACAGCTCGGTGTGAAAGCCGGCCGGGATCAAGTCGCCGGTAATGCGAACGTTGATGATCGCGTGAACGAGCAGCGGCAGCGCGAGGGTGGCGGCGAAGGCTGACCACGCCGCGCGGCCCACGTCGCGGCGAAGGACGAGATATCCGATCGTGAGCGGCACGAACGACACAAGCGGGAGCACTTCGATCGCCGCGAGCAGCCCGAGGCACGCGCCTGCGATCGCCAATCGCGCCGGTGCCGGACCTTCGCGCTCGCATGCGATCAGCACCTGGATCAGCAACGCCAGCAACAGGGCCGAGACGCCGTGGTTGTTGGGCACGAGGCCGTACGGCAAGAGCCAGGTCCCGAACACCAGCAGCGGCGCGAGAACGAAGTCCCAAGGCGCGGCGACCGACACCATCGCCAGCAGCTTCGCGACGACCAGCACCGTGAGTGCCAGCGCGATGCCATTGGTGAGCAGCGAGAAGGCGTAAGTCATGACGAACCGGCCGCGATTGTTGAAGCGCGTCCCCGGCAGGTGCAGCAGCCAGTAGACCGGGGCTTCAATCGTGGAGAGCAGCGGCGGCTGGTGCGAGTAGAAATGCCCGTCCTTCTGTACCTTGTCGACGGTGCCGATGAAGATCGAGTCATCGATCGCGTAGGTGTGCCGGTCGACGATGGATTCGACCGTACCGAGGCGCGACATCACGTGCGCGCTGTCCGGATCCGTCTTGGTCAGCAGCGCGACAGCACAGAAAGTCATGAGGAACAGCCGGCGCATGTTCACCCCGACTGTAACGCCTTTCGCGGCCCAGCGATACGGCTCAGCTCGTCCGGGCGCCCAACACAGGTAAGATCGACGCATCGATGCCTGAGTTCAGCCGTCTGCGAGACGACCCAGCTGGTGCCGAGTTTCCGAGCCGTCTGCTGAAGTCGGTGACCGATAACGCCAGCGTCGCGTTGTTCATCATGGACGAGCGGCAGCACTGCATCTTCATGAACCCGGCCGCCGAGCAACTGACCGGATTCCGTCGTGAGGACGTGCGCGGCCGGCCGCTGCACGACGTCGTGCACCACACGCATCCCGACGGCACGCCGTATCCCCTCGACGACTGCCCGATCGATCGCGCGTTCCCTGAAAAGAACCAGGTGCGCGGTGAAGAGGTGTTCGTCCACCGCGACGGCCACTTCTACGACGTGGAATTCACGGCCAGCCCGATCCGCAACGAAGCCGGTGCGCCGGTCGGCACCATCGTCGAAGTCCAGGACATCAGCGAGCGCAAGCGCAACGAGCGCGCCATGCGCGAAGCCGAAGCCCGGCTGCGCGCCAGTGAAGAGCGGTTGCGGGCGACGTTCGACAACGCCGCCGTCGGCATCGCCCACGTGGCGCCCGACGGACGATGGTTGCGCGTCAACGATCGATTGCGCGACATCGTCGGCTATGCCGGCGACGATCTCCTGTCCCGCACCTTCCAGGACATCACCCATCCCGACGATCTGCAGGCCGACCTGCACCTGATGCACGAGCTGCTCGCCGGGACGCGCGACAGCTACTCGATGGACAAGCGCTACATCCGCAAGGACGGCACGACCGTCTGGGTCACGCTGACCGGTTCGCTGGTGCGATCGGCGGACGGCACGCCGGCGTATTTCATCGCGGTGGTGCAGGACATTTCCGATCGCAAGCGCGCGGAGGCGGCGCTCCAGGAGGCCGACCGCAGGAAGGACGAATTCCTCGCCATCCTCGCGCACGAGCTCCGCAATCCGCTTGCGCCGATCCGGACGGCCACGGCGCTGCTGAACGGCAACGCGATCAGCGAACAGATGATCCGGCGCAGCCGCACGGTCATCGATCGCCAGGTCACGCACATGTCGCGGCTGCTCGACGACCTGCTCGACGTCTCGCGCCTGTCGAGCGGGCGTTTCGAGCTGCGGCTCTCGCCCGTGCCACTGCGAGAGGCGATCGATGCGGCCATCGAAACCGCCCGTCCGCTGCTCGACCAGCGCCACCAGCAGCTCACGCTCGCCGGCGCCGACGAGCCCGTGGTCCTGACGGCCGACGCGGCTCGACTCACCCAGGTGTTCGGCAACCTGCTCACCAACGCCTCGCTGTACAGCGATGAGGGCAGCGCCATTGAGGTGATCGTCGAAAGCCGGAACAGCGCCGTGACCATCACCGTGCGCGATCACGGCATCGGCATCGCGCCGGACATGCTCGGGCGGGTGTTCGAATCATTTCACCGCAGCGAGAGCGCGCGGCGGCTGGCGCCCGGCGGCATCGGCATCGGGCTGTCGCTCGCCCGCACGCTCGTGGAGATGCACGGCGGCTCGATCGCCGCCCGCAGCGACGGGCCGGGGCTCGGCAGCGCGTTCGTCGTCACGCTGCCCGTGATGGGTCACGCGGAGGCGACGCACGACCCGACGGTGACGACGTCGGCCGATGCGCGACCCGGTCGCCGCTTGCGCGTGCTCGTCGTCGACGACAACGCTGATGCCGCCGACATGATGGCCTTGCTGCTGCAGTCCACCGCCGAGGTGCACGCCGCGTACAGCGGCGAAGGCGCGATCCGCGAAGCGGAACGCCTCAGGCCCGATGTGATTCTCCTCGACATCGGGCTGCCCGATCTCGACGGCTACGAGGTGTGTCGCCGGCTGCGTGCGCAGCCGTGGGGACGCGAGGCGGCGATCATCGCCCTGACCGGCTGGGGTCAGGCGCAGGACCGCCAGCGCAGCGCCGCCAGCGGATTCGATCAGCATCTCGTGAAGCCGGCCGATCCGGAGCAGGTGCTCGCGATCGTGCGTGAAGCCTCGAAAGGCCGCGCCGCGAGGCAGTAAACGGTTTCGCCTAGTCCCTAGTCCCTAATCCCTAATCCCTAGTCCCTGATTGTCACGGCGTGAAGTCGCGGATCTTCGTCACCGTCGCGGCGTCGAGCTTCTGCAGCACCGCCACCAGCAGATCCACCATCTGATCGAAGTCGCGGCGATTCATCACGCCGTTGTGTGAGTGCGTGTAGCGGACCGGCACGACCATGTTGATCGTCGGCACGCCGCCGTTGCTGCGCTGCAGTTCCGCGGAATCGTCTCCGTAGCCCTGCACGAGATCGAGCTGCAGCGGGATCTTCTTTTCCGCAGCGGTCTGCTTCACGAGCGCCGTCAGCTTGCGGTTCGGCAACGCTGACGAATCGTAGAGGAAGATTCCCGGGCCCGCGCCGAGGCGCACTTGCGTTTCCTCCGGCCGCCCGCCAAACACGTCACCGGTGATGCCGCCTTCGATCGCGATTGCGAGATCCGGCTTGACCGTGGCTGCGGCGGACTCTGCCCCGCGAAGTCCCACTTCCTCCTGCGTCGTGATCGTCCAGATCAGTTGATTGGGATGCGGCATCGTCGAAAGTCTTCGCATCGCCTCCACGACGACGGCGCAGCCGACGCGATCGTCCCAGCCTTTGCCAAGGTAGTTGTCGGTGCCGTTGAGCACCGTGAAGGGCGCGTCCGGCACGACGGGATCGCCCGGCGAAATGCCCATCGCCGCGACGTCCGCCTCGCTCGTCGCGCCCACGTCGAGGAACAGCGAATCGCGCGAGTAGACGCGCGTGCGTTCTTCGGCGGGGACGACGTGCACGTCGCGGATGCCGGTCACGGCACGCACCGGCCCCTTCGAGCCGATGATGATCCACCGCTGATCGACCAGCGCCTGGTCGAGCCACCCGCCCAGCATCTGCATCGTCAATAAGCCGCGCGGCGTGACGCGGCGGATCATGCCGCCGAGTTCATCCATGTGCGCATCGACCATCACGCGCGGGCCGGTCGTGCCGTGCGTCGCGATGATGGAGCCGAGGCCGTCGAAGGTGAGCGAGGATGACAGCGGCTTCATCAGGTCGACGAGGACCTTCCGCACCGGCTCTTCGAATCCCGGCGGGCCGGGGGCGTCGGCGAGCTGCTGGAGCAGCGTGATGGTGCGATCCTGCGCGGCGGCCGGGTCCTGGGCGTGCTCGCCGTCCAGAACCGCAGCT
>CAZBYY010000147.1:0-8740 GCA_964495855.1 uncultured Acidobacterium sp. | reverse complement strand
GCGTCGACGACGCGTCAGTACGGCGGGACCGGCCTCGGCCTCGCGATCAGCAAGGATCTGGTCACGCTGATGGGCGGCACGCTGACGCTGTACAGCACACCGGGCGTCGGCACGCGCGTCGCGTTCACGCTGCGCCTGCCGCGCGTGGACGATGTGCCGCCGGCGCCGGTGCCGGCCGCGGATGCGCAGCCGGCGAGGGCGATTGCGCATCTCCGTGTGCTGCTCGCCGACGACAACGGCGTCAATCAACTGGTCGCTCGCCGGACGCTGCAGAGCCTGGGCATCGACTCCGATGTGGTGGCCGACGGCGCGGAGGCGCTCGCGTCGCTGGCGAAACACACGTACGACGTGCTGCTGCTCGATGTGCAGATGCCGAATGTCGACGGCCTCGAGGTCGCCCGGCGCGTTGTCGCGCAGTATCCCGACCGCCGCACACGGCCGTGGATGATCGCGCTTACGGCCAACGCCGTCGACGGTGATCGTGCCGCCTGCCTTGCCGCGGGGATGGATGATTACCTGGCCAAGCCGGTGAAGCGCGAGAATCTGCAACGCGCGTTGAGCCGCGCGCCGATCAACGGCTCAACCGCTGCTTCAGCTGACGCGCCTGTTCCTTGAAGCGCTTGTCTTCCGGCGTCCAGTTGGGATCGAGCGGCGCGTTGAGCGCGGCATCGCACTCCTTGATCGCCTCTTCCTTGCGGCCCATGTCGGCGAGCGTCTCGGCAAGGAAGATGCGGGAGATGATGCTGTTCGGGTTGTAGGTCAGCGACTTACGCAGGTGCGCTTCGGACTCCTTGTTGCTGCCGCCGAAGAGGCCCGGCACCTTGAAATACCAGCGGCCGAGCGCTCGATCCGCTGATCCATCCAGAAATGCGGGATCGAGCTTCAGCGTCGTCAGCAACGCATCCTTGATCTGTCCTCGATACTTGATGCCTTGCCGCAAGCCGAACGATTCGGCGAGCGCGCCCATGTTGGCCGCCAGCCAGAAGTGACCTTCGGGGCGATTGGGGTTGGCGGCAATCGCGCTCCGGGCGGCGGCGATGCCCGCTTCCAGCGCGGGCTTGCGTTCGGGCTCGGGAAGCCCGTTGGTGCCCAGCCAGTACCGCGCCTGGGCGAGGCGATACGCGGCGTCGAGGTCCCTGGGATTCGCCGCCAGCCGCGAGGCCCAGATGTCGGCGGCCTTTTTTGCGCTGGCCAGGTTGTCGCGATCCCTGTACAGGACCTCCGGATCGTCCGCGGGAACCTGGACGGCGATTCGAGCATCCAAAGGAGGCATGGCGAACGTGGCGGCAAGCGCGACATACAATGAGCAGATGCAGGATCTGGTCAGGCGTTTACTGATCGAACTGGGCGAAGACCCCGACCGCGAGGGACTGGCCAAGACGCCGAAGCGGGTGGACAAGGCGCTGAGGTTTCTCACGAGCGGCTACGCGACTGACATCGACGAGATGCTGAACGGCGCGCTGTTCAGCGTCGATTATAACGAGATGGTCATCGTCCGCGACATCGACTTCTACAGCATGTGCGAGCACCACCTGCTGCCGTTCTTCGGCAAGTGTCACGTCGCCTACATCCCGAACGGGAAAGTGATCGGTCTCAGCAAGATCCCGCGCCTCGTCGACATCTTCGCGCGGCGGCTGCAGTTGCAGGAGCGGATGACGAACCAGATCGCGAACACCATTCGCGAGAAGATCAACCCGCTCGGCGTTGCGGTGGTGTGTGAAGGCACGCACCTGTGCATGGCGATGCGCGGCGTCGAGAAACAAAACTCCTACACGATCACCAGCGCGATGCTCGGCGCCTTCCGCGATCATGCGCGCACGCGCACGGAGTTCCTGGAATTGCTCAAGCTGCGAAGCGGCAGCCTGTCGATTACAGGGCTGCCACTCCCGCAGGGCTCACATCACATCGAGGATTAGGCTCAGGCCTCAGGCCTCAGGAAAACGCACTTCCTGATGCCTGAGGCCCGAGGCCTGCTGCCTGCTTAGAACCGGTAGGCGGCGCGCAGCACGATCGTCCGCGGGCCGAGGATCGACGCGGGCGAGTTGAACTGCGGCAACGTCGAGCGGATGCCCGTGCTCGGGTCGAGGAACGACGCGGCTTCGGTGCGGTTACGCACCGCCCACACCGTTGCGGCGTTGGTGATGTTGTCGAAGTCCGCGGTGGTCTCCAGCGTCTTCGTGCCGAAGCGGAACACCTTGCCAACGCGTACGTCGATCTTGTTCAACGTCGGCAGACGACGGCTGCCCATCGGCTCGAGGTTGATGATCTGGTTCGTGCCGAAGCCCACCGCGCGGCTGATCTGACGGGTGATCGGGCCGCCCTGCTGGCTGCTGAAGTTGCCGCTGAAGATGATGTCGTGCCACGGCGCGATGTAGACGCCGGTCAGCTTGAACTGGTTCGGCCGGTCGGCGTTCGACGCGCCGCAGCCCGAGCAGCGGCTCGATCCGGCGACAGCGGAATCGCCGCCGATCGGACCGGATGAGTTGATCAGGAAATTCGGAGACAGGTCGACGCTGATGTCATCGATGCGGTTCTTCGAATAGGTGTAGCCGGCGAGCATCTGCCAGTGGTTGGTCATCCGCTTGGTGAGGGTGACCTCCAGGCCCTTGTAGCTCTGCACGACCTTCTTGTCGTTGGTGATGATCGTGCGGTTGGCAGCCGAGTTGCGCGCGTAGTAGCCGTAGGTGCTGTCGTCGCTCGTGCCGACCACGCCGTCGAGGCCCGGATCGACCGCCGTCGTGAGGAAGTTGTCGTACGGGTTGTCCGGGTTGTACTGCGCCTGCGTGTTGCGCTCGCGGCGGTAAGTGAACGCCGTGCTCAGTTTCATCCCGGCCATCAGTTCGCGATCGACGCTGGCCGAGAATTCATCGGTGTAGGGGCGGCTGAAGTTCGGATCGATCGACGTCAGAATCGCGCCGTTGACGACCACGGCGCTCACGACCGGGGTGCCGGTCTGTTCGCCGATGTCGTACTTGCGGTTGCCGTTCAGGTCGTTCCATCCGTACTGCTCGCTGTAGTTGGCGTTGCGGTTGACGTTGCTCACACCGCCGCCGCCCGTCGACAACACGTAGTAGTAGCGGCCAGCCGACGCCTTGACCGCCGTCTGTCCGTTGCCGGCCACGTCGAACACCACGCTGCCGCGCGGGCCGACCGTCGTCCACTTCACGACGTCGCGGACTTCGTCGTAGCTGCGTGGCTGAGCGGCGAAGCCGCCGATGTTCGCGGCGGCAAAGCGCGACGCCGGGCTCGACTGCGACGGCAGGTAGCCTTCGAGCTGCTCGAAGCGCAGGCCGCCGATGAAGGTGATGCGCTTTACGCTGTAGCTGTCCTGCGCGAACAACGCCATGACGTTGAGCGCCGTGGCGTCGTTCTGCGGCGTCGCAAACAGCGTCACGTTCTGCGGCACGAATGCGCCGCTCGCCGTGGTGTAGGTCGTCTGCACATCGTCGACGCGATGCGTCTGGTTGCGCGTGACGGCGTGCGAGTAGTCGAAGCCGAACTTGAACTCGTGGCGGCCGCCGAGGAACTGATCGACGTAGTACTGGCCGGTGGCGTTGGCCTGGTAGCGGTTGCGGTTGCGGATCACCTCGGTGGCGTTGTTGCCGTAGATGATGCCGGTCGCGTTGTCGATCGTTGACTGGTTGTTGCCGCCGTTGAAGTAGGTCGGGAACAGGATCTTGTTGAGGCCCAGGCGCGCATCGACGAAGAAGTTGCGGCCGATGACCGAGTTCCACAAGCCCTGCGCGAGGTCGAACATGTCCTCTTCATCCACCGTTGACTCGGGCACAGTCACCGTCGCCGCGTTCAGCAGGCGGTTGGGCTTGCTGTAGCGCTGGCGCGAGTAGAACGCGGTGAACCGGTTGTTCTGGTTCGCCTGCCAGGTAAAGTTGCCGAGGCCGGACGTGATGTTCGTCTGGTCGAGGACCACCTGCGCGTTCTGCACGGGGACGTTCTGGTGCACGCGCCAGTCGCGGAACGATCCGAAGAAGCGGACCTTGTTGGCGACCAGCGGGCCGCCGGCCGACACGTTGATGTCGGAGACGAAGTCCGACGTGTTGCCGTCCTGGCGGAAGCCGTACTTCTGCAGCAGCGGATCGTGATCGTTGCGGCCCTGCAGCGAGTCGCCGGTCCACGTGAACGTGGAGCCGCCCTGCCACTTGTTGCCGCCCGTCTTGGTGATCATGTTGAGGAACACGCCCGAGGTCGGCACGGTGATGTCGTGTGCACCGGTCGAGACCTGGATGTCGTCGAACGCGTCGAAGTCGTAATAGAAACCCGCGGCGCCGATGGCGGCCGGGTCGCCCACGTTCACGCCATTCAGAAACGACGTGTTCTGCGCCGAGGCCGTGCCGCGCGCGCTGAACGTGCCCTGCAGGCCGCCTGACGTGCCGCCGACGTCCGGACGGCTCATCACGAGGCTGGGCACCTTTGCTTCAACCAGCGCCCAGATGTCGCGACCGCCCGGCGTGGACTGCAGCAACTGCTCGCCGAGGTTCACGCTCGTTGTCGCCGTCGTCGTGTCGATGACCGGCGACGTGCCGGTGACCGTCACCGTTTCGGAGACCGTCGCCACCTGCATCGCGATGTCGAGCGGCACCGTCTGGCCGACGGCCACCACGACGCCCTCACGCTGGATGGTGCGGAAGCCCTGGAGCTCCACCTTGACTGAATAGGTGCCAGGGACGAGCGCAGGGAAGCGATTCACGCCGCCTGCGTCTGTCACGCCGGTCATCGTGCCGGCCACGAGAACGGGGCTGGCGATCGTGACGGACACGCCGGGAACGGCGCCGCCCTGTTGATCGGTGACGCGAACCAGAATCGAACCCGTCTGCACTTGCGCCGAGACGGGCAACGCCACTGCGGCCATCAGGCCGAGGGCTGCGAGCCACACTCTTACTCTCATTTCGTTCTTCCTCCAGAATTCCGTTTCGCGCACAACAATTATTTGAATGGAACAACGCTGCTTCAAACGTTGGAGTGCGCCACTAGACGACACAAACGACCCACAGCAGACAACGACCAAGGCCGGACAGATTCACCTGAACCAGGAAGCAAGTGCCTTGCCTACGGCCTATATACTGGTGCCATGCGCTTGGTGATCGCAGTTCTTTGTGCACTTTCGGTTGCGATACCTTCGGCTGATGCGCAAACGCGCAAGGCCCCGGCCCCGAAGACGACGAAGCCTCCCGTAGCGAAAACGCCGGTTGGTCCGTTGTCGCGCATCCAGGCAGAGGTAAAGTGCCCGTCGGAACTCGGCGTCGGCGTGTCAACGGGCCGCCGATTCTGCGACGTCCTGACTGGCACCGACCCGAAAGAGGGCGTGCTCGTCACCGTTCCGCCGCATCGCGGCCCCGTCACGCTGTCGTTTGAACTCCACAATCGCCACACCTATTCCGCTGAGCTCGTGAAGACCAAGCAGGCGTACCGCAAGTACACGGCGACGGTTGGCGTGCTGACGATGGACAACACGCTGGTGGATCGGGCGGTGGTGCAGAGTGAGTTCCGAACCGAAAAGGACCTGTTCGATCGCATCGGCGGCGGCGCCGGTCCTGGCGGCGTCAAGGCCGTGGCTCCGTCGGGCGACGAGTTCATTACGATCCAGCTGCCGGAAGATGCGCAGGACCAGGTCTCGATTCTCGGCGAAAAGCTCTCGGTGATGCGACCGGATGGCACCGACAACTTCTCGAGCGCCGGCCGGCCGATCGCAACGATCAGCAACGTGATGCTGGAGTATCGGCCCGGGCCGCCGCCACGCAAAGCGCCTGCTAAGAAAGCGCCCGCGAAAAAACCCTGAGGATCGCCTCGGCTGAGCGGTCGATGTCGGCTTCGGTCGTCGACCAGTTCGATACCGAGATGCGCATCGCTTGCTTGCCTTGCCACACGGCGCCGCCCGCCCAGCAGGTCCCGTCGGCCTGCACGCCGGCGATCACCTCGCGCGTCGTCGCATCGTCCCTGAACTGCACCAGCACCTGGTTCAGCACCACCTGATTGAGGATCGTCACCCCGCCGGCGACTGCGAGTCGGTCGGCCATGCGGCGCGCCAGCGCGCAGTTGCGGCGCACGATGTCTGCGATGCCGTCGCGCCCCAGCGCGCGGATCAACGCGTAGATCGGCAGCGCGCGGGCGCGTCGCGACGACTCCGGTACCCAATCGGTGCCGACGCGCTCTTCATCGGCGCCGCGCTGCAGGTACGACGCTTTCAGGCTCATCGCGGCGCGATGCGGCGCCGCATCGGCAACGATCGCCAGACCGGAGTCGTACGGCACGTTCAACCACTTGTGCGCGTCGGTCGCCCACGAGTCCGCTTTCTCGACGCCGTTGACGAGCGCGCGCAGTTCGGGAACGGCGGCGGCCCACAGGCCGAAGGCGCCGTCGACGTGGACCCAGGCGCCGTGTGCATGCGCGCTGGTGATGATCGCGTCGAGCGGATCGCACGCGCCGGTGCTGACGTTGCCGGCCTGTGCGCACACGATGGTCGGGCCGCTTCCTGCGGCCAGCGTCGCTGCCAGCGCGTCCGCGCGCATGCGGCCTTGATCGTCAACCGGCACGAGCTCGATCTCGTCGCTGCCGAAACCGAGATAGCGCAGCGCTCCAACCGCGGACACGTGCACTTCCTCTCCGGCGATCAGGCGCACGCGCGGCGCGCGTTGCAGTCCCTGGGTCTCCACGTTCCAGCCGGCGCAGCGCAACACTTCATGGCGGGCTGCGGCAAGGCACGTGAAGTTCGCCATGTGCGCGCCAGTCACGAATCCCACGCCGGCATCGGCGGGGAGGTGCAGCAGCTCGAGGACCCACGCCGCGGTGACGTCCTCGACGGCGGCCGCCGCCGGCGACAGCACGAACAAGCCGGCGTTTTGATCCCACGTGCTCGCCAGCCAGTCCGCCGCGACCGTGACCGGCACCGCGCCGCCGACGACGAAGCCGAAGTAGCGAGGCCCGGCGGACGCGACGATGCCGGGGTCGGAATCGGCGGCGAGCTGTTCGATCACCTCAACGGCGTTGTTGGAGCCGATCGGCAAGGGGCCGCCCAGTGCCGCGAGCATCTGCGCCCGCGTTGCGGTCGTGCCGACATGGCGTTGCTCGACTGCGTCGAGGTACGCCTTCGCGAGTCGCGCCGCCGTGTCGAAGAGCGTGTGTATTTGTTCCTGGTGCCTGTCACCCATTTTCACCATGCTCCGTGGTCAGTACGCGACGAGTGGAATGTCGCGCGCCGCGGCCCACTGTTCCCACTCTTCCGCCGTGCGCGTGAGGAATGTCGCACCGAGGTCGGCGCCATCCGGTAATCCCAGGCCCTCATACAAGCGAGATCGGAAATGCGGCTCCAATGCCGCCACCGCGATCGCACCAGACTTGGCAGGGTAGATGCCATACGCAGGATTGCCGCCGCCGAGCCACCCGCCCGTCGCCGTCAGTCCGTGGCGAAGCGGCGCGGCCAGGTCGCGCAGCGCGTCAAACAGCCCGACGATCCGTGTTGCCCCTGCCTCACGCATTACCTCGATGATCGCCGCGCGCACGCGCTCGGCGCCCACCATGTCGCCAACCAGCGTCAACGGCATCGCACCCGACAGCAGCCCTGCACGTGCTTGGTACGTCAGGTCGTGCCCAGGTTCTTCGGGATTCGCCGTGTCGCCGACGATGTTCACATAGCGGAGAGAGGGCAGGTCGCGATGCAGCGTCAGCGGATCGAGGCCGAGTCGCGCGAGCGCCGAGGGGCGCTGGCTTGCCAGGAACACGTCGGCCTTCGTCAGCAGCGCCTTCATGCGAACGATGCCGGGCAGCGTCTTGAGATCGAGCCGCTCGACGCTGACGCCGGCGTGCAACTCGTCGTACCACGGACGACAGAGGTGCGCGAGTGGATCGCCGTTCGGCGGTTCGATCTTGATCGCCGTCGCGCCCTCGGCCACCAGTCGCGCCACGGCGGCGGGGCCGGGCACGTTCTGCGCCATGCTAACGACGCGCATCGCGCCCGCCGTTGCAGACCTTCCGGTCCAAGTCTCGTTCAAGAACGCACATCATGGTGACTGCCGACCAGCCTATCGCGATTCCCAGCCGGATCGAGTGAGCGTCGCCGGACCGCGGGTGAAAAACTTCGGTTCTCGGGTCATACTGTAGGCGGCAGCATGGTGCGTATCCACGTTGAAGCGGGCGGGAAGTGAGCCCACTCATTTCCATCGTCGTTCCGGTCTTCAACGAAGCACGCACAGTCGCGGAGGTGATCGAGCGGTTGATCGCCATCGACCTGCCCGCGCCGCGGGAGATCCTGGTCGTCAATGACGGATCCACCGACGGCACCCGCGAGGTGCTCGATCGCATCGCGGCGCGCCCGGAACTGCGGATCATCCACGCCGAGCGCAACGGCGGCAAAGGCAGCGCGATCCGCATCGGCTTCGCCCAGGCGTCTGGGACGATCGTCGCGATCCAGGACGCCGACCTCGAACTCGATCCGGCGCAGATTGCCGACCTGGTCAAGCCGATCCTCGACGGCCGCTCGCGCGTTGTCTATGGTTCGCGCTTTCTCGCCGGGCGACCGGACGCGCCGTGGCTGTCGGTGTTTGCCAACCAGGTGCTGACCGGCATCACGAACCTGCTGTATGGCGGGCGGATCACCGACATGGAAACCTGCTACAAGATCATGGCGCGGGAGGTCGCCGCGTCGCTGCACCTCGAGTCGAACCGTTTCGACATCGAGCCGGAGATCACGGCCAAGCTGCTGCGCGACGGCCACTCGATTCTCGAGCTG
>CAZBYY010000146.1:0-8802 GCA_964495855.1 uncultured Acidobacterium sp. | reverse complement strand
GCCGCCGAAGAATCGATACGGCCGCGCCGCGCGGATCTCCTGCCCTTCGCGCGCGTTGGTGATCACCATGTCCTTTTCGAACACGCCAGAGCACACGCGCAAGAACGCCACGCGATCACGGTGGCGCTTGTTCATGTTCGCCTGGATCTTGAACACAAACGCCGTGAAGTGCGGCGTGTCCGGCGCAATCACACCGTGGTCGCTCTCGCGCCCCCGCGGCGGCGGCGCCAGCTCGGTCAGCGCATACAGGAACGGCTCCAGCCCGAAGTTGGACAACGCGCTGCCAAAGAACACCGGCGTCATCTGGAAGTCGAGATAAGCCTGATGCGAAAAGCTCGTGCCCGCGCCCGTGACGAGCGACGTCTCATCGACCAGGACCTTCCACGGATCCTCGCCGATCAATTCCTTCAACTGCGGGTCATCCACCGCGCCGACGTTGACCGGCGCTGGATGCGCGCGCTCCTTCCGGTCGTAGAGATGGACGAGGCCCTTCTGCAGATCGTAGACGCCACGGAACCGATCGCCGCTGCCGATCGGCCAGTTCATCGGCACGGCATGGATGCCAAGCACCCGCTCGATCTCGTCGAGCAGGTCGAACGGATCGCGGCTCGGCAAATCGAGCTTGTTGATGAAGGTCAACACCGGCAGCCGCCGCAGCTTGCAGACCTCGAAGAGCTTGCGCGTCTGCGACTCGATGCCCTTGGCCGCGTCGATCACCATCACCACGCCGTCGACGGCGAACAAGGTGCGGTAGGTGTCCTCGCTGAAGTCCTTGTGACCAGGTGTGTCGAGCAGCGTCAGGTGATGCGGGCCGAGATCGAACTCGACGGCCGCGGACGTCACCGAGATGCCGCGCTCACGCTCGATGTCCATCCAGTCCGACACGACGTGGCGGTCGGTCTTGCGGCCGCGGACCGCGCCGGCCAATTCGATCGCACCCGCGTACAGCAGGAGTTTCTCGGTCAGCGTGGTCTTGCCCGCGTCTGGGTGGGAGATGATGGCGAAGGTTCGACGACGCTCAACTTCGCTTTTGAGCGTCGTCGCCGAGACTACAGATTCGATTACTTGAGCTCCTGCAAGAATTTTAGCAGTTCCCCGCCCCAAATCGCAGGTAGAGAATGCGTGCCGTGGCCGCGCGTCTCGTCGGTGATCGGCAGCAGGATGAAGCGACCCTTCGGCACCTTCTTGATCAACTCCCGCATCATCGGCAGCTCGGGCGGGTTGACGAAGTCATCGGCGGAATTGATCGCCAGCAGCGGCGAGGTGATCTCCGCCAGGTGCGGCGCCGGGTTGTAGTCCTCGATTGCGTGATAGTGATACAGCATGTCGTTGGCATCGTAGGTCTTCAGCCGCGAAGCGACCTGGTCGTCGACGTACTTGTCGGCCGCCGCGATCGTCGGGAACTGCTTCTGCCAGAACAACGGCGCGCTCTGCGCCATCATCAAGAACCCGATCGCGCTCTGCAGCCCACGCGGCTGCTCCTTGTACTCGCCATGATTCCAGGAGGGATCTTTTTCGATCGCATCCATCAGGAACTTCCGCCAGATACGATTGCGTCCGCCGATCTCGACGGGATTGCTCGCAAGCGGCACGAGTCCGGCCGCAAAGCCCGGATACATGTAGCCCCAGTCCCACGCATGCATCGCGCCCATCGAGGTGCCCATGATCAGCTTCAAGGTCGTGAGACCCAGCCCTTTCGTCACCAGCTCGTGCTGGAGTCTGACCATGTCGGCGTAGCGATACTTCGGGAACTTCATGTGCAGGCCGTCACTGGGCTTGCTCGAATCGCCATGGCCAATGTTGTCAGGCAGGATGATGAAGTACTTCTCTGCGTCGAGCGGCTGCCCCTTGCCGAACAACAAGCCGGCGTAACTGTTGCTGATAAACCCGGCGCCGCTGCCTCCGGTGCCGTGCAGGATCAACACGCCGTTCCGCACGACACCGTCGGGATCCTTCCGCGGCTGTCCGACGGTGCGGTAATGAATCTTCACCTCAGCGAGCTTTTCGCCGTTGTTGAACGTCCAGTCCCTGGCGACGAAATCACGCTCGATCGGCGCGGGATACGCCGCTGGCTGCGCGTACGCGGACGAAACGAAGAGGATGGAAACGGCGAGGCCGAGAATGCGCTTCATCCGCGCAATCCTAGCAGGTCTGGATGGCCTGATGGCCTATCGTAGTGTGAACGTCAGCTCGATCGTGATGATGACCGGCACCGGTTCACCTTGGCGCATGCCGGGCTTGAAGCGCCACTGCTTGGCGGCCTTGATCGCCTCCTGATCGAGGCCGAAGATTGGATCGAGCGACTTGGTCACCTTGACTTCGCCCACCGAGCCGTCCGGCAGGACGATGCACTCGAGCCACACCGATCCCTGCACCTTGGCTCGCATCGCATCGGCGGTGTATGCGGGCTTCACCTCGCGTAACACCACGGGAGACACAATGCCGGATCCCAGACGGTAAGCGCCGCCACCGGTGCCGCCGCCGAAACCCGGACCGAGGCCGGATCCCTGGCCCGATCCGATACCGGTACCTTTTCCTGTGCCTGCGCCGCCCTCCGTACCAGACCCTTGCGATTCGCTCGTGCTTGGCGCCGACGGCGCAATGACGCCCGGCAACGTCTGCTCAGCGGACGCCATCGTCTTTGCCGGGATCGTGAGGTCTTCCTTCGGAGGCTCCGCCTTCGGCGGTTCTGGCGTGGGCTTGGGCTGTTCTTTTACGGGAACGGTAATCTTTTCCTTGCCGGGTAATTCGGCCTTCTTCGGTGGCTCCGGCATTTTGTTGCCGCCACCGCCGCCACCGCCGCCCGGACCAGGGATGTCGAGCCAGACGATGCTCTTCAAAGGTTCATCGGGAATCAGCTGCAGGCTTGACGGTGCCGGGGCGAAGCGGATGGCGAGCAAAATGATGAGTACGACGCCCATGTGCGCCGCCATCGACGCGCCGACGCCGACGCTCGAGTGCCGCTGCTCGAATCCGAAACGCAGTTCGACGGGCCGATCCGTAAGATGGAGCGTCGCCGTTCGCGATTCCAGAGGTTGGGGCGTTGCCGTTTTTGCCATCAGCTAGCTGTCGCTGGCCCACGGCCATTCTGACCGACGGGGTTCTGGCCTGACAAGTGCAAACCCAGCGCCATATCTATATGACGCCGCCGGGTGACATCCGGCTCCCAGACCTGAAGTGTTACAATCAGCCCACGGCCTTTCGTTGTCGGCCGTTTAAGGAGTCATCATGGGCCCGATCGGTTTGCCGGAAATGCTCATTATTCTGGCGATTGTCATCCTCATCTTCGGAGCCAACCGGTTGCCCGAGCTCGGCAAGGGCATCGGCGCCGGCATCAAGAACTTCAAGTCCTCGATGAAAGAGGGCGCTGAAGAGAAATAACGGTTGCCGGCCGCCGGTTGCCGACTACAGAACGAGGCGAGCGTCCCCGGTTCGCCTCGTAATGCGTTCCCTGTCCAGGTATTCCAACAGCGGGATTGCAAACTTCCGCGACAATCGATAGCGCTCCTTGAAGGTCGCGACATCAACGGTGCTGCCCTTCATCGCGGCGATGTCGTTTTTCAATCCCTGCAACGCTTCCGCGTGAAACACGATCGTGTCCACACGCACGAGCACCTTCTCGCGTAAGAGCAAGGCTGTGACCTTGTCGATCACGCCGGCACCAGCCTTGACAATCGCATCGACCGCCGCGGTGTCTGGCGGGTTCAACCCACCCGCGCGATAGGCCTCAATCACGCCGGCACGCACGCGCTCGTCGGCGCCGACAACAGCCGCCTTATGCGACGGCAATGCTAGGCGTTCAGTCCCAACCAGCGCCTTCCGCCGCATCAATGAGTCGACAACGGCGTCGAACACCGCCGCATCACTGCGCGCCAAGAGTCTCTCGCGTGCTTCCTGGCGTGAAAGGCCATCGCTCATCGGATCCGACTTATGCGACGCGGCGACGAGCGCAAGTAGCGCCTTTTCCGCCTGCTCGAGATGGCGCGAAGCGATCAGTCGATCGCCGGCGACAGCGACACCGGATGACCCAAGACGCTGCACGACCGCGCCAACGCGCGACGGCGCCACCGCTGCGCGCGAGAGAAGGCTGCCCTTCTCCATCCCGACGAGACCGGCGGCATCAATCATCGCGATGATGGCGGGCAGATCGTCCTCATGGATGCGCAACGCTTCGAGCGCGAGCAGGCCGTCGGCCGTACGAATGCCAGCCCGCGTCGGCGCGGGATCGAGCACCTGTCCGCCGCCGATCGTCACCGGGGGCGAATACGCGCGCAGGATGAAACGATCGCCTCGATTCAAGACGGCCGGGGCTTCGAGCCGAATCCGCACCAGGGCGCGCGCCCCCGGACGGATGTCGCCAACCGATGCTCCTGCGATCGACACGCGGCCCAACACTTCGGCAGTGCCGTGATGCAACCGCACGCGCGTCCCGTGCTTCAGGAGCTTCGCGCTCGGAAGCAGATCGATCTCGGCGTCCACGCGCCGCGTCACGCTGGCCGTGCCGCGCTGCATCAGCGTTTCGCCGCGCGACACGTCGCCCACCTCGACGCCACCTAAATTGATGGCAGTACGCTGCCCCGCCGCGGCCTCCGACGCGGACTTGCCGTGGACCTGGACGCCCCGCACTTTCACGCGGCGGCCGCCGGGTTCAACGACCAACTCCTGTTCCGCCGCAATCCTGCCCGCGACGAGCGTGCCGGTGATCACGGTGCCGAAGCCCTTCATCGTAAAGGCACGATCGATCGGCAGTCGCGGCGCTGCGTCGATCGGCCTGCGAGTCAGATGGGTGGCCTGATCGATGATCGCCGCTCGGAGCGCGTCGAGACCCTCGCCGGTCACGGCCGACACCTCGACCACCGGCGATCTTTCCAGAAACGACCCCTTCACGAGTTCGGCGACATCCTCGCGAACGAGCGCGCGCGTATCGCCATCGGCGACGTCGCATTTGGTCAACACGACGATGCCGCGGGGAATGCGCAGCAACCGGCAAATATCGAAGTGTTCGCGGGTTTGGGGCATCACGGATTCGTCCGCTGCGACGATCAGCAGCACGACATCGATGCCGCCAACACCCGCCAGCATCGTCCGGACGAATCGCTCGTGGCCCGGCACGTCGACGAACGCCACGCGCGTCTCGCCGATCACGGCGTGTGCGAATCCGAGTTCGATCGTGATGCCGCGGGCCTTCTCCTCCTTGAGCCGGTCCGGGTCGGTGCCCGTCAGCGCGAGGACGAGCGAGCTCTTGCCGTGATCGATGTGGCCCGCTGTGCCGACGACGACGTTACGCATGCGATGCGCCTATTTCCGTCCCTTGCTGCGCAGCCGCGCGTTCTTGCCGAGGCGTTTCTTCCGTTTGCGACGCTCTTCCTGCGTGCCCTTCCGCTGCTCCTTCTTCGGGCGCGCCGTACTGCGTGACGGCCCACGCGACCGCTCGTCACGCCGCACCTTTTCGAGCACGTCTTCGAGCCCCAGATCGATCTGCCGCCGGTCCATGTCGACGCGGATGATCTGCACCGTCACGCGATCGCCGAGCCGGTACAGCTTCCGGGTGTTCTCGCCAAAGAGCGCGTGCTGCTGCTCGCGGAACCGGTAGTAGTCGTCTGCCATGGTGCTGACGTGGACGAGGCCTTCGACGTAATGGTCCGTCAGCTCGACGAACATCCCGAACGGCGCCACGCCGGTGATGTAACCCTCGAACACTTCGCCGACCTTGTCGGCCATGAAGCGCACCTTTTTCCACTGGAGAATCTCGCGCTCGGCATCCGCGGCGCGGCGCTCCATTTCGGAGGTATGCCGGCCGATCTCCGGCAGTTCTTCATCGAGTTCGGCCTTGCGCTCCTCGGCAACGCGCGTGTGCCGTACCTCGCGCAGCAGTCGATGCACCACGAGATCCGGGTAGCGCCGGATTGGCGACGTGAAGTGCGCGTAGCTCTCGGCCGCCAGGCCGAAGTGGCCGACGTTCATCGGGTCGTATCGCGCCTTCTGCATCGTCCGCAGCATCAAGAACGCGATCGGGCGCTCCTCAGGGGTGCCCTTGATCTTCTCGACGAGCTGCTGGAAGTGCTTGGGCCGCACGCTGTTCTCGCCCGCGCCGAGCGAATAGCCGAACGGATTGATGAACTCCTCGAACTGAAGCACTTTCAGCGGGTCGGGTGGTTCATGGATGCGATACAACGCCGGCATGCCGCTCTTTTCAAGGTGAGATGCCACCGTCTCGTTGGCAAGCAGCATGAATTCCTCGATGAGGCGGTGCGCGATGTTGCGCTCGGAAGCGACGATGTCGGCAATGAAGCCTTCTTCGTTCAACACCACCAGCGCCTCCGGCAGATCGAAATCGACCGAGCCGCGCCGGTAGCGCCTGGCGTTCAGGATCCGGAACAACTCCCCCATCAGCTCGAACATCGGCACGAGTTCGCGATACTGCTCGATGGTGCCGGCGTCGCGGTCGGTCAGGATCGCGTTCACCGCTGTGTAGGTCATGCGGGCGTCGCTGCGAATGATGCCGTCGTGTATCTCGTAGCGCACGACGTCGCCTTGCGAGGTCACTTCCATCAGGCATGACTGCACGAGACGATCGACATGCGGATTCAGCGAGCACAGGCCCGTTGCGAGTTCGGACGGGAACATGTGAACGGCACGCTCGGGGAAATACACGGACGTTCCCCGCTCGTAGGCTTCCTCGTCGAGCGCGCCGCCCTCGCGGACGTAATGCGCGACGTCGGCGATGTGCACCCCCAGCCAGTAATGCCCGTTCTTCAGCCGTTCGATCGAGATCGCATCGTCGAAGTCGCGCGCGTGCTCGCCGTCGATGGTGACGACGGTGCGATCGCGGAAGTCGGTGCGGCCGGCGAGGTCCTTGTCTCGCACCCCGCCACCGAGCCGTGTTGCTTCGGCAATTGACTCCGGCGAGTGCTCGTCGGGAATCGCGTACTTGCGAAGGATGATCTCGGTGTCCACGCCGGGATCGTCGATGTCGCCCAGGACTTCGACGATGCGGCCGGCAGGACCGCGTGTCGGTGTCGGCCAGCGCGTGACCTCCACGGTGACCATCTGGCCGGCCGCGGCATCGAGTGTCTCGGCGCGGGGGATCTGGATGTCCGCCGTGATGCGCTTGTCGAAAGGAGCGACGTAACCCAGCCCGGATGGATCGAGGTCAAACCTGCCCACGACCGTGGCGGCGCCTCGCTCCAGGACCTGCACCACCTTGCCCTCGGCTCGTCCATCGTCGCGGTAACGCTCGATCCGGACGACGACGCGGTCACCATGGAGCGCGTCGTTCAAGTTGTGCTCGGCGACGAAAATATCGCGCTTCAGCCCCTCCACCGGCTGCTCGGGCGCGACAAAACCGAAACCCGACGGATGGCCCTCCAGTTTTCCGACGACCAGATCCATCCGGTCCGGCAGCCCATATCGATTGCCCTTGATTTGTACGAGTGCCCCGTCGTTGACGAGGTTGCGCAGCAGCCGCTTGATCGCGGTGCGATGTTCGCGCGTCACGCGCAGCTCGCGGATGATCTCGCGAGGCGTCGCCGGATGCGGCACCTTCTGCCGGATCAGGCGGAGAAGGTCTTCCTTAGTCAATTAGTAGTACCTGCAGATCTCCGACATTCGTGTCGGTGCGCCCGAGGCGAACCACGTCGCCAAGCGGCGCGAAGAATGCGAACGAATTGTTCGTTGCAAGAAAGCTGCCCGGCGGTCCCAGGCCCGCGTGCCCCGCACGCTCGAGCGTCGTCGCGTCTACGATCGCGCCGGCGACGCCGGACGACCCGTCGATGCCGTCGGTGCCGACGCTGGCCACGACTGCGCGGGGGCCGCCGGCCATGGCCTCGACGATGGATAGACCGAACTCGAGGTTGCGTCCGCCGGTGCCGCTGCCGGTCACGGTGACCGTGGTCTCGCCACTCGAGACCACGCACGCTGGACGCTTCGCGCCCGCAAGGCGCGCCTGCACCCGCGACAGCCACTCGGGGCCGGCGATTCGCGCTTCACCGGTCACCGGCTCGTCGAGCACGATGGTGTCGTAGCCCCGCTCGATCGCGGCGTCGCGTGCCCCGGCCATCGCGTCGAGCCGGCCGCCGATGACGCGCGCCGTCGCCCGTGCCACCGCAGCGTGTCCCGGCTTCGGCGTATCGGGAAGCTCGCCGGTCGCACCGCGCTCGATGATCGACCTGACGCTCAACGCATGCGATTCTCGGCCAAACCGGATCAGCGCGGCCCGCGCGTCAGCCCAGGTCGATGCATCCGGCACGCCGGGTCCCGAACCGATCGCGTGGAGATCGTCGCCGACAACATCAGAGATCGCCAGCGTGAGCGTGGCGCCGACGCACGCGGCTGCGAGCCGGCCGCCCTTCACCTTCGACAAATGGCGGCGAACCGTGTTGAGCGCGTGGATGTCCGCCCCCGCCGACATCATTCGGCGCGTCGTCTCGATCTTGTCAGCCAGCGTGATCCCCTCCAGGGGCGCGGCCATCAGTGCCGACGCGCCGCCGGAGAGCAGGATCACCAGGGCTTCACCTGAGTGAACGCTCTCGGCCATCGCGAGGGCACGATGCCCGGCGGCCTCGCTCCGCGCGTCGGGGAACGGATGGCTCGATTCGATCCACTCGACGGCGGCCGGCAGATCAGCGTTGGCGTGGGTGCCGATCGCCACGGCGCGGCGAATCGACAAGTGCGGCACCGCGATAAATGCGGTCACCATCCCCGCGGCGGCCTTGCCCACCGCCAACACATGGAGCGGCCGGCTGGTGAGGACCTCCGCGACGGCAGCATCCTGCATCGCCCGTGCGACAACACGTTTCGCAC
>CAZBYY010000145.1:0-8814 GCA_964495855.1 uncultured Acidobacterium sp. | reverse complement strand
CCATCACGCAGCAGGTGCGCTCGGCGCTTGCCGTGTCGGGCGACGCCGACACGATGACGGTGGCGACACCCGTCGCTGCCGGCGGCCGCGGCATCGTCGGGATCGGACAGGCGACGGCGGCATCTGCGTTGGTGCTCTCGTCAAGCGGCTGCCCGAATGCAAAGGACGTCTGCGGCTTCAGCGTCGGCGCGAGGGGATTGATCAGCGACGGCGTGACACACGACCTGTTCTCAGTGGCTGCCGTGTCCACCAACGGGCGCAGCCTGACACCCGATCGTCCACTGTCCCAGGCTTACGCAGCGGGCGCGGCGGTGACCGCTGTCGATCAATACACGTTTCGACTGGAACGCCAGAGCGATGGCAGCTCGACGCTGATCCGCCAGACGGCCGCCGGCGCGGTTCAGCCGATCGTCGATTTCGTCAGCGACCTCGCGTTTGAATACGCGCCGACCGCGGTCATCGTGACCATCCGCGCGATTCCGGGCACCGGCGCGATGGTGCCGCCATGTCTCTTCCATGCGTCGATTTCGCTGAGGAACGTGTCATGACGTCCCCAATCGACCTAGTGCAATCTTCACGGGCCGCCGAGCGAGGAATTGCGCTCGTGATGGCGCTGCTCGTCACATCGTTCCTTTCGGCGCTGGCCCTCGGCGTCGCGCTGGCCGTGTTCATGGATCGGCTGGCGAACGGCAACATGACCGGGTCGGTTGGGATGTTGTATGCCGCAGAAGCCGGGATCGAGATGACCGCGAATGACCTCGCTCGGCTGCCAGATTGGAGCGCAGTGCTGGCCGGCGCGATCCAGGGAACGTTCACCGACGGCGCTGCGAGCGGCGTGCACGCGATCCCCGGCGGCGGTGTCGTTGACCTCACAGCCACGACGAATCTCCTGAATTGCGGAAAGCCGACGACGTGCACGAACGCGCAGATGAACGCGAGCTCGAGTGACCGGCCGTGGGGGGCGAACAATCCGCGCTGGACGTTGTTCACGTACGGACCCATGACCAACCTGCCGGGTGTCACGCGGCCCGCTCCTTGCTTTCTCGCCGTATGGGTTGGCGACGATCCGCGTGAGCAGGACGGAAACCCGCTGGCGGATGCGTCGGGACAGTCCGTCCCCGGTCACGAAATCGTAAGAGTGCATGCAGAAGCGTTCGGCAATGCAGGCGGGAGGCGAGTGCTCGAGGCGGAGGTGGCCCGGGTATGCACGGGGAGTCCTTGCGTCGGCGGTATCCGTGTGCAATCGTGGCAGGAACTGCGCCAGGCGCTTCCTTGACCTGTGAAAATGGCAGCCGTACGATCCGATAAGAGAGAAGAAATGACACGCGCCATTGCCATCGCCGCGGCTATCGTCCTGGGCTGCACCTTGCTGGCACGCGCGCAGTCGGCCCCCCAGCAGTCGCTGGCCGCCGTCGCGAAGCAGGAAGAGGAGCGCCGTAAGACCGTCAAGGCACCGGCGAAGGTCTACACCAACGACAGCCTGCGTCCGGACATTTCCAAGGGCGGCGAGGCGCCGCCAAGCCCGACGCGTGATGCCGCGTCCACGAACACGACGCCAACGAACACCAGCCCCGCCGCTCCGGAGGGTGCCACCGCGCCCGCCCGCGGCGGTGACCAGGCGTATTGGCAGGGCCGCATCAAGACGGCCCGCGAGCAACTGCAGCGCTCGCAGATCTTCGCCGATTCGTTGCAGAGCCGCATCAACGCGCTCAGGACCGATTTCGTCAATCGCGACGATCCCGCCCAGAAGGCCAAGATCAAGACCGACCTCGATACCGCGCTGGCGGAACTGGAACGGGTGAAGAAGGAAATCGACGAGCAGACCAAGGCGATCAGCGGTATCGAAGACGAGGCGCGCCGGGCCGGCGTGCCACCGGGCTGGTTGCGTCCCGGCGCGTGACGAGCGCGTCGGCGATCCTGCTCGTCGAGGACAAGGACTCGCTCCGCGCGATGCTCAAGCTCGCGCTCGAGTCGCAGGGGCATCGCGTCATCGAAGCGCGGGATCAGCCCGAAGCCATTTCCGCCCTCCAAAACGATCAACCCGCGCTCGTGCTGTCCGACTTGCGCCTGCCGAACGGCGATGGCATGGGCGTGCTGCGCGCGGTGCGGGAACTCGATGCCGAACTGCCGGTCATCGTCATGACGGCGCACGGCAGCATCCAGGATGCGGTCGAGGCCATGAAGCAGGGCGCGCTCGATTTTCTTGCCAAGCCCGTCGATCCCGATCATCTGTTGCTGCTCGTGTCGCGCGCGCTCGAACAGCGGCGCCTGCTGGATCAATATCGGCTGCTCAAAGAGGAAGCCGCGGCGCGCCGCGGCGGACCGCAGATCATCGGCGATTCGCCGGCGCTGCGGCAGGTGATGGCCGCCATCGCGCGGGCCGCGACGACCGACACCACCGTGCTCCTCGAAGGCGAAAGCGGCACGGGCAAGGAACTGTGCGCGCGAGCCGTTCACGACGCCGGCGCCCGTGCGAACGGCCCGTTTGTGGCGATCAATTGCGCCGCGATTCCGGAAAACCTGCTCGAAGCCGAGTTGTTCGGCTACGAACGCGGCGCCTTCACCGGCGCGACCCAGCGCAAGATCGGCAAGTTCGAAAAGGCGCAGCGCGGCACGATCTTCCTCGACGAGATCGGCGAGATGCCGCTGGCCTTGCAGGCGAAGATGCTGCGCGTCATCGAGACCAAACGCATCGAGCGGCTTGGCGGCAACCAGTCGATCCTCGTCGACGTGCGCATTGTCGCCGCGACCAACCGCCTGTTGCGGCAGCAGGTGGCGTCACGCCAGTTCCGCGAAGACCTCTACTTCCGCCTGTCCGTGTTTCCCGTCACGGTTCCTCCGCTGCGCGAGCGCGCGCAAGACATTCCCAAGCTCGCGCATCACTTCGTCGAGCGTGTCTCGCGCGATCTTGGAAAGAAGCTCACGCTTTCGACCGAGGCGTTGTCGATGCTCGTCGCACACCGCTGGCCCGGCAACGTGCGCGAGTTGCAGAACGCCATCGAACGGGCGGTGATCCTGGCGGACGGCGACAAAGTGTTACCGCGTCACCTCAACCTGACGACGCAAGCCGGCCCGGATCATGCTGCTGATCCGTGGGACCTGATCGACTTGTCGGGCACGCTTGCCGATGCAATGCGCCGAGTGTCGGATGACGCCGAGAAGCGGAAGATTGCGATGGCGCTGAAGCAGGCCAATGGCGACCGGGGCCGCGCGGCCGACATCCTGGCAATCAACTTCAAGACACTTGCCGCCAAGATCAAACAGTTCGGACTCGAGTAACGGTTTGATGGCCCGATGGCCTGTTACGCCCGCAACCCGATCTTCCTGCAGGCGGCCCTGATGTCCTTTTCGGTGACGTCGGTCAATTCGATCGTCTTGCCGCGATCCGCAGCGGCGATGAAGTGCAGCGTGCCGTTCACGACCTTCTTGTCCCGGGCGACGGTGGCAAAGACGTCCTTGGCGGACAGGTCGTTGACCGGCGGCAGTGGCCCGAGCTGGGCGATCAGCGATTCCACTTCCTGGTAGAGCGATTTCGGCGTGACGCCGCGGCCGACGCCGATCGCGAGCGCCGCGAGCATGCCGTAGCCGACGGCCTCGCCGTGCCGGAACTGCTTGTACTTGGTGATGGCTTCGAGCGCATGGCCGATCGTGTGGCCGAAGTTCAGGATGCGCCGCAATCCGGATTCGCGTTCGTCCGCGGAGACCACCTGTGCCTTGATCCGGCACGACGCCGAGACCAGCGGCGTGACGGCCTCCGGGTCGCGATTGAAGATCGCCGTGATCGAGCCGTGCATGCGATCCAGCAGGGACGGGTCCGAGATGACGCCGTACTTGATCACTTCGTAGAGCCCTGCCCTGAACTCGCGCCGCGGCAACGTGTCGAGCACCGAGGGGTCGGCGACGACGAGGCTGGGCGCGTGGAACGAGCCGATCAGGTTCTTGCCGAGTGGATGGTTCACGCCCGTCTTGCCGCCGATGGCGCTATCGACCTGCGCGAGCAATGTCGTCGGCACGTGCACGACCGGAATGCCGCGCAGGTAGGTTGCCGCGGCAAACCCCATCGTGTCGCCGATGACGCCGCCGCCGACGGCGACGAGCACGGTGGCGCGATCCGCCTTTGCCTTGACCAGCGCGTCGATGACGCGTGCAACGGTATTGAGGTTCTTGTAGCGTTCGCCGTCCTCGACGAGGATCGGCGTGCGATCGGCGCCGAGCTTGCGAAAGCGCGCGCCGTGATATTCCCAGACGCGCTCGCTCGAGGCGAGGATGCGTCGCTGGCCGAGCCTGGCCGCATCCATCTCGCGGCCCAGCGAGTCGATGGCATCAAGACCGATGATGACGGGATAGGCGCCGGCCGCGGCCGTGACTGTGATTCGATCCACGAGCCCTGTTAGGATAGCATTCGGTGCCGCGGCGTACGGACTTCCTGATCATCGGCAGCGGCATCGCCGGTCTTCGCGCGGCCGCGGATCTCGCGCTGGCCGGCGATGTGCTCGTCCTCACCAAGGCCGATCCCGAAGAGAGCAACACGGGTTACGCGCAGGGCGGGATCGCCGCGGCGATCGGTGACGGCGATACCCCGGAACAACATGCGGCAGACACGATCGGCGCCGGCGACGGCTTGTGCGTCGAGCCGGCGGTCGACGTGCTCGTGCGCGACGGCATCAAGTACGTCGAAGAACTGCTGCAGTGGGGCGCGCATTTCGACCGCGATGCGAGCGGGCGGCCGGCGCTCGGCCGGGAGGGCGCGCACGGGCGACGCCGTGTCCTGCACGCCGCCGACGCCACGGGCCGGGAAATCGGGCGCGCGCTCTGGGATCGCGTCGCGGACCACGCGCGCGTGCGTGTCGAGCGCGATGCGCGCGTCCACGAGCTGATCGTCGAAGGTGGGCGATGCATCGGCGCCAGATTCCAGGGCGCCTCGGGTGTCGAAGAGGTGCATGCCGACGCGGTGCTGCTTGCGACCGGCGGCGCGGGCCAGGTCTTCAGGGAAACGACGAATCCGTCCATCGCCACCGGCGACGGCGTGATGCTGGCCTGGTTTGCCGGTGCCCGCATCACCGACATGGAATTCGTGCAGTTTCACCCCACGGCCCTCGACGTGCCCGGCGCGCCACGCTTCCTGCTCTCTGAAGCGCTTCGCGGCGAGGGCGCGCGCCTCTTCAACATCGACGGCGAGCGGTTCATGTCGACGTACGACGATGCGGGAGAGCTGGCCTCGCGCGACCGCGTCTCTCGCGCGATCGTGCGCGAGCAGATGCGCACCAGCTCGCCAGTGTTCCTGTCCCTCGAGCATCTGGACGCGGCGTGGGTGCGATCGCGCTTTCCGACCATCGCGGAGGCGTGCCGCTCTGTGGGGCTGGACCTCGCCACGGATCGCATTCCGGTCGGGCCCGCCGCGCATTACCTGATGGGCGGCGTTGAAACGGACCTCTGGGGCCGGACGACGCTGCTCGGGCTCTACGCTGCAGGCGAGGTCGCGTGCACCGGCGTCCATGGCGCGAACCGCCTGGCGAGCAATTCCCTGCTCGAGGGCCTGGTGTTCGGAGCACGTGCCGCGCAGGCGATGCTCGTGCCGGGCGCAGACGTCTCGCCGTTCTCGTTCCTGGCCACTTCAGACGCGCCCCGCCTTCGCCCGGGTTCCGGCCCGCCCCTGCCGAGTGAAGACGATGTCCGGCGGTTGATGTGGGAGGGTGTCGGGCTGTGGCGCGACGGAGCAGGCCTGCAGATCGCGTTGGAGCGGCTCACCGCCTGGTATGGCGCGCTCGGAAGCGATCGCGGACGGCTGGCGTCGATCATCACGGTCGGGCGATTGATGGCTCATGCCGCGCTGCGGCGAGAGGAAACCCGGGGCGGCCACGCACGGGCCGACTTTCCCCGGCGAGATGACGTAAAATTTAGAATTCACCTGGGAGAAACCATCCACTAATGGCAGGCAAGCAAGACGACGCGTTCGTCACCGAAATCACCAAGCAGTCCGTCGATTTTTCACGCTGGTACGTCGATGTGGTCCGCAAGGCGGAACTGGCCGACTATTCGCCGGTCAAGGGCTGCATGGTGATCCGGCCGTATGGCTACGCGATGTGGGAACACCTGCAGCGCGAGCTCGACACCCGCATCAAGGCGACGGGCCACGTGAATGCGTACTTTCCGCTGTTCATCCCGGAAAGCCTGCTGCTGAAGGAGAAGGACCACGTCGAAGGCTTTGCCCCGCAGGTCGCCTGGGTGACGAAGGGCGGCGACGAGGAACTGGCCGAGAAACTGATCGTCCGCCCGACGTCGGAGACGATCATCGGCGTGATGTACCAGAAGTGGATCCAGTCGTGGCGCGACTTGCCCGTCCTCATCAACCAATGGGCCAACGTCGTCCGATGGGAAAAGGTGACGCGTCCGTTCCTGCGCACGACGGAATTCCTGTGGCAGGAAGGCCATACCGCGCACGAGACCGCCGAAGAAGCGCAGGAAGAGACGATGAAGATCCTCGCGCTCTACAAGGACGTGTGCGAGAACGTGCTTGCCGTGCCGGTGATCGACGGCAAGAAGAGCGAGAGCGAAAAGTTTGCCGGCGCGTCGAAGACGTATTCGATCGAAGCGCTGATGGGGGATGGCCGGGCGTTGCAGGCCGGGACCTCCCACAACCTCGGACAGAACTTCGCCAAGGCGTTCGAGATCCAGTTCCAGGGCCGCGACAAGACGCTGCAGTACGCCTACACCACGTCGTGGGGCGTCACCACGCGGTTGATCGGCGCGGTGATCATGACCCACGGCGACGACAGCGGCTTGATCCTGCCGCCGAAGATCGCGCCGTACCAGGTCGTGATCGTGCCGATTCCCCGGGGGAACTGGAAGGAGACCGTGCTGCCGAAGTGCGAGGAGATCAAGGCGCAGCTCACCGCCGCCGGCATCCGCGTCAAGCTCGATGCCGATGAGAGCCAGACGCCCGGGTGGAAGTTCAGCGAATACGAAATGCGCGGGGTGCCGCTGCGTCTCGAAATCGGTCCGAAGGACATCGAGAAGAATGCGGTGTTTGCCGCCCGCCGCGACACGCGGGAGAAGCAGTCGCTGCCGATGGACGGCCTGGCCGATCGCATCACCGCGATGCTGGATGAAATTCAGGCGGCGCTGCTGGCCCGCGCCAAGAAGTTCCGCGACGAGCACACGAGCACGACCTCGTCCTACGACGAGTTCAAGCAGATCATGGAAGGCCGCCCCGGCTTTGTGATCGCTCCGTGGTGCGAGAGCGCGCAGTGCGAAGCGGACATCAAGGCTGAAACGCAGGCGACGATCCGCAACATCCCGAACGGCTACGACCAGGCCCCCGGCGAGCCCTGCATCAAGTGCGGCAAGCCCGCGACGGTTTCGGCCTGGTTCGCAAAGGCCTACTGAGCGCAGGTGCCGAAGCAAGCCGCAGGCATCCTGTTGTATCGGCGTCGAGCGAGCGGGCTCGAAGTGCTGCTCGCGCATCCGGGCGGCCCGCTCTGGGCCCGAAAGGACCTGGACGCGTGGACGTTGCCGAAGGGCCAGTTCACCGGAGCGGAATTGCCGCTCGATGCGGCCAAGCGCGAGTTCGAGGAAGAGATGGGATCGGCGCCGGCGGGAGAGTTTCAGCCGCTTGGCACGGTGAAACAACCCAGCGGCAAGGTCATTCACGCCTGGGCGGCGGAATCAGACTTCAACACCGCCACCGTCAAGAGCAACCTGTTCGAGTTGGAATGGCCGCCGAAGTCAGGCCGGTTTGCCGAGTTTCCAGAGGTGGACCGCGCGCAGTGGTTTTCGATCGAAGAGGCGAGGGTCAAAATTATTAAGGGCCAGCAACCCTTCCTTGAAAGGTTGCTGGCCCTTTTAGGTGCCTAGTGCCGGGTGCCTAGTGCCGGGTGCCTAGTGCCGGGTGCTACTGCACTCGCACCGTCAGCGCGGCGCGGCGATTCAGCCGTCGCGTTTCTTCGCGGCCGTTGTCGAACTTGGGCCGCTCTTCACCGTAGCTCACCGTCTGCAGCCGGCTCGCGTTGATGCCGCGGCTGGTCAGGTAATCGCGCACCGCGTTGGCGCGGCGCTCGCCGAGGGCCAGGTTGTATTCGGCCGTGCCGATGTTGCAGGTGTTGCCCTCGATGGTGATGCGGAGGTTGGCATCCTGCTGCATCGCCGTGATCGCTTCGTCGAGGATGCGCGTGGCTTCCGGACGCAGCGAGTAGCGGTCGAAGTCGAAGTGGACGTCTTCGAAGGTGACTTCCTTCTTCGGCGCCGGCGCAATCACCTGCACGGTCACCGTGTCGGTCGCGGTCATGCCCTTGCCGTCGTTGACGGTAATTGTCAGCGGCACGGCGCCGGGCTGGCCGGGCGCGGTCCACGCGGTCTGCCGATCGTTGGCGTTACCGAATGAGCCCGTCGGGCTGGTCCAGCGATACGTCAGCGTGTCGCCGTCGGGATCCTGCGCATCGGCCGAGGCCGTCAGCTGGCGGCCGACTTCGACGGTGCACGGTTCGCAGCGCGCCTTGACCGACGGCGCGCGGTTCGGCGGCGGGCCAGGCGTCGGCGGCGCAGTCGGCGTGACGGTTGCCGGCGGCGGCGCGAAGTTCTTGACGCCGGCCTTGCGATAACCGATCCGCACCTGGAAATCCGCCTTGTCGCGGAAGTCGGACACGCTCGGGTCGGTCGAAAATCCCTGCGAGCGGCTGTAGAGGTGCGACGCCGCGAAATTGCCGCCAACGCCGACGAACAAGCCGTTTGCAGCGTGGTACTGAACTCCGGCGAAGATGTCGCGCGTGGCATCAGCCAGCCACTGCGACGGCAGGCCGATGGCGCGCATCGAGGGGC
>CAZBYY010000144.1:0-8830 GCA_964495855.1 uncultured Acidobacterium sp. | reverse complement strand
CAGGTCAGCCTGCCTGCCGGCTTCGAGGCGGTTTCCGAGGCCGACGAGATCCGCCGCGCACATGAGGCGATCATCGCCGGCCTCGACAACGGCACGCTCACGCCCGTCGTCGGGACCGAGCTGCCGTTGAAGGACGCCGCGCTCGCCCATCAGCGCGTGATGGAGCCCGGCGCGCGCGGCAAGATCGTGCTTATTCCGTGATCACTTCCCGCTGCGCGCGAGCTCGTCGTCGATCACCTGCTTGAACATCTCGAACGGCATCGCCCCGACCAGCGGTCGCCCGTTGACGTAGAGCGTCGGCGTTGAGTTGACGCCGAGTTTCTCGCCGAGGTCGGCGCCCTTCTGCACCGTGGCGGCGTGCTTGCCGGAGTCGAGGCACGAATCAAACGCGGCGCCGTCGATGCCGAGCGAGCGGGCCGTCTGCTTCAATTGCGGGACTTCCAGCCCACGCTGGTTGGCGAACATCGCGTCGTGCATTTCCCAGAACTTGTTGTGCTCGGCGGCGCACCGTGCCGCTTCAGCGGCCTTGGGCGCCTGCGGGTGATTCGGCAGCGGAAAGTCCTTGAACACGATCTTCACGCGATCGCCGTAGACCTCTCGCACCCGGGCGAGCGTCGGATTCACGCGCTGACAGAACGGGCACTGGAAGTCCGAGAACTCGACGATCGTGACCGGCGCGTTCGCGTTGCCGCGCACCGGATCGCCGGCCGCCACCGGAATCGTGTAGCGCGGCGGTTCGAGCATCACCTTTACCGAGCTGCCGGTCTTGCCTTTCAATTCCTCGACGAGCATCGCTCGCGCCTGCTGCACGCGACGCATTTCCAGGAACGGCTTGATCTCGCCCTTCAACTGGTCGAGCGTGCGCCCTTGCGCGCGATCCTTGTTCTGTTCGTAGAACTGCGCCACGTCGTTGTCGGACACGGCGGGCAGGCGCTTGGCGGCATCCGCCTCGAGAAACTTGTCGACCGGCTGGCCGGCCGTCTTCGCCGCGGCTTCGATCAACCGGTCGCCGACGATCTGGTCGACCATGTTGCGGCGATTCTGGTAGAGCGACTGGATGACGCGCTGATGCTCGGCGGCGTCAAACTCCTCCCACTTCGCGTCGACTTCCTTGAGCGTGATCGGCTTGCCGGCGACTTCCGCCACGACCTGATCGGGATTCACAGCCGGCGCCGCCTGCGCCGACACCTTGGCTTCCTCGCCGCACCCGGCCAGCACGCTTCCGGACAGCAGCGCCACGCCGGCCCACGTCGACAGTGTTCGCATCATGCCTTGAGCTTATCATCCGCATCGCCTTCGGGGCCCCGGCCGCGCGGAGCGAAACCGGCACAGCGAACCACCGGAAGCTGGGGATATTTCGGATATTCGGGCTTCGTAAGCGATCGACGGCACATGTAAAAGGCGGAGCGGTCGCTCTTCACGATACGGCAGTGCTCGCACGCCGAACACAGCCCGATGCGCGCATCCATCACCGCCCCACACCATAACAGTTTCGGCCACGGCGCCAGGCATCGTCTTTGCTAAAGTTGATCTGTCATGCTCAAGATGTCCTCGTTCGTTGGCGGGCTCGCTATCCTTGCGAGCGCCGTCGTGCTCGCACAACAGCCGGAGCAGCCGCTGTTTCGTTCGAGCGTGCGCACCGTGCCGATCTACGCGACCGTGGTCGATGCCGGCGGCCGCCTCGTGCCGGACCTGCAGCGCGGGGACTTCTCGATCCTGGACAACGGCAAGCCGACCGACGTCACGCTGTTCTCGAACGAGTCGCAGCCATTCACGGCGGTGGTGATGCTCGACACGAGCGCGAGCATGACCGCCAACCTCAAGCTGCTCAATCGCGCGGCCGAGCAGTTCCTGCTCCGGTTGCTGCCGGTGGACAAGGCACAGGTCGGCGCGTTCAACGACAAGATCCAGTTGAGCGGCACGTTCACCAACAATCGCGATGAGTTGATCCACGCGCTCGACGACTTGTATTTCGGCAATCCGACTCGCCTCAACGACGGCATCGCCGCCGGCCTCGATGCGTTGAAGGGCATGGAAGGAAGACGCGTCGTGCTCGTGTTCACCGACGGAGACGACACGGCGAGCCGCCTCGGCTTCAAGACCGTGCTCGAGCGCGCGCGCGACGAAGAGGTAATGGTCTATTCGATCGGCCTCGAGTCCGAATACTTCAACGGGCAGCGGCTGGTTCGATCCAAGCCGTCTCGCGACCTCAGGAAGATTTCAGATGAGACCGGCGGCGGCTACTTCGAACTCGCGAAGACGGCGGACCTCGCGCCGACGTTCACGCGCGTGGCGCAGGAGCTGCGCAGCCAGTACTTGATCGGCTTTACGCCGGCCGCGCTCGACAACAAAGTGCACAAGCTGGAATTGCGGATCGACAAGCCGGGCATGACCGTACGCGCACGCCGCAGCTACCTCGCGGCGCCAGACAAATCCAGCAACTAGCCGCGCGGCAACGACGCTACTTCAGAAGGTCCAGCAACTGACGCCAGGCTGCCCTGACGACGATGTCGTTGAGGAGTTGCTGGTTGCCGCGCAATCGCACCACGAGGCTTGGGCCTGAGGCGGTCGCGACAACATCAAATCCAGAATCCTTGCGCTCCGAAACCTGCGGCGTGCCGATCGCGCCGAGGAACAGCAGTCGCTCCGCTTCCTTGTAATGCTCGGCCCCACCTGGCGGATCGTCCTTGAACGTGTGCGACGCAACCGCGAGATGCGTGATGTCCAGCGGCAGCGAGGCCGCCGGCTTGACGCGGCCGCGAATCGAGAAGCGATACGCCGGCTGATTGACGAGCACCTCGATCGTCGCGTGCGAGTCGGCGTCGATCTTCTCGCCGTCGACGCCCTCGTCGGCCAGCGTGACGCCGTCGACATCCTGCGACTTGCCGGTACGCTTCACCGCTTCGAGCGCGCGTTGGTACTGGTCCTCGGCGCGGCGCTGGGCCGACTCGATGTTGTTCTCGATCTGCGCCATCGCGCGCGCCGCCCTGAGTTGGTTGATCTGGTTGAGCGGATTGGCCAGCACTTCGATCGCGGTGTCGCCCGGCTGCAGCGCCTTGACCATCCACACCGCGTCGCTGTCGTTGTTGGCAGGCTGCGAGCCGGCCTGGTCCGTCTCCGGATACGGCAACGCGGGCGCGAGCATCGCTCTCACGGACCGCAGCAGCTGATCCTGTTGCGCCGTATCCTGCGGCTGGATCATCAGCAGGCCGAGCAACGCGAGCACGATGCTCATTGCGTATCGCTCCAGAACTGCGCGAGCAGGTTTGCCGCCACCGTACGTCGATACTCCCCCGTCGACCTCACATCGTCTATCGGTGTGATCTCGGAGCGCAAGGCATCTTGCGCCCGCTCGATGGTGCCGCCACTGGAGAGAACCGCTGAGGCCGCACGCGCCAAAACGGGGGTGGGGCCGACCGAACCGATGCCGACCCGCACGCCGTCCCGCCCACGCACGCCGGCCATCATGATTTTCGAGATCGCCTGCGCGCGCCGCGTGCCGACCTTGCGCCACCACTGCGCGCCGTCCACAGGAGGAATCTCGACGGCGACGATCAGCTCGTCGGGCCTGCGAACGCTGGTTCGGTAGCCCCTGTAGAACCCGTCGATGGGAACGGTCCGCGTCGCGGTCCTGCTGCGCAGCACGACCTGCGCATCGGCCGCAATCAGCACGGGCAGCGTGTCGCCGGCGGGTGAACCGTTGGCAATGTTGCCTCCGATCGTGCCTCGATTCTGGATCTGCGCGCCGCCGACCTCACGCGCGGCGGCCACGAGCATCGGCACGCGCGTCTGCACGGTCTTCGACCGGATGATCTCCGTGTACGTCGTCAACGCGCCGATGCGAAGACGATCGCCCGTCACCGTGATGCCGCGCAGTTCGTCCAGATGCCACAGGTCAATGAAGCGCCGCTCGCGCATGGCGCCGAAGTGCAGGGCCACGTAGACATCAGTGCAGCCGGCGATCGGCATCAGGCGCGGGTCGACCGCGAGCATCACGAGCGCCTGGTTCAACGATTGCGGACGCGTCAGCGTCAGCCCGTTAGGAGCGAACGGCACGGCGTCCCTTCGTCTGGCTCTTTGAGCGTGAGACCCGTCGCTTCGGCTTTGCCTTCAGCGCCGATTGCACCGATCGGAAAATCGCCGGGTAGCCGGTGCAGCGGCAGAGATTGCCGGCGAGCGCGCTCTTGATGTCGTGCAGCGAGTTCCCGGGCGTGAGTGGCGTGGCGGCCATGATCATGCCGGGCGTGCAGATGCCGCATTGCGCGCCGCCCTTCGCCACGAACGCGTCCTGCAGTGCCTTACCGGTGCGCGTGAGCGCCGCGCCCTCGATGGTGATGACTTTGCAGTCCTCAGCGTGCGCGGCCGGCACGAGACACGAATCCACCGCGACACCGTCGATCAGCACCGTGCACGCGCCGCACTCGCCCTCGCCGCAGCCTTCTTTCGTACCGGTCAGGCCGCAATCCTCGCGAAGCACGTCGAGCAGGCGCTTCATCGGATGCACGTCGATGGACATGCGCCTGCCGTTGATCGTGAACCTCATGCGGCACTCCCGCCAGGACGGCGAGGGACATGCATCAGCCGTTCCGGTGTCGCCGGGATGCTGCGAACGTCGAAGCCGCAGCTGCGAAGCGCGTTCACGACCGCTGGTGCAGGACCGTCGATCGGCATCTCACCCACGCCCTTCGCGCCGAAGGGGCCGTGCGCATACGGCCGCTCGATGATGCCCACGTCCATCGCGGCCGCATCGAGTGGCGTGGGAATGATGTAGTTGGTGAGCTGCGCGTTGGCCATGCGCCCGTCGCGCATCACCACTTCCTCGGTCAGCGCATAGCCGACACCTTGTGCCGTGCCGCCCTCGATCTGCCCCACAGCCATCATGGGATGAATCGCCTTGCCGATCTCGGCGACCGCAGTGACATGGGTGGGCGTCACCTCGAACGTCACAGGATCGACCTCGACCTCGACGATGTTGCAGCCCCAGGCGTAACTGCCATACGCATCTCCGGCGTAGGTGTCGTCGCTCCACTGCAGGCCGGGTGGTGGTTCGTACTGCGAGGTCACCGTGAACGAGCCGTGCTTCTTGTAGTACTGCGCGGGCGTCAGGCGGCCGAGTCGCTTCTTCATGTCGCGGGCGCACCGCTCGAGCAACTTGCCGACGATCATGCAGGTGCGCGACGCCACGGTGGGCCCGCTGTCGGGGACGAATGCCGTGTCGGCCTCGCTCACTTCAATCGACGCGAAAGGAACCGCGAGCGCATCGGCGACGATCTGGGCGAGCATGGTTCGCGTCCCCTGGCCGATCTCGGTGCTGGCCACGAGAACGCGCGCGCCCCTCGGCGTCAGTTGCAGTGAGGCTTTCGACGCAAGCTTCACCTCGCCGCCGCCCGTGAATCCCGAGCCGTGGAAGAACAGCGACAGGCCGATGCCGCGATTGGTGCCTTTCCACTGGCGCTGCTTCTTGCTGAACTGCGCGCGCTTGACCGCCTCACGCAATACGGGCAGGGCGCTTGCGTCCTTGCCGAGCTTCTGTCCGGTCGCGGTGGTGTCACCGGGCTTCAGCGCGTTGATCTCCCGGAACCTCACGGGATCGATCCCGAGCGCATCGGCAATGCGATCGATGTGCACTTCTCCAGCAAACTGCGTCTGCGGAGCGCCGAACCCCCTGAATGCGCCGTTCGGCGGCGTGTTCGTCATCATCACGCGCCCGCGGATGCGCACGTGATCGCAGCGATACGGTCCTGCGGCGTGAATCACGCCGCGCGACAGCACGACGGCGCTGAGCGTCGCGTAGGCGCCGCCGTCGAGGATGACTTCGACGTCCATCGCGGTAATGCGACCGTCCTTCTTCACGCCCGTGCGGTGCCGCACGATCGACGGATGCCGCTTCGTCGTCGCCAGCAGGTCCTCGACCCGGTCGTAAATCATCTTCACCGGCCGGTTCGCCTTGCGCGCGAGGATCGCCGCGTGGCAGGCCAGCATCGACGGGTACTCTTCTTTCCCGCCGAAGCCGCCGCCGGTCTCCGCCTGGACGACGCGCACGCGATCGGGGGGAAGGTTGAGGAGGACCACCAGCGCCTTGTGCACGTAGTACGGGCACTGCAGCGATCCATACACCGTCATTTCGCCGTCACCGGGCACGGCGATCACGCCGTTGGTTTCGATGTAGAGCTGCTCCTGATGCCCGGTGCGGTATTCGCCTTCGACGATCAGGTCCGCATCGGCAAAGCCGCGGTCGATGCGGCCCTTGTCGATCGCGATGTTCTTGAACGACACCGCGGATCGCTCGGCATCGTAATTGGGCTCGAGCGGATCGCAGTCAATGGTGATTCGTTTGTCGATGTCGATCAGCGCGTGCTTGTCGGCGTGGCCGACGAGCATGATCGGCTCAGCCGCATGGCGGATCTCGTCGACGGCGAGGCAGGGCTGGTCGGGATCGATCAGCGCCACGTAGTTCGGGCCAGGAATGTCCCGATAGTCCGCAACGACGAACTCGTCGGGCAGCGCGGCATGGCGTTCGCGAATGCGTCCGCGAGGAATGGTCGAGCGGATCGTCGCGCCGTAGATCATGCCGGGGAACGTCAGGTCGTCCACGTACTTCGCCGCGCCGGTGACCTTGACGTCACCATCCTTGCGACGAACGTTGGCTCCTACGGCTCGCGCCATCGCTGCATTCTATCCGCCGGCGATGGTCGGGATGATCTCCACGGTGTCGCCGTCGTGCACCGGATGTTCCTCGACCGCGCGCAAGAGGATTTCGTCGTTGACCGCGAAGTTGTAGAGCGGATCGTCGAGCTCACCGGCCAGGCCCGGCTTGATCCGGTCGAGCGCGCCGATCAGCTGGCCCAGCGTGGATACCGGCTCGCCCACCTGCAGCGACTTGCCTGCAAGCGCGTGGAGCGGCGCCGGGAAATGCACCGTAATCACGCGCCGAGGGCCCCGGCGAGTTGCTTGCGCCACGCGTCCTGCGGCACGCCTTCGCTCGTCAATCGCGAGATCTCGTAGAAGCGCGACAGCATCGCGTCGAACTCCTGGCGATCGATCTTCTCGCCCTTGAACGGTCCCGACGGATTCGGCTCGTCGAACCAGCGCTCGGGCAGCGTGTCGTCCTTGCGGCGCACACCGAGCCGGTGGTTGATCAACCGCTCGACGCCGATGACGTTCAACCCGCACTGCGACAGCTCCGGCGTCGTGAACTCGAGGCCGGTCACGTTGGCGAGCTGGTCGCGGAACTCCTCGAGCCCGGGCAGCGAAGGGCTGTTGAACAGCTTCGTCGTGAAGCGGCACATGCCGACGGAATCGCCGACGGCATAGGTGTCTTCACACACGCGAACCGCGCGTTCCTTGTCGACGTAGCTGTTGGGCTCGGCGCTCACCGGCCCGCCGTAGAGCTCCGCCTTCAACGACGGGTTGTCGTTGATGCGCGCGTTGATTTCGAGCGTCACGCGATTGCGGAGGTGATCCATGCCGCGCGTCGCGACGGCGAGCCCGAGCGCAAACGCCTTCAGGATGCGCGCGTCGTGCGGATCGCTCTGCCCCAGACCCTTGACCGCCATGCGGTACTTCAACGCCTCGGCCGGGTAGTGTCCGCGTTCGACGGCGCGCGTCGAATCGGCGAGCACATTCCCGAAGCCTTCGCGCGCGGCGATCATGAACAGCAGGCGCTCGACGAGTGCCGCATCGCCCCAGGTCAGCTCGAGACCGCCGGTGTGCGACGTGTCGATGATGCCGCGCTGATACAGCTCGAACGCCCACGCGAGCGCGGTGCCGGTTGATGCGGTGTCGAGGCCAAGATCGTTGCAGATGTTGTTGAGCCGGATCACCGACTCGACGCGGTCGATGCCGAGGTTCGGGCCGAACTTGCCGAGCGTCACGTACTCAGGACCGTCGCCGGAGTCGTACTTGTCGGGCGTCGCGGAATGGAGATCGTTGAGCGGCCGGCAATTCACCGGGCAGCGGAAACAGCCCTCCATCCCGGGGCGATACGGATCGAAGTGTTCGGCGTCGAGCGCAGCGGTCCACGTCGTCTCTTGGTTGTTCCGAGTGCCCATCGCCGACAGCAGCCGGCTTGGCTTGTAGAGAAACGGCGTGCCCGTTTTTGACAAGGCGTTCTTCACGACCGATGTACCGAGCAGCTTCTGCGCGATGACGCGGTTGTACGGCTTGTACGGCTGCGCCGTCGGGAACTCGCGCGTTTGCGCGAGCGTGACGATCGCCTTGAGGCCGAGCGATCCCATCTTGGCCCCTGGACCGCCGCGCGCGTAGATGGCCTTCGGTCCGCCCATGATGCCGGCGGTGAGCACGCCGTGTTCGCCGGCACGCGTGATGTTCGCCATCGCCAGGTTGCGCCGCCACGTGCCGCCGGTGTCACGCGCGATCGCGTCGCGCATGTCGATGTTGTCGAGGCCCGCATACGGTGTCGCATCCTCGAAGCTGACTACCCCTTCTCGAATCATCACCATCGTCCAGGAGGCGGCCTTGCCGTAGAGGACGAGATGATCGAATCCGTTCATGCGAAGGAACGACGGGAAGTAATCACCGGCATTGGCGTCGAGGATGACGCCGGATTCCGGCGACCACGACGTGCAGTTGCCGCGAGCCGCGCTCGGCACGAGGCCCGTGAGCAGGCCGGAGCCGAAAATCAACGGCACGTCGGGATGCAGCGGCGACAACGATTCGTCGAGCAACCGATAGAGGTAATACACGTTGGCGCCACGGCCGCCGAGCAGCGTGCGCGTGACCGAGAGCGGCGTGTAGGCAGAGAGCGTCTCGCGCGGCGGGAGCTGGATCATCAGCGTCGCGCCCTGCGACGGGAACTGCGCGGTCCGCG
>CAZBYY010000143.1:8009-8873 GCA_964495855.1 uncultured Acidobacterium sp. | reverse complement strand
GGCCGGAGTCGATGTTCAGGATCAGCTCCGCGCGCTCGGGCGCGCCTTTGTCTTCGGAGAGGCGGGAGCTCACCGCTGCGCGCAAGAACCCTCGTCCGGCATGCAGTGACTGCACCCGTGCCACGATCTCCGGCACGCGAGTCGCCGACGGCCGGGTGCCAAACCGGTCAACGACGTCCGCACGCACGACCGACGCGGGCAATCCGTCACCGGTGACGGAGATCTTCGCAATGCGCCGAATCGGAATCAGGTGCCATTGCAGCGACACGCCTTGATCGGTGCTCGTCGCCGTCACGCGCACGTCCTCGAAGCGGCTCAACCCGACCAGGTGATCGATCGTCGCGCGCACGTGGCGCATCGCCAGCGGCTCGCCAACGCGAGTCTCCACGAGGCTCAGCACGGCGCTCTCAACCGTCGCGACGCCAGCGATGTCGACACGCACGTCGGTGATGGTGCGGCCGATCAGCTCCGCACGCTGCGCGTCTTGCGAGCCAGAATGGTCGGCCCACGTGGCGGCTGGCGCCGCAAACACGGGCGAGCCCACGGTGGCAAGCATCAGCCAGACCCAGACGCGCATCAGAAGGCGTGCCTCTTTCGCACTTCGAGCGCGTAGGTGCGGTCCTCGTTCTGCGACAGCACCCACGACAGGGATTCGCTTTCGTCGAACTCGAGCAGGATGATCTGGTCGCGCTGTGAGGACGACAGGCTGCGCGCGTAGGTCAGGAAAATGCGATTCGAGATGCGCTTGCCGATCGTCACCCGCGCCGTCGGGTTGAGATTGAGGCTCGCCGACTGCTGATACGGGTCGGACAGCAGCGGCGTGATCTGGAACGTATCGACGCCAAAGGTCTGCTCGACGACGCG
>CAZBYY010000143.1:0-7999 GCA_964495855.1 uncultured Acidobacterium sp. | reverse complement strand
GGGGGGGGGGGGGGGGGGGGCGGGGGGGGGGGGGGGGGGGGGGGCGCGGGGCAGCGCGCGCGGGGGGCGGGGGGGGGCGAGCCGCTGCTGGCGCTCATCCGGCCGCTGCAGGCGCGCCAGTTCCACGTCGCCGCTCGGCGCCTGGTCGCTGAACAGCAACGTCAGGATGTCCAGCGTCTGCAGCGGCGGATCGCTCGTGAACTGCGGTTGCATGCGCTCGGTGGTGCCCGCCATCCGCATCGTCACGCGATAGGTCTGGCCCGGGACGCGGACGCGCGTCTCGGCTTCGATGTCGAAGAACGGCTGGATGCGCGTTGCGTTGGCGAAATCGAGGCTGCCTCGCGTGACGACATAGCGCCGGCCCTCGAACTCCACGTCGCCGCGCTCGATCTCGGCGCGGCCGAACACGAGCGGACGGTCCAGCGTGCCGCGCAGGGTCAGGTCGGCGCGCGCGATGATCCGTGCCTGATCATTTTCAATGCGCAGCGTGGACGGCGCAGTGAGCCGGACGTCGAACCGCACATTCGATGTCGCCGCCGCCACCTGTCCCTCCACGGTCGGCACCGCATCGCCGCCTGTGAGACCACTGAACAATCCGCCGCCCGCCGTCCCGAACCCACGTCCCCAGTTCGCGCTGTTCACGCTCACGGTGCCGGTAATCGTCGGCGCCGCGGCCGGCCCCTGCAGCGCGAGGTCCGCGTCGACAACCGAGCGCAGCCCCTCGGGATAGCGGAGGTTCATGTCTTCGCCGGATGCCGTCACGTCGAACTCGCTCAGCTGATAACCCGACATGCCGATGCGCCCGCCGAACCGGACCAGGCCGCCGCCCAGTCGCGCGGTGATGCCGTCGAGGCGCACGCCGGCGGCGTCGAACGTCGCGATGCCGTTCACGTCTTCGAGCGCATGCGGGAACGAGAGCTGCCGCATGCGACCGCCGGTGAGGAGCGCGCGCCCCGACACGACGGGCGCCGCGGACGTCCCGGCAATGCGCGCGGTGACCTCGGCCCGCCCTGAACTGCGAATGTCCGGCAGGAACCCCTGCAGCACCGCAAGGTTGGCGGCGCCGCTGGCTTGCAGCGCGAGCGACTGGTCGGTGAGATTCACCGACCCGGACAGATCGAGCTCCGTATCGTCGCCGACGAGCCGCAGTGCATCGACCTGCAGCGCGTTGTGTTCGACGCTCAGCCGAATGGGCGCCTGGTTGCGGAGGCGGTAGTCGAGCATGCGCAGGTTGACCTGCTCGAATGTCGTGTCGACACGCAAGGCATCGGGGTTGTACAGCTCGCCAACCACGCGCATCGTGCCGCTGGCGATCGCCGAGGTGTAGGGCGAGAACGTCGGTTGAATCTGGCGCAGGAACGGATCGAGCGCCGTGTCGGTCGCCCGGAACGACAATTCCGCATCCATCTGGTCGTTCAACTCGACTCGCCCGGTGCCGGACACGGCAAGACGCGGCGATGCGGCTTCCATCTCATACGTCATCAACAGGCCGCGCATCGAGAGACGGCCGGTGACTTCGCCGACACCTTCTTCACCGAAGAACATGTCGTTCACGCTCCACCTGACGTCGTAGCGCGGTTCGATGAACGTGCCCGATCCGCTGGCCGTGAAGTCGAGCGATCCGTACAACGTCGGGTAGCCGTCGAACGTGGTCAGGTGCAGAGTGTCGACGGCAAGCCCGCGGCCATCGACTTCGAAGGAGTAGGTGCCGTTCCACCCGACGTACGCGGCGCCGTTGATCGTGCCGCCGCCCTTCTTCATTTCGATGCCGTTGAGGCGCACGCCTTCGCCCTCGAATTGCAGCGAGGCGCTCGCTTCGGCATACGGTTCCTTGTAGGCAATGCCACGCGCGAGCGTCATGCTGCCGAAGCCGTGCGGGCCCTCGTAGTCGCCGTAGACATGAAAGTCGCCGGCCAGCATGCCGTCCACCTTGTAGTCCTGCAGCTTGAACGCCTGCTTCATGTCCGACAGCGGCCATTCGTTCACCAGGATCCGCCCGTCGATCTGCTCGCCGCCATCATCACGCGGATAGCCGAGCGAGTACTGGCCGGTGACGTCCATGCGCGAGATGCCTTTCCGGATCACCGCGCGGCTGATGTTCGCGTACGAGTTTTCGACGACGAAATCGCCATCGATATCACCCCAGTTGACGTCCCAGGCGCGCATTTCGGACCCGATGAAATGCCCCTCGATGCGCGGGCGCCGGAACGCACCGAGCATGACGCCCTCGAACCGGCCGACGCCGTCGACCGGGATCGCATGGGTGGGCGCGCCGAACGCCGTCATGATGCCGGCGAGGAATCGATCGCTCTCCTGCCAGTTCCGGCTCGTGACGCGGAACGGCATCTTCGATCGCTCGCCGTAGGCCGTCGCCCCCTCGAAGGCCACATACGTGTCCTCGGTCAGCACATGACTCGGATCAAAGCGCATCACGTCGGGATCGAAGCTGTAGGTGACGTCGCCCGCCACCGCAATCGGCGCGAGCGGCGTGTGCTGGCTGAAGGGGCCTTCGATCAGGTACCGGTCACGCGCATCGGCCGCGGCCTCCGGCGCAAGTTGCGGCCCTTGCAGTCCCGGCACCGAGGTGAACGTTGCGGTGCCTGAACCGCGACGCTCGGAGTAATGGCCGAGCGGCCACGACATCTCGTTGTGACCGGCCGCCCGCCCGGCGAGCTTCAAGCCCTGCAGCTTGTAGAAGTTGGTCAAGACGTTGAGGTCGACGTCTCGATAGGTGACGTCGAAGACCGCCCTGGCGGGCAGCACCGGATCGCCGAGCGGCGCCATCAGGTACTTGAAGTCCGCCTTGCCGCCCGAGAAATCCGCGGTCGCACGCGTGACCTCCATCCGGTCGCGGACCCAGACGAGCGAGCCCTCGAGATTCGGGAAGCGGTAGTCGTTGACGCCGGCCAGCGCACTCGTGAAGTTGCCTTTCAACTCGCGGCCACCCTGGTAGAGGTGAAACTGGCCCGTGAAATTGCCGTCGCCGAACAGCGTGAAGTTGTCGTGCGCGAAGAAGATCTCGCGCTGCTTGGGAAAGTGGACCTTCGACGAAATCTGGTACGTCTGCTCGGGCCAGTGGCCGATGTCGACGATCCCGGTCAGCTTCGACTCGGCGCCGTCGGTCAGCAGGTCGATGCGATCGAAGACGACCTTGCCGTCGATCACCTTGAACGACGCATTCAGATCCGACCGGAACGGCTCGTACTTCTGGATCTGCACCACGCCGTTGGAGAACCGCGCCTGGCCCTGGTACTCCGCGCCGTGGGTGACGACGATGTCGAGATTCGGCGCGACGGTTCTCCAGTCGGACCCGAAGTCGTTGAACACGAACTCGCCGCGGTAGGCATGCACGTACTGCAACGTGGTCGTCACGACCCTCGGTCCCGTGCGCGGCGACCGCGGCGGACCGGCGACACGCGGGAACGAATGACGATCGCCTTCGTAGGATTCGACGACCATGCGCCAGTCGGTCATCTCGATCGTGTCGAGGAGCACCTCGCGATGCAGGATCGCGCTCCACGTCAGCGACACTTCGATGCGCTTGGCGAACAGGAACGGGTCGTCTTTCGGCGTGAGGCCGTCGATGCGCAGGTCTTCGATGATGAAGCGGCCGCGCCCGATCTGCACGCCGAGCCGCCCGATCGTCATGGGGCGCTCGAGCCAGTCGGTGCCGGCGCGTTCCGCGCGCGCCCTCAGCGCGGGACCGAGATCGATCGTCAGCAGCGACACGAGCAGGACCGCCACGATCACGCCAATCGTGACCGCGAACCTGCGAGCGTAGCGGTAGACGTTACGGAAGAACGTGCGCACTTACTCCACTACCAACAACACCGCGCCGGCATCGACCGACTGCCCTTCCTGCACCGACACCGCGCGCACACGGCCGTCGCGCGCGGCGCGGAGTTCGTTCTCCATTTTCATGGCTTCGACCACCACCAGCCCCTGGCGGGCGGTCACCTGGTCGCCGGCTTTGACGAGCACGCGCACGACCTTGCCGGGCATCGGCGCGGTCACCTTCTGCGGCCCCGCACCGGAACCGCCGGCGCCTTCCTTCTTCGGACGACCGAACGAGCCGGCCGGACGGATCTGCACGCGGATCGCGCGGCCCTCGAGATGCACGTCGAGATCGCCGTTCGTCCCCTGCTGCGCAAAGGCGGCGTCGACCGACCGCGACACCGATGCGGCACCGTCGAGCTGCACGAGCATCGAGATCACGCCATCGCTCACGCGTCGCGCGTCAACGACGTGCACCGTTCCGTCGACGTCGACGTGCAGGAGCGCGCCTTTACGAACGATGCTCACCGTGCGGAGGCGATCGCCGATCGCAACGTCAAACGTCATCGCAGTGCGTCCGTGCGGCCGGCATCGCGCCAGCGGCTCAGCGTGGGCGCCGTCGTCGACGCGGGGACCGGTTTGGTGAAGACGTGCACGGCCGCGGCAATGGCGGCAAGGTCCTCGTGCGTGGGCTCGATGACCTGCAGCGGCGGCCGATCGGGCGCGCCCAGCTTGCGATCGATGAAGCCGGTGTCGAACCTCGCCGCTCTGAAATCAGGATCCTCGAGAATCCACTTGAAGAACGGAATCGTCGTGCGAATGCCGCGCACCTGGTATTCGGCCAGCGCGCGACGCATGCGATCCATGGCGTGCTCGCGCGTATCACCCCACGCGATCAACTTCGAGATCATCGGGTCGTAGAAGATCGGGACTTCGCCGCCTTCGTAGGCGCCGCTGTCGTCGCGCACACCGGGGCCCTGCGGCACGCGCAGCCCCTGGATCCGCCCCGGCGACGGCAGGAAATTGTTGTCGGGGTCCTCGGCGTAGATGCGGCACTCGATCGCGTGCGCCTTCGGGATCAGCAGCGCTTCAGGATCGAGCGTGATGCGCTCGCCGCGCGCGATGCGAATCTGCCACTGCACGAGGTCAACGCCGGTGACCATTTCAGTGATCGGGTGCTCGACCTGCAGCCGCGTGTTCATCTCGAGGAAGTAGAACGACCCGTCCGCATCGAGCAGGAACTCGATCGTGCCCGCATTGGTGTAGTTGACGGCTCTGGCGACGGCTGCCGCGGCTGATGTCATGCGACGCCGCAGCTCTGGCGTCACCGCGAGCGAGGGACTCTCCTCGACCACCTTCTGATGCCGGCGCTGGATGGAGCACTCGCGCTCGACGAACGGCACGACCGTGCCGTGATGATCGCCGAGCAGCTGCACTTCGATGTGGCGCGGCGCCATGATGCGCCGCTCGAGGTAGACCGCGCCGTCACCAAACGCCGACTGGGCTTCGGAACGTGCGGCGCGTAGCGCACTCGGCAGGTCGGCCGCCGAGGCGACCATCCGCATGCCTTTGCCGCCGCCGCCGGCGACCGCCTTCAACATCAGCGGATACCCAATTCGCTCGGCGATCGCCAGGACCTCGGCATCGCTGACGCTCTCGGCAAGCGGTTCCTCGGTGCCCGGCACCACCGGAACCCCGGCCTTGATTGCGACCTGGCGCGCCGCGGTCTTGCTGCCCATCAGCGTGATCGCTTCAGGCGTCGGACCGATGAACGCCAACCCCGCATCGCGGCACGCCGCCGCGAAGTCCTCGTTCTCCGCAAGGAAACCGTAGCCGGGATGCACCGCATCGGCGCCGGCTTTGCGCGCGGCGTCGACGATCGCGTCGATGCGCAAATAGCTCTCGCGCGGGGCGCTCGGACCGACAGGCCACGCCTCATCGGCAAGCCTCACGTGCAGCGCCGCACGATCGCACTCGGAATACACCGCCGCGGTCGCAATCCCCATGTCGCGGCACGCGCGGATGACACGCACCGCGATCTCGCCGCGGTTGGCGATCAGAATCTTTTTCATCAGGCCGAAACCGCTTTAGATTGTATCAGTTAGCGGGAAGCAACCGAGTCGGATCCGCGCAGGTAATCGTCGAAGTCAGTGCAGATGAATGTCGGGGGCCGATCGAGCGACGCGAAGTGATCGGCGCCGAAGCTGGTCGTGAGGGCCACCACGCGCATGCCCGCCGCGTGCGCCGCCTCGACGCCCATCGGCGCGTCTTCGAACACCAGGCAATCCTCCGCGCCGACGCCGAGGCGACGCGCCGCCTCGATGAAGACGTCCGGGGCCGGCTTGCCGCGGCCCACCTCATCACCGCGAACGATGATCGAAAAATCGCCGGCGAGGCCGAGCTCCGCCAGCGTGTGCTCGACGTTCAGCTTTGGCGCCGACGTGGCGAGCGCCACCGGAATGTCCAGGTCAGTGAGCCGCTCGATGAGGCGGTGCAGCCCCTTCATCGGCTCGAGCCGCCCGCGCGACAGCTCGCGATACAAGCCTTCCTTCTCCTGCTCGTAGGCAAGCCATTCCTCGCGCGGCACCTCGCGATTGAAGAGGATCGGAAAGATCTCGCTGTTGCGCCGGCCGTCGATGCGGGCCCGGTCCTCGCGGGTCCGCGGCGGCAGGCCATGACGTTCGGCAAACCCCGCGAAGGCCTCCGCGTGCAGGTGCATGTTGTCGACGAGCGTCCCGTCGATGTCGAAGATGACGGCTTTGGGAGCGAAGCGAAGCGGGACCAACGGGCGTCAGGGTTCGCGGAGCACGAACGCCGCGCGGCCGGAGTCGGCGATCATGCGGCCGCCCTTCATGCCGACGATCCGCCAGAAATAGGTGCCCGGCTCGAGCCTGAACTCCTTCGGCCACGGCACCGACGTCCCCGAGATGTTTTGCTGGTTGAACATCTCGACCTCGACCTCGTTCTCGATCGTGACCCCGTAGGTCTCGACGCCGGCAACGGCCGTCCACTCGAAGCGCGGCGTCGGTCGCCCGACGTAGTCCCGGCTGGGCATGACGTGCTCGATCAACGTGCTCTGGATGATGGCGGGCTCGCCGGCCGCGGCAACGACCTCGCGCGGCGATGCGGGTGACGCGCACGCCAGCGCGAACAAGGCAAGAACGAATGGGAGCTTACAGCGGAATGTTTCCATGTTTCTTCGGCAGATTCTTGTCGCGCTTGTGGTCCAACGTGGCCAGCGCCTGCACCAGTTTCGCACGGGTCGTGCGCGGCAGGATCACCTCATCCACGTAGCCGCGTTCCGCCGCGACGTACGGGCTCGCAAAGCGCTCGCGGAACTCGGCGATCTTCTGCGCGCGCATCGCCGCGGGGTCAGCCGCCTTTTCGATCTCGCGCTTGTAGAGGATGTTGACCGCGCCTTCGGCGCCCATCACCGCAATTTCGGCGCTCGGCCACGCATAGTTGAAGTCAGTGCGAATGTGCTTGCTTGCCATCACGCAGTACGCCCCGCCGTAGGCTTTGCGCGTGATCACCGTGATCTTGGGCACGGTGGCCTCCGCGAAGGCGTAGAGTAGCTTCGCCCCGTGACGGATGATGCCGCCGTACTCCTGCACGGTGCCCGGCAAAAATCCCGGCACATCCTCGAACGTGATCAGCGGAATGTTGAAGGCGTCGCAGAACCGCACGAATCGCGCGCCCTTGACCGACGCGTTGATATCGAGCGTCCCCGCGAGGTACGCCGGCTGGTTGGCGACGATGCCGACCGGCCGGCCGCCGAGCCGCGCAAACCCCACGAGGATGTTCTTTGCGTAGTGCTGGTGCACCTCGAGAAAGTAGCCATCGTCAGCAATGGCGTGAATCAGGTCGAGCATGTCGTACGGCTGATTCGGTGACGCCGGCACGAGCGTGTCGAGGGCGGCATCTTCGCGATCCAGCGGGTCGTCCGTCGCCTTGCGCGGCGGATCATCGAGGTTGTTGTCGGGCATGAACGACAGCAGCTCGCGGATCAGCGCGATGCATTCGGCGTCGTCCTCGACCGCGAAATGCGCCACGCCGCTCTTCTCGTTGTGCGTCATCGCGCCGCCGAGGTCTTCCTTCGTGACGTCCTCGTGCGTGACCGTCTTGATCACGTCGGGGCCCGTGACGAACATGTAGCTCGAGCCCTCGACCATGATGTTGAAGTCGGTGATCGCGGGCGAATACACGGCGCCGCCGGCGGCCGGCC
>CAZBYY010000142.1:0-9002 GCA_964495855.1 uncultured Acidobacterium sp. | reverse complement strand
GGGACCTGCCGCTTTAAGTGATTACGGCAGAGGGAATTACTTGTGAATCATATCGGATTGGCGAGGCCTCCCCTGGGCGACGTGCGCGTCCAGCGCGACGGTGCAGGCCGGGCGCTTAAGCGAGGGTGCGGCCGCGCTAGTCGCTACAATTGACGGATGAAGACCGATCTGGCCGGACTCGAGTTGAAGGAACTCGAGACATTCGTCCAGTCACTGGGACACAAGACGTTTCACGCCCGGCAGATCTACCACTGGATCTGGAAGCGCGGCGTGACTGACTTCGCCGACATGACCAACCTGAGCCGCGAGCTGCGCGCTGCCCTCGCAGACCAGGCGTTCGTGTCGATCCCCGAGGTCGTCCACCACGACGTCTCTGAAGACGGGACGCAGAAATTCGTGCTGCGCCTTGCCGACGGCAAGCAGATCGAATCCGTCTTCATTCCCGACACGCCCAAGCAGACCTTCTGCGTCTCGACGCAGGTCGGCTGCGCGATGGGCTGCGCGTTCTGCCTCACGGGCAAGATGGGATTGATTCGGCACCTGACGGCCGCCGAGATCGCCGCGCAGGTCCGCCTGCTTGCCAAATCCACCAACCTGCTCGACAAGCCGTTCAATATCGTGCTGATGGGCATGGGCGAGCCGCTGCAGAATTACGACGCGACCATGAAGGCGATGCGCATGTTGAACGAGAAGGAGGGATTCGACATGCATCCCAAGCGCGTCACGTTGTCCACGGTGGGTCTCGTGCCGATGATGGACAAGCTGGCGCAGGAAGAGCTGATGCCGAATCTCGCCGTCTCGCTGCACGCGGCCACAGAAGAAACGCGTCGCGCCATCGTCCCGCCAACGAAGAAGTACTCGATGCAGGACGTGCTCGACGCGTGCAAGCGCTTCCCCGTCTCGAAGCGGCGGCGCATCATGTTCGAATACGTGATGCTCGCGGGCGTCAACGATTCCGACGCCGATGCGCGCAAGCTGGTGAAAGTGCTGGCGGGCATCAAGGCCAAAGTCAACCTGCTGCCCTTGAATGCCGCGCCAGGCATTCCGTTCGAGCGGCCGTCGGATGCGCGCATCAACGCCTTCGCGAAGATCCTCGCCGATAAAGGATTGATGGTGTCCGTTCGGAAATCGCGCGGCAGGGACATTCGCGCCGCCTGCGGACAACTGATTGTCGAAGGACAGGGGATGCGACGCTCCGCCGGTCAGAAGCTGGCTGCAGAGCTATGAGAGTGCCTAACGTGCCTAAGGTGCCTCGGGTGCCTATTGTGCCGGTGGTGCTGTGCCTGGTGCTTGGTGCGTGCATAAGTGAGCCGCAGACGTGGTCGCAATTGCAGAAGGCGTTGCCGGCTCTTGATCCGGCCGCCCGTGATGCAGCGATTGAGAAGTTCATCACGACAAAAGGCGGCACGCCGATCATCGAGAACCAGACGCGATTGATCTTCCTCGCGAAGGACAAAGACGGTCAGTCACCGCGCATCGTCGGCGACTTCAACGCGTGGGCGGTCACGCCGCAGGGCTATGACGTGAACGTCGGCAAGACGACGAAGATCGAGGGCTCGTCGTGGTCGTTTCTCGAAAGCACCTCGTACACCAACGCGCGCCTGGAGTACGGGCTCTTGTTCGACAAGGAGTATCTCGTCGATCCCATGAACCAGCGGCAGGTGCAGGCGTTCACGGGACCGCGCTCGGAAGTCCGGATGCCGTTCTACGTGCCGTCGCCCGAAGTCGACGACGCGAGCGCGCCGCCGAAGGGCGACGTTATCGCCGAGACAATCATGTCGCGCGCACTTGGCGGCGCGCGCCGGGTCTGGTTCTACACGCCGCCCGGCTACACCGCGAGCGCGGATTCATTGTTTCCGGTGGTGTACGTCCTCGACGGCGGCAACTACGTCGAGAAGATGGACGTGCCGCACATCCTGGACCGGCTCGTCGCCCGCAAGGCCATCCCACCAGTGATCGCCGTCTTCTCCGAGCCCGCGGATCGGCAGGAAGAGTACTCGCGCAGCCCGAAGTGGAGGGCCTTCGTCGCGACCGAACTCGTGCCCTCTGTGGACAAGCGCTTCCGCACCTTTCCGACTCCCGATCACCGCGTCATCCTCGGCAGCTCGCTGGCGGCGTACGGCGCCGTGGATCTCGCGGTCGCGCTGCCATCCGTGTTCGGATTGTGCGCGGCGATCGCGCCGCCCGAGCAGACGGCATCGCTCATCGAGAACCAGGCCAACGCCCGCGCCGCGGCGGTGTCGATCAAGTTTTTCGTGCTGGGTGGCGTCTACGACTCAATGATCGGCGGCGCGAGATTGCTGCGCACGACGCTCGACAACTACTCGGCGCCGGTGTCGTATCTGGAAGTGTCAGAGGGCCACAACACGAACACCTTTCGGGCCCACCTGGATGATGCGTTGAAGGCGTTGTTGAATTGATGATCGAGCGATTGCTTGATTGACGAATGTTGGGTGATTGCCGAGTGAGCATTGCCGACGGTTCGGTCGATCGGCAAGTTCAAATCGCGTGACCATTCATCAATCAAGGAATCTTCAATCACCCAATGCCTTCTTGCCGATGTCGCGTCGATACTGCATGCCGTCGAACGTGATCTTGCTCGCGGCCTCGTAAGCGCGCGCGATGGCGATCTCGTAGGACGGACCCATCGCCATCACCGTCATCACCCGCCCGCCTGCCGTCACGAGCTGACCGTCCTGCTCTTTCACTCCCGCGAAGAAGATCTGCACGTCGGGGCAATCTCGCGCGACGTCGTCCAGACCGGAGATCACGTCACCGGTCCGCACTTCGCCCGGATAGCCGTGCGCGGCGAGAACGACGCCAACGGCGACAGTCCGGGTGCCGGGTGCCGGGTGCCCGATGCCGGATAACACGCCTGATAGCGAATCGAGCAGCGGCAACACCACCTGCGCTTCGGGGTCGCCAAATCGGACGTTGAACTCGATCACCTTCGGGCCGTCGGGCGTCAGCATCAATCCGCAATACAGGAATCCGCTGAACGGATTCCCTTCTGCCGCCATGCCATTCAGGACCGGCTGGACGATGGTCTTCTCGATGTTCTCCTGCAACTCGGCATTCATCAGCGGACTCGGGGCGAACGCCCCCATGCCACCCGTATTCGGCCCGCGATCATCGTCGAAGATCCGCTTGTGATCCTGCGCGGACAGCAGCGGTACGTAGTTCTTGCCGTTGGCGACGACGAAGAACGACACTTCGGGCCCCGTCAACAATTCCTCGAGCACGACCCGCGCGCCCGCCGTGCCGAAGCTCTTGTCGACCATGGCCGCGGAGACAGCCGCTTCCGCGGTTGCGCGATCGGGAGCGACCACGACCCCCTTTCCGGCGGCCAGGCCGTCGGCCTTCACGACGAGGGCGTCGCCAAACTGGCCGGACCGTATCGCGTCGATCGCGTCGGGTGCCGAGGTGCAGACGCGATAGCGCGCCGTCGGAACCCCGTGCCGATGCATGAAGTCCTTGGCGAAGGCTTTGCTGGTTTCCAGCTGCGCCGCCGCCCGGGTCGGCCCGAAGACCGGGCGCCCTTCCATCGCAAACCGGTCGGCGAGCCCTTTTTCCAGCGGCGCCTCTGGCCCGACGACCGTGAGGTCGATCCGTTCGCGGTCCACGAGCCGAAGCACGGCTTCGGCATCCAGGATGTCGACAGGGGCGGTCCGGAGGGTGCGGGCGATGCCGGCATTCCCGGGAGCGCAGACGACGTGACTGACGGTTGGTTCGGTGGAGAGCTTCCAGGCGAGGGCGTGCTCGCGCGCGCCGGAGCCGAGGACGAGGATGCGCATGGCTGCTAAACCCTAGATTACAAAAGGTTTATTTGCGCAATGAAGGCGCTCTAGGGATGTGATAGCCTAGCATACTTGGCCTGTTCCAATTGGGCCGAATCCTATTGAGGGGAGGTGAATTCTAGATGGCCGAAGTGAAATTGCAAGAGGGTGAGTCGATCGAAAGCGCGTTGCGCCGGTTCAAGCGCAAGGTGCAGCAGGAAGACATCATCAAGGACATCAAGAAGCACTCCTTCTACTTGAAGCCGGGTGACAAGCGCCGCGCGAAGCAGGCGCTGGCCCGCAAGCGCAACCGCAAGAAGATGCGCCGGGAAACTGAGTAAACGGGTGAGGCGCATGTGATAGATTACGTGCGCCAAACCTTTAGTTTGTTAGCGATTATCGACGCAGGGGACCTAGCGAATGGAAATCGTCGAACGCACTGTGAGTGATGTGACCGTGCTGGATCTCAAGGGCAAGATGACCTTGGGTGAAGGCGATGAGTTGCTGAAGGACAAGATCAACAGCCTGCTCGCCGCCGGCAAGAAGAAGCTGTTGTTGAACCTCGAATCCGTTCCCTACATCGATAGCGCGGGCCTCGGTGAAGTGGTGCGGACCTACACGACGGTAAGCCGCCAGGGCGGCAGTCTGAAGCTGTTGAATCTGACGAAGCGCATCGAGGATCTGCTGTCGATCACCAAGTTGCTGACGGTGTTCGACACGTACGACAACGAGGCGGACGCGATCAAGAGCTACAAGTAAGGCACGCACGTTTTGAAGACTCGGTCCACGGCGGCGAGCCTGATCGTTTCGCTGCGACCGGATCAGTGGCACAAGAACCTGATTGTTTTTGCGGCGCTGATTTTTGCCGTCAAATTGCTCGATCCGGCCGCCCTGGCGAGAGCCACGGCGGCCTTTTTGATTTTTTGCGCGGTGTCGAGCGTGGTCTACCTGATCAACGACGTCGCGGACCGCGAACAGGATCGGCGGCATCCGGTGAAACGGCTGCGGCCCATCGCCGCAGGAGATGTCTCACCGGGCGCGGCGATGGCGGTTGCCGCCGCACTCGGCGTGTCGGCGCTTGCCATCGGGTTCTGGTTGCGGCCGGCCTTCGGCGCGGCCGCAGCCGCGTATCTCGCGTTGATCGTCGTGTACACCACCTCGCTGAAACACCTCGTCGTCCTTGACGTGATGGCGATTGCGATCGGCTTCGTGTTGCGGGCGGTGGCGGGAGGATTGGTAATCGGCGTGCATGTCAGCAATTGGCTGCTGGTCTGCACGATGCTGGGCGCGTTGTTCCTTGGGCTGGCGAAGCGGCGTCACGAAATCACGCTGCTTGCGTCCGGGGCCAAGGGGCATCGCAAGATTCTGGAGGAGTACGACCCGTACTTGCTCGATCAGATGATTGGTGTAGTTGCCGCGGCCACGATGGTCGCCTACATCATTTACTGCGCGAGCCCCGAGACGCATGCGTTCTTCGGCACCGAGTGGCTGGTGCTGACCACGCCGTTTCCGATCTATGGGCTGTTCCGGTATCTCTACCTCGTCCATCGCAAGTCGGGCGGGGGGAATCCATCGGATCTGCTGCTCAGCGATCGGCCGCTGCTGGCGTGCGTGCTGTTGTGGGGCGTGACCGCGGTGCTCATCATCTATCGACCGTTCGGATCGTAAGAGGTATTTGGCACGATCCAAAGTCGCAATCGTCAAGACGACGCCCGCAACGGTCCGCAAGGACACGCACGCGGTCATGAACCTGGCGGGGTATCAGGACGTCCTGGCGAAGGACGCTGACACCGCGCTGAAGGTCAACATCTCCTGGCACTTCTTCTTCCCGGGATCGTCGACGACACCCTGGCAGCTGGACGGCGTGATCGAGGCGATGAAGCGGGATGGCTACGATCCCAGCCTGATTCACGCGTGCCACAACCGCACCGTCGTCATTGACGCCCACCTGGGCGAGGCGGAAAACAAGCAGTTGCCGGTGGTGCAGGCGCACGGCCTGCGCAACATCCACCTGTACGAAGGCGACGAGCCGTGGATCAACATCCGCGACGCGGTCGGCGACCTTGCCGACAAGTTCATCTGCCTGAACGACGTCTACCCTGACGGATTCATGATCCCCAAGCGCTTCATCGGGGAGAACATCCTGCACCTGCCGACGGTCAAGACGCACATCTTCACCACGACCACTGGCGCGATGAAGAACGCGTTCGGCGGACTGCTCAACGAAAAACGGCACTGGACGCACCCGGTGATCCACGAGACCCTCGTCGACCTGCTGATGATCCAGAAGAAGATTCATCGCGGCGTATTCGCGGTGATGGACGGCACGTTTGCGGGTGACGGTCCAGGGCCTCGCTGCATGATCCCGCACGTCAAGAACGTGATGCTCGCCAGCGCCGACCAGGTGGCGATCGACGCGGTGGCGGCGAAGCTGATGGGCCTCGACCCGATGTCGATCAAGTACATCCGCATGGCGCACGAGCTGGGGCTCGGCTGCGGCGATCCGCGCGACATCGAGATTACCGGCGACACCGAGGCGGCCAAGGAGAACTGGCACTTCGACGGTCCGTTCAAGCAGATGACGTTTGCGTCGAAGATGCAGCACCTCATTTACTGGGGGCCGCTGAAGAAGCCGATCGAGTGGTCGTTGAAGACCGTGCTGGCACCGTGGTCCTACATCGCCAGCGTCATCTATCACGACAGCCTGTGGTATCCGCTGAACGCCGAGCGGCACATGAAGCAGGTGCTCGACAGCCCGTGGGGCCGCCTGTTCGAGAACTGGGAGCAGCTCACGCCGGACGAGAACGGCTTCCCCAGTGTTGGAGAAACGCCCGCGCAGATGACGCGCGCGGGCATGCACGCATTCAAACAGTCACTCGGTATTCTCGGCACCTGCATCAAGGAAGCGCCGGAGTTTGCCAGCCGCCGGCGGCACCACAAGCCGCAGGGCGCCTAAGCGCCGCAGAGGCACAGAAAGCACGGACATTCCGATGAGCGAATTCAACATTCGATCCGAATCGGTCGACGTCGAGCAGATCATGAAGCAGATCCGCCAGCGCATTCTCGAGAAGCGCGGGCAGGATTACACCGAGGCGCAGATCCGCGAACTGGCGACGGTGCGACTCGAGAAGTTCCTCGATCCCAAGAACCTGCGCTCGGATCTGCTCGAGCAATTCAGGAAGAGCCGCCCCGCCCCGGAGCCGCTGATCGACGAGCCGATTCCGGCGAAGATCGCGCCGCCCTACGAATTCGACGACCAGACGCTGTTTACGTCGCATCGCGGCGGGATGCGGCTGATTCGCCGCCTGCTGCGGCCGCTGCTGAAACTGTTCTTCAACCCGAACACGCTCAACCAGATCCTGCACGCACAGGCGCAGTTCAACCTCGACACGATCAAGCGACAGGCGCGGCTGTCGATCGAAACGCGCCAGACGCTGCGGCAGAACGAGCACGAGTTGAAGCGTTCGCGGAACGAATGGAACGCGCTCTATTACGAGGTGCTGCACAACATCGTGCTGGAAACCACGCGCATGGGCATCGAGGTGCAGAACCTGCGCATGAAGGTGGAATCGCTGTCGAGCCGGCTGGATTTCAGCGAGCGCCGTGTGCGGGCCCTTGAAGGTGTCGTCCAATATCGGCCGGAAGTCATTGAAGGTGCCTCCGGTGCCTCGAGTGCCGGTGCCGCTGCCGGTGCCGGTGCCGGTGCGCAGGGTGCGGCAGGATCGTTCGAAGGGTTCGTGCCTGGCGCGGGACAAGCGGGCGAAGGAGCGGGTCGCCGTCGTCGCCGACGCCGCCGCGGCCGGCGAGGCCAGGGTCCGCAGGGCGGGCCGGGCGCGCCGATGGGCACACCCGACGCGCAGGCGGCAGGCGGCTTCGACGGCGCCGATGATGATGACGATGGCGACGACATGGAGATGAATGGAGGGTTCGACGCACCGGAGCCCCCCATGGACAACTCTCCCACGCCAGCAGACTCGCCCGCGTCATCCGACTCACCCGACTCGCCAGAGTCGCCCAAGTCGTCCGACGAGCAGTGAAGATCGCGGTCGTCGTCCAACGGTACGGCGCCGACATCAACGGCGGCGCCGAGCAGCACGCGCGCTATGTCGCCGAGCACCTCGCGAAGCATGTCGAGGTCGAGGTGCTGACGACGTGCGCCCATCGCGACTACATCTCGTGGAAGAACGATCTGCCTGCGGGCAAGGAGATGGTGCACGGCATTCCGGTCCACCGCTTCCCCGTGTCCGTTGAGCGCGATCCGGTCACGTTTGCCAAGTGGTCGGAGAAGGTCTTTACAGAGCAGCACTCGCTGCGGGATGAACTGGCGTGGCTCGAGTCGGAAGGGCCGACGAGCCCCGCGCTGATCGACCACATCAAGAAGCACGAAGCCGATTACGACTTCTTCATCTTCTTCAGCTTCCGTTACTACCACTCGTTCCATGGCTGTCGCGCGGTGCCGCACAAGGCGATCCTGGTGCCGACGGCCGAACGAGACAGCGCACTCGGGCTCGGCCTGTATCCGCCGGTGTTTCGAGGTGTGCGGGCGTTCATGTACAACTCGTACGAAGAGCGCGCGCTCATCCAGGGCGTCTCGCAGAACGAGTCGGTTCCTGGTGTTGTGGTCGGCATCGGCTCGGAGATTCCCGAGCGATCGAACGGGGCGCGGTTCCGCCAGAAGTTCGACATGCGTGACCGCTTCGCGATCTACGTCGGCCGCATCGACGAGAACAAGGGCTGCGTCGAGCTGTTCGAGTTCTTCGAGCATTACAGCGGCATGCTGGTCGACAGCATGCATCTCGTGCTGATCGGCACGCCGCACGTGCCGATTCCGACGCACCCGCGCATCCATCACCTCGGGTTCCTGGAGGACCAGGACAAGTACGACGCGATGGCCGCCGCCGAGGTGCTGATCATGCCGTCGTACCTCGAAAGCCTCTCGATGGTCGCGCTCGAGGCGTGGGCGATGGGCAAGCCCGTGCTCGCCAACGCCAAGTGCGATGTCTTGCAGGGACAGTGCATCCGCAGCAATGCGGGGCTGTATTACGAGAACTTCGCCGAGTTCGCCGAAACGATGCGGGCGCTCGATACGACGCCAAGCTTGCAAGCGGCGCTGGGACGCAACGGCCGCGCGTTCTTCGAGCGGCATTATGCGTGGCCCGTCATCGAGAAGAAGTACGTCGACATGCTCCAGCAGCTGTCGAGCGAACCGGCGCAAAAGAAGATGGA
>CAZBYY010000141.1:0-9069 GCA_964495855.1 uncultured Acidobacterium sp. | reverse complement strand
AGCGAGTTGACCTGGCCGATCTGCTTGCGGTTGGTGCGGTAGTAGAACATCGCGCCCATGCGCACGGCGCCGGGGAGCTGCGTCTCGATACCGGCGGTGTACTCATCCGAATACGGCCACGCCACGCCCGGCGCGTAGCCGGTCACCGAGCCGCCGCTGAACGCGGGGCAGGTGGCGAGGTTGATTTCGCCGGCGTCGTACTTGCGGTTGCCGTTCGGATCCGACCACGGGCAGTCTGCGCTGCCGACGGTCAGCGGATTGACGTTGGTGACGCGATCGATGCCGACCTGCAGGCCGTAGCGGCTGGCGCTCGCCTTGAGCGCGGTGCGGCCGTTACCGGTGAGGTCGTACGACGCGCCGAGGCGCCACACGGCGATGTTCTGGTTGATCACTTCCTTCTCGGCGACCGTGCGCGGGCCCGAGAAGGTGCCGCCCGGAGCCGACTGCGCCGGCAGCTTGCCGTTGTAGCGGTCGAAGCGCCCGCCGACGTTCAGCGACAGCTTGCCGGCCGTGAACGCATCCTGCAGGAAGAAGCCGAGCACGTTGGCCTCGTTCTTCGAGAAGGCGGGCGAGTTGTAGATGCGGACGGCCGTGGGGACGCGGTTGTTGTAGACCAGCCAGTGATCGTTCAGCACCGAGTAATCGGAGCCGTAGAACAAGCGGCCCCACTGCACGCCGCCCTTGAACAGGTGCTCGCCGCCGAAGCCGCTCTTGCCGTAGGTGAAGGTGTTGTCGAACTGGCGGCGCGAGTTCGGCTGGTGCTCTTCGCGCGTCGACGCGTTGAACACTTCCGTCGTCACCGTGTCGATGATGCGCACGAGCGAGCGATCGGTGTTCGGCTGGTACGTGTAGTCGGTCTGGCCGTCCATCAAGCTGAAGTTCGACTCGAACACGAGCGCGCCGCGGATGCCGGTGTACTTCGCCTGGTAGGTGTTGACGGGGTTACCCTGCACGACCGACGCGATATCCGGGATCAGGTCCTGGCTGTCACGGCGATGGCCGCGGATCTTGTTGTTCCAGAAATAGCCCACCGACAGCTTCTGGTTCTGCGACAGCTGCGTGACGACCTTGCCCGAGTAGTTCTTCAGGTCGTTGTCGTCGAGCGCCTGCGTGCCGTCCGAGTTCCTGGCGTTGACGAACTTGTTGACGACCCACTTGCGGATCGTGCCGTTCACCCACACCTTGTTCTGGACCAGCGCGCCGCCGCCGGCGAGGTTCAGGTCGTAGGTCTTCTTGGTCGGGTTGCCAAGGAACGTCGGCACGAGCGCCTTGGTGGCGCTGAAGTTATCCGACTGCAGGTCCTTGTTCGAGAAGTTGTAGCGGAGGTTGCCCTTCCACTGGTTGCCGCCGTCCTTCGTCACCATGTTGATGCTGACGCCGCCGGCGAGCATTTCGGCAGGGATCGCCGAGGTCATGTAGTTGACCTCTTCGAACATGCCCTGGTCGTAGTAGATCATCGTCGCGCCGCCGCCGCCGCCCGGCCAGTTCACCGTCGCGCCGTCGATGTTGTAGCTGACGTCGTTGGTGCTCGAGCCGTGCGCCGACATGCTGCTCTGCTGCATCGACTGCGTGCCGCCCACGTCGTAGGTCGCAACCTGCACGCCCGGGATCAGCTTCGCAAGCGACCACGGATCGCGGCCGGTCGGAATGCCTTCCAGGATTTCCTGGTTCATGACCGTCTGCTGCACGTTCGAGCGCACGTCAACGGTCGGCGATTCACCGGTGACGGTGATCGTCTCGCTGACGCTGCCGACTTCCATCTTTGCGTTGATGGTCGCCACAAAGCCGGCGCTGATGCGCACGTCCGGGCGATCCACCGTGCGGAACCCCTGCAGTTCGAACTTCACGGCATACGAGCCCGGCACCAGGCGATCGAACCGGTACGTGCCGGTCGTGTCGCTGACCTGGTTCTGCGGGCCGCCAATCAAACGCTCGCCGCTGATCGTAATCGTCACGCCCGGCAGCATCGCCCCGCTGGCATCGGTCACGGTGCCCGTGATCGACCCGGTGGTCAGCTGCGCATAGGCCAGTGGGGTCGCCCCAAAAACCGCCATGCACGTTAAAACAAGAATCCGACGAACAACTGCCATGCCTCTTCCTCCAGCGTTGAACAATACCCGAAGGCGGGGGGTTGGCGCTACGGAAAGGTCGGGCGATCGGGGCGAAACCTGGGACGTATACTTCAGCCACCCTGATGACGCTGGCCGCCCGAGTAATCCAATTGTTTGGTGTCCTCGCGCTCGCCGGGGTGACCGCCACGCAGACGGTGGAACAAACCACGCCCGGAAATCGGCCACCCGCAACGATCGCCGCCAGTTTCGACGGGCTGGGCGTCGGCTTTACCGGCCCCCAGGGATCGGCCGTACTACGGAACCCTTCGGACAACTCCCTCGCAGTCGGACCGAATCACATCGTCCAGATCGTCAATTCGCGCATGGCCGTATTTACCAAGCGGGGCCGGCGTTTTCCTGACACCGGCCGGGCGCTCTACGGCCCCGTCAACACGAACAACGTCTTTCGCAATTTCGGCGGCACCTGCGAAGCGCGCAACAACGGTGACGCCGTGGTGCGCTACGACCAGATCGCGCAGCGATGGCTGATCGTGATGCCGATCTTCACCCGTGCCGCAGAACGTCCGGATCAACCGCCGGCGTGGAAGGCGCGTCCACAAGCCTACGAAAGCCCGTCAGGTCGACCGAATCAACCGGGCCCCGCCGAAGTGCTGTACCAACCCGCACCGGCACCAGCGGCACCTCAGGCACCTCAGGCACCCGTGGCACCCCAGGCACCCTCGGCACCTTTGGCACCTTTGGCACCCCCGTCAGGCCCCTACTCCGTCTGCTACGCGATCAGCACGAGCGACGATCCTCTTGGCTCGTACTACCGATACGAATTCCTCCGTCCGCTCTTCCCCGATTACCCTCGGCCCGCGATCTGGCCCGACGGCTACTACGTCCCAAGCAGCACCGGCGACGAGGTGATCGAGAAACATGCCTGCGTCGTCGAGCGCGACGCCATGCTGAAAGGCCGCCCCGCCCGCGAGCAGTGTTTCGTGATCAACGACGTGAACTTCCTGAACAACGCCGATGTCGACGGCACGCAACTGCCGCCGCGCGGCGCACCGAACGTGATGCTCGCAGCGGGCGGGACGCAACTGAAGAAGGTCTTCGACGATGACGCGATCCTGTCGTGGAAGATCTTCACAAACTGGTCCGACGCATCGAAGTCCCACCTCGAAGGACCAACGCGGATTCCCGTCGCGCCGTATCACTACCTGTGCGACGGCCAGTTGACCAATTGCGTGCCGCAGTTGGGCGCCGATCGCCGCCTCGACGCCCAAGGCGACAAGCTCATGGCTCGCGTCGTGTATCGCCGCATTGGCAAGCAGCAATCGATCGTCGCCGTGCACTCAGTGAACACGGCCGCAGGGGGCGGCGGCGTGCGCTGGTACGAATTCAGGATCGATCCGTCGGGCGCCGTGAAGCTATTTCAACAAGGCACGTACTCCCCGGCACCTGAGGCACCGGCACCCTTGGCACCATATCGCTGGATGGCAAGCCCGGCGATGGACAAGCACGGCAACATCGGCATCGGCTACTCCTACGGCAGCGCCGCTGAATTCGCAGGACAGCGATTCGCAGGCCGGCTCGCAAACGATCCGCCCGGCGTGCTTACGCTGAAGGAAGCAGTGCTCGCGACTGGCGAGGCCGCACAAACCTCGACGCTTCGGTGGCAGGATTATTCGCAGACGGCCGTCGATCCCAGCGACGACTGCACGATCTGGTACGTCGGCGACTACCTCAAGAAAGACGCGACGAGCTACTCGACGCGCATTGGCGCGTTTCAACTTCCAGGATGCACGCCATGACACGACGCCTGTTGGCGATTGGTTTTTCCTTGGTCGTTCTCTGCGGCACGGCCGCCGCGCAAGAACCCGCCGGCGACAAGAAGTTCGAGCCTGTGTCAGGACAGGCGGGCAAGGACGTGGTCTGGGTTCCGTCGCCGCCCGACATGGTCAACAAGATGATGGAGATGGCCAAGGTCGGGCCCGCTGATTTCGTGATCGACCTCGGTTCCGGCGATGGCCGCAACATCATCGCCGCGGCCAAACTCGGCGCGCGCGGTCTCGGTGTCGAATACAACCCGGACATGGTCGCGCTGTCGCGCCAGCTCGCCAGCAGCGCCGGCGTCGCCGACAAGGCGCAGTTCGTGCCAGCGGACATGTACGAGTACGACATCTCGAAGGCGAACGTCCTCGCCCTCTTCCTGCTGCCCGTCAACATGAATCGCCTCGCGCCGAAGTTCTACAACCTCGCGCCCGGTTCGCGCATCGTCGCCAATACGTTTGGCATCGATGGGTGGGAGCCGGATCAGCGCGTCACGCTCCCGCAGCAGTCGGAATGCGAGGCGTGGTGCGAAGCGTTGCTGTGGATCGTGCCGGCAAAGATCGCGGGAACGTGGTCGACCGGCAACGGGACGATGGCGTTGACGCAGGAGTATCAGCGCGTCCAGGGCACCATCACCGTCAACGGCAAGGCGCAGACGATCGCGATGGGCAAGCTGCTCGGCAACGAATTCACGTTCAAGGCCGGTGACGCCACCTACAAGGGAACCGTGAACGGCAACACGATCACCGGAACCATGACCACGGCGAAAGGCGAGGTGCCGTGGTCCGCCACTAAGAAGTGAGTTTCTCCATCGTCACCGTGTAGGCGTGGCGGCCCGCTTGCGGGTCGTAGACGATCACGGGCATCAGCTTGCCGCGAATGCGATCGGGGCTCGATCGCGCGTACGCCATCAGCGTGTTGGCGAGCAGCTGCTTCGATCCTTCTTCCAAGCCCTCGCGCGGGATGCCGGTGAACAGGTCGTTGAGCGACACGTCCCACGGCTCGCCCCACAACAACGCGTCGACGACGGTGCCCTTGATGACGTTGTGGGAGAAGTTGAAGAACAACGAGAGCGGCGAATAGTCGGTGTCGTTCGGGCGGTAGCGCGGGAACCTCTCGAGCAGCGCGGACTTGTGGCGCGTGAAGCCCCTGACGATCTCGAGGCGGTCCTGCTCCCAGTCAGCGAGTGATTTCGGCGGCACGCCCATGAACGCGCGCGCGTCTGCCGTCAGCCCGTTGAGCAACGCCTCTTCGATGATCGCGCGATCGCGATTGTCGATCGACCCTTCGACCAGGCGAGAGTACTCGCGCATCACCGCGGAGAGTGCGAAGCACAGCCACGGGTAATCGGCCACGTTGTCGTCGCGCAGCAGCACGGTATCGCGGCCGCATTGCGCCTCGAAGCCGAAACGCAGGTGGCATCCCATCGCCTGCGCGTGGCCGATGCTGACGCGCAGCTGGTGCGTCGCGTCGAGCTGCCGCACCCGGGCCAGCAGCCGGTCGTAGCCCCACTCCTCTTTCTCGTAATGCGCTGTCGCGATCAGCATCAGCGTCTCGGCATCGTCGGCAAAGCGGTGGCCGCTGCCGTTCGGCCCCTGCAGCTCTTGCAGCAGTCCATCGACGAGGTCGTAGTTGGCGTCCGGATCGCCATCGTCCCACGCGCGCATCGACAGCAGCGCGAGCACGTTCATGAAGTAGTAGTCGAGCAGGATCGCGGGCTCGACGGGCGTCGGCGGATCGGCGACGCGCTGTTCGGCGATGAAGTGCAGCACGTCGACGGGGATCGTGTCGGGGTTGACCTGCTGGCGCACGCCGTCCCAGTCGTGCAGCACGTTGAAGCCGTCGGCAATGGTGCGGCCGTCGTAGGTGGTCACGACGCGATCGAGGAACACGGTGCGGCCGCCGGACGAAAACCGGTTGGCGCGCATCGCATCGCGCAACGGCTTCAGGGCTTCGGCCATCGTGCGTGCCGAGCCGAGTGAGTCGGCGAGGTCGCGTCGAAACGATCCGGCCAGAGCCTGTCCGACGAGATCGCAGGCATGCGCAAACGAGATGTCCACGGTGCCTGTAGAATACCGCGCATGAAGCTGTCCGCTCGAATTGCCGTGATCCTTGCCGTCACGCTGCTGCTCTCCGGCGGCGTCTCGACCCAGACGGCGCGCTTCTCCGTCGTCGAGGCCACGATCCCGCAAATGCAGGCCGCGCTCGCGAAGGGGCAGGTCACATCCCGGCAACTCGTCGAGCAGTACCTCGCGCGCATGGCGACCTACGAGGACCGCATCAACGCGACGCTGGCGGTGAACCCGAAGGCGCTCGAGGAAGCCGATCAGCTCGACCGCGAGCGCGCGCAAGGCAAGCTGCGAGGTCCGCTGCACGGCATTCCCGTGGCGCTCAAGGACAACATCCACACCACCAACATGCCGACAACGGGTGGGGCTCTGGCGTTTGCCGGCTTCATTCCGCCGTATGAAGCGACGTTGACGAAGAACCTCAAGGCCTCCGGCGCGATCATCCTGGCGAAGACGGGGCTCACCGAACTCGCCAACTGGGTCGCAGGCAATCCCACGGCAATGCCCGGCAACTACAACGCGGTCGGTGGATTTGCGTTCAACCCGTACGACCCGCGGCCTGATCCGCGCCCGGACAGCGATGGGCGCCCGGTGCTGCAAACCGGCGGATCGAGTTCGGGTGTCGGCACGGCGGCGAACTTCTGGGCGGGTAACGTCGGGTCGGATACGGGTGGATCGATCATCAGCCCGTCGAACGCGAACATGCTGGTCGGCATCCGGCCGACGATCGGCCGCATCAGCCGGTACGGCGTGATCCCGATCTCCGCCGATCACGACACGGCGGGACCGATGACCAAGAGCGTGGCCGACGCGGCGATCATGCTCGGCGCGATGGAAGGCGCCTCACCGGATCCGAATGATCCGGCGACGAGCACGTGCACGCCGCCGCCGAATCGTGACTACACAAGGTTCTTGAACGCGAATGGCCTGAAGGGCGTTCGCATCGGCGTGCCGCGGGCGTTCTACATCGATCGCGTCACGCTGCCAGGCGAGACGTCGCCTCGCGGAGGCGTCAGCGCCGAACAGGCCAAGCTGATGGCCGACGCCATCGCCGTCCTGAAGCAGCAGGGCGCCACGATCGTCGATCCAGCCGACATCCCGTCGTTCGTCGCAAAGGATGCCAACGACAGCTTCCCCCTCTGGGATTTCTGCTCGGGTGCCGAACACGCGAAGGGCAAGGACGAGAACTGCTCGATCAATTTCAAGTACGGCATGAAGCGTGACTACAACGCCTGGCTAAAGTCGCTTGGCCCCACAGCGCCGGTGAAGACGCTGACCGAGCATCGCGAATGGAACCTCGCGCACGCCAAGGCCGGCGCGATCAAGTACGGCCAGTCGCGCTTCGACATCTCGGATGAAATCGATCTCGTCGCCGACAAAGCCCGGCTCGATGCCGACGATGCGAAGGATCGGCGGTTGAGCCGCGATCAAGGCATCGACGGCGTATTGAAGCAGTACAAGCTCGACGCGTTCATCACGCCTGGCGGCTCCGGCGCCGGGATCGCGTCGCGCGCCGGGTATCCGATCATTGCCGTGCCGTTCGGCATGGTGCCGAACGCGCCGCAGAACCAGCCGTATCCGGCGGGCTTCGACGCAAAGCCCGCCCCGTTCGGCGTGGGATTTGTCGGCGCGCAATGCAGCGAGCCCAAGCTGATCGAGATTGCGTACGCGTTCGAGCAGGCGACCAAGAAGCGCGTGGCGCCGGCGTTGTTTCCGTAAAAACTAGGAATTGGGCATTGGGAAATGGGAAATGGGAAATGGGAATTCCCAGTTCCTAATTCCTAATTCCTAGTTCCTAATTCCCATCCCCCCCGTCAGCGCCAGCAGGTCGTCAACGGCTGATTGAAGATCCCTGGTCCATGGCGAGAACGAGCGTCGCAGCAGGGTGTGGGCGACGGTTTCGTAGTACCACAGCGTGCCGTCGCGCTTTCCCAGGAAGCGCTCCCAGATCTCCTCGCCGTGCTCGTGGTAATCGCGAATGATCGAGCGCACGTTGTGCAGCTTGTCGGCCGCGGACACCAGGCACACTGACGCGCTCGCGTGCTCGAGGTGTGCGAGGTAATTCTCCTTGCGCTCGATCCACGGGAGCTTGTCCTCCGGATCCTCAACCAGGCTGTCACTGCAGCCGAGGACGATATCCCCGACGCGGTCGCCGAACTGCGCGCGGATCTCCGCCAGCGTGGCTTCCCCGCCGCCATCTTCGGCCGCGTCGTGCAAGAGCGCCGCGATCGATTCGTCTTCGTCAGCCCCGTATTCGATCGCGAGCGCAGCGACACCGAGGACATGGGCGATGTACGGGATGCCCGTGCCCTTGCGGCGCTGATGCCGATGCACCTGGTGGGCAAACACCAAGGCCGATGCGAACCGATCGGTCGTCGTGATCGCCATCACCTCGCATCCTATCGTGAGAGCGCGCGGCCCACGCGGCCTTTCTGGCCTCCTCACAAGCGCCCGACACAGGTGAGCTCCACCCCTGAGATTCGCGCAAGGGCGCGGCCAGGAACGTGCAGCATCCGGGCAGCAGAGGTGACCATGCGCGATCCGAACAAGCCCGACACTCAGCAGGACGAATACATCGCCGATCTGCGGTATGCGCATCGGCCGCGAGCCGATGATGCGGACGTCGAAGGCGTCAATCCTCGCGACCCGTCGTCGATGCCGCGCGCCGAAGACGACGAGCAGACCTTCAGCCACAGCGCTGAGTTCAACGATCGAACGGACCTCCCGGACGGCGGAACGGTTCGGCTGCCGATCGTCGAGCCGGAGTAACCGCCCGCGTCTCACGTGGCAGGCGGCGTGCGTTCGGCGTAGTATTACCAGCCATGACGCGATACCTGACGCTCATTGCCGTGCTCTGCCTCTCCGTCGCCGCCAGCGGGGATGCCGCCTGGAAGTGGTCGGGCACCTACGGCGACAAGGCCGTCGAGATGCTGATCATCGGCGACGTGCAGGTGCACACCCGTCGCGCCGATCCGATGACGGCGTTCACGCGGTTGCGCGACACGCTGAAGAAGGCCGACCTCGTCTACGCGAACCTCGAGGGCCTGCTCGTGAAGTCGGCCGGCGCGAAGATCGACATTCCCGACAAGCCCGAGTGGACGCACCCGGGTCCG
>CAZBYY010000140.1:0-9131 GCA_964495855.1 uncultured Acidobacterium sp. | reverse complement strand
GATGTCGTGCGGACTGGCGTCCTGCGAGCCGTCGACCGCGATCACATGGGCCACATGCGGCGCGATGAGCTCACTCACCTGCCCCGTGCCGCAACCCAGGTCGCCCACGGTCAGGTTCGGGTCGATCAGCGCCAGGAGCGCGCGCAGGTGGAACCGGTCGCCGAACAGTTCGGCGCGAAGGTGATCCCATTTTCCCGATGCCGATGCGAAGAACTCTTCCGACTTGGAGCGGCGGCTCGACAACACGCTCTTGAGCCGGCGCTCGTCCTGCTCAGCGCCGTTGGTGCCGGCGACCTGCTCACGAATGAGCGGCCACAGCCGCTGCGCGCCGGGATCGAGCTCCTGCATCGCCATGCCGTAAAAGCGGCTGGTGCCGTCCCGCCGCGACACGACCCACCCGTCGTCGGCCAGCGTCTTGAGATGGCGGCTGACGGTGGATTGCGGCAGCTGGAGAATCGAGCAGATCTCGTTCACGGTCAGCTCATGCCGTTCGAGCGGCAGGAGGATGCGGCAGCGGATGGGATCCGCCAACGCGGCCATGTGGTCGAGGATCGGGGCGATGGTCACGGACAAACGGAACTATATCCGTTAATCCGGATTAACGCAAGTTACATCACCCGCCGCCCGCCGCCTGGGCCCGGCGGTAGACTGGCAGCAGGAAGGGGCGCCCGTGTACAGGATCCTCGAAGGCTGCCCTCGGTGCGGCAAGTATCCCGTGCGGCTGTCGCGCTTGCGGGGGCCGCTCGAATGGCTGCGCCGGGCGCTCTCAGGCCGCCAGCCCTATCGATGCGTGGCGTGCCAGTGGCGCGGGTGGGCGAATGACAGCTTCGATCGCCGCCACCGTACCGACCCCAAGGGCGCGCTCCTTGGACGGCGGGCGGATGACCGCGCGCGGCCATTCCATTCCTAGAACAGTTCTTTTTCCAGTCGATCGACGAGGCCGTCGAGCTGTGCTGACACCGCTCTGACGGTCTCAGGCTGGCTCAGATCGATGCCGGCGCGCTTCAGCAACTCCATCGGGTGATCGGAGCCGCCAGACTGCAGCAACTGGAGATACCGGCGGACCGCCGCCTCGCGAATCGCCGCATCAGGGCTGCCGATCTGTTCCATCAGCTTGGCCGTCGACGCAAAGCACGTTGCGTACTGGTAGACGTAGTACGGCGACTGGAAGAAATGCGGGATGCGCGCCCAGGTGTGCTGCGCGCGCGTATCGGGCGACAAGGCATCGCCCCAGTACTTGGCCAGCACTTTCGAATACACGCCGCTCAACACCTCGGACGTGATCGGCTGGTCCTGCTCGACCAGGCGATGCGCCTCGAGCTCGAAATCGGCGAACAGCACCTGGTTGTAATACGTGCCGATGATGCCGTCGATGGCGTGCTGCAGCAGGACGATCCGTTCTTCCCTGGTCTTGGCGCGCGCGAGCATGAAGTCCAGCAGCAATGCTTCGTTCAACGTGGAGGGCACCTCCGCGACGAAGATCGTGTAGCCGGCGTAGACGAACGGCTGCGTCTCGTGCGACAGCATCGTGTGCATCGAGTGGCCGAGTTCGTGCGCGAGCGTGAACACCGCATCCAGCGTGTCGTTGTAGTTCATCAGCATGTACGGATTGGATCCGTACACCGGCGCCGAATAGGCGCCGCTGCGCTTGCCCTGGTTCTCGTAGACGTCGATCCAGCGTTCGCTGAAGGCGCGCCGCACGCGCGCCTGGTATTCGGCGCCAAGCGGCGCCACCGCCTCCACGATCCACGCGAGCACGTCCTCATAGGCGTACTTCACGTCAAACTCGACCAGCGGCACGAACGCATCGAAGACGTAGTACTCCTGCAGGTTGAGCACGCGCTTGCGGAGCGTGTGGTACCGTCGGAACGCCTGCACGCCCTTCTTCGTTTCGGCAATGAGGTTTTCGACGACGCTCGTCGGGATGTTGTTGCCGAACAGCGCGGCGTCGAGCGTCGTCCGGTAGCCGCGCGCGCGCGCCTCGAACCAGTCGCCGTGCATGACGCCGTTGTAGATGGCGGCGTAGGTGTTGATCGAGGCGATGTACGTGTCGTACATCGCCTCGTAGGCCTTGCGGCGATCGTCCTGCGACCGGCACGTGGCCAGCAGGCGGCGGTACTGGCCGTAGCTCACCTGCGTGCTTTCGCCCGTCGAGAGGGTGATCGTCGCGAACTTGGCGTCTGCTGTCGAGAGCGCCGCGTAGGAATCGCGCGCCACGCTGCCGAGGCGTTCGGTGAGCGACAGCAGCTTCTCGCCGCGCTCGTCGAGCACGTGCGCCTGCAGGCGGAACACTTCCTCGATGGCAAAGCGATACAGGGCGAGTTCCGGAACCTCGTCCATCCACCGGCGCACGGTCGCCAGCGGCAGCCTCAACAATTCCGGCTGGAACCAGGACGTGGCCTGCTGCCATCGCGCCATCAACAATTGCACGCGCTGGCGGCGCGCGTTGATGGTGTTGTTGCGCTGATCCTCGTCGTATTGCAGCGCGGGGTAATACCAGACCTTGTAACTCAATTGACCGAGCGCATCGCGATCGGCGAGCGCGCGAAGCAGCTGCTCAGCGCCTTGCGCGAGCGTGCCTTCGTACTGCCGGTACGCGTCGATGCCGCGGTCGAGTTCGGCAAACGCCGCCTCCCACGCCTCCCAGCTTGGGAAGATCGAGGACAGGTCCCAGGTGTATTTCGGATCGACGGCGGAACGTTCAGGTACCAGCGTTGGCGAGGCAGACACCGACATATCTGTCGATCATAACAAGGCCGACAGCTCGCGCAGCGTGGGACTGATGTGCCGCACGACCTTTTCGCGCGCCATCGTCGCCGCCAGCGCGTCCGGCATCGGTACGGGCTTGCCGATCACGGGCTCGACGACCTCGCGGAATTTCGCCGGATGCGCCGTGGCCAGGAACAGGCAGTTCATGGATGATGAACGGCCGCAGTAGGCAATGGCGGTGTGCGGATCGGCGACGTAGCCGTACTTCCGATACAGCTCCTGGATGGCCGTCTTCACATCCACGTCGGTGAACGCGCGGGAGTCGATCATCGCGCGCATGGCGTCGACATCGCCGGCAAACAACCACTGCAACCTCTCGAGGTTGCTCGGGTTGCCGACGTCCATTGCGTTCGCAGCGGTGGGCACCGACGGCCGCGGCTCGGCGCGCCCGGAGACGAGATACCGCGGCAGCGTATCGTTGATCGTCGTCGGTGCGGCGAAGCGGCTGATCGGCGCGCCCATCTTCCACGCGATCACGCCGGCGACGAGGTTGCCCAGGTTGCCCGACGGCACCGAGATCATCAGCGGCGTTCCTGCCGCGTACTGCAGCGATGCGTAGGCGTGGTAGAACACCTGCGGCAGCAGCCGGCCCAGGCTGATCGAGTTCGCCGAACTCAATCGCATCCGGGACTGCAGGCCGGTGTCGGCGAACGCCTCCTTTGCAAGGCGCTGGCAATCATCGAAGGTGCCTGCAACGGCCACCGCCGTCACGTTGCCGCCGAGCGTGGTGAACTGCGCCTCCTGAACGGCGCTCACCTGCCCTTCCGGATACAGCACGACGATGCGGACGCCTGGGAGGTTATGGAACGCGCACGCCACAGCGCTGCCCGTATCGCCGGACGTCGCGACAAGAATGGTGATCGGACGCGAATCGCGATTGATGCGCGACATCAATTGCGCGAGCGTGCGGGCACCGAAGTCCTTGAACGCGAAGGTGGGGCCGTGAAACAGCTCGAGCGCGCCGAGGCCTTTGTCGAGTTCGACGACGCGGACCGGGAAGTTCAGGGCCTCGCGAATCACGTCGGCGAGGAGCGTGCGATCGAACTCGTCGCCGGCAAGCTCGAACGCCACGGCGTTGGCGACGTCCTGGAATGACTTCCCGCGAAGGGCGCTCCACCACGCCTCGCTCTTACGCTCGATCGTGGCGGGCACATACAAGCCGCCGTCGGGCGCCAGACCCGCCAGCACCGCGTCGCTGAGCGAGACGGCGGGCGAATTGCCGCGCGTGGAGACGCAGATCATCAGGTGTTCAGATTACACGTTACGGGCAATGACGATGGATGATTCCTTGACTGTCGATTGCTGGGCGATTGTCGTGCCTTTTGAAAATCGACAATCACTCAACAGTCGGCAATCAACGAATCGCCAATCGGCAAATATCAGAGCTTTACCACCCGTGCCCCCTGGCGCCCGACCGGACACACCCACAGATCAGCTCCGATCTGGCTCGCGCTCGCGAAGGCGCGTTGCATGGCATCACCGGCGACGCGGGCGATCTCGATCGAGGCGGCGAGGGCGAAGATCGAGGGGCCCGACCCTGACAGGCTGCAGCCAAGGGCGCCGGCGTCGAGCGCGGCCGCCTTGATCGCGGCGAAGCCGGGCACCAGGTGCGCACGCTTCGGTTCGGCGATCGTGTCGACGAGCGACCGCGAGAGCAACGGCAGATCCGAGGTGTACAGCGCCGACACCAGCGCGCCGACGTTGGCCCACTGCCGCGTCGCCGCCGACAGCGGCACGTGATCACCTATCAATTGCCGCGCTGCGCCCGTCTCGACGCTCATGCGCGGATGCAGGAGCGCGCACGCCAGTCCGGCAGGAACGGGCAGGTGAACAATGTCCGGAGGCTGCGCGGTTCGGGCGAGGATGAATCCGCCATGTAACGACGGTGTGACGTTGTCCGGGTGGATCGCACCGCATCCCGCTTGCTCGCCGACCATCGCGCATTCGAGCAGCAGCCGCATTGATGCCGGACGGCCGAGCAGTTCGTTCGCCGCGACAACCGCCGCAACGGCGCTGGCGCCACTGCTGCCGATGCCGCTCGTGAGGGGGATGCCCTTGTGAATCGTCAGTGCCACGCCGCGGGTCGTTTCAAGCCGCTGCAACAGCGCCAGCACGGCTGCCGACGCGGTGTTCCTTCGTACGTCCTTCGGCAGCCGCCCCTCGTCGCCCTCGATGGCCGAAATCGACACGCCAGATTCATCCTGCGGCGCCGCGATGACCACGTCGCCCGGTTCGTCCAGCGCGAACCCGAGCACATCGAAGCCACAGGCCACGTTCGACACCGACGCAGGCGCAAAGACCGCAATCACGAATTTCCTCCGACACTCACCGGCACTCTAGGCACCGTAGGCACCCCAGGCACCGGCACCCTAGGCACCCGCATCCTTGATCGGCACCTTTCGTCCGTCTGGGCCGACGGCGACCAGCACGACCTCCGCTTCGGTCACCAGGACCCGCTCGCCCTGCCCCGCGCCCCAGCGCTCGGCTTCGACGACGACCTTCACCGTGATCGAGGTGCGACCGACGCGCACGGTCTCGGTGAAGAAGTTGACCAGGTCGCCCACGAACACCGGCGCATGAAATTCCACCGCATTCATGGCCTTGGTGACGTAGCGATGGGGGGCGGTCTTGCGTGCCTCCACGGCGGAGGCGAGGTCGATGTGCGAGAGGATGACGCCGCCGAAGATGGTGCCAAGGGCGTTGGTGTCTTTGGGCAACAGCAGCACCTTGATCGCGGGCACCTGGGAAGACATTCACACAGGCTACATTTTTTTTGGACGCCGGCCGAAAAAAATGCCGCGATTTAGGTTTATTCTGTTCATCCGAGAGATGAGCACATTTACAGGCGCACGCCTGACGTCCGGCGCAAGTCCCGGAACGACGCCCTGGTCGGCCACTGAAGCCGCAGAATTGTACGACGTGCCTCGTTGGGGCCAGGGTTACTTCTCGGTGAACGAGCAAGGCCATCTCCAGGTTCACCCCACCAAAGAGCCGCAGCGCAGCGTCGATCTGAAGCGTCTCGTCGACCGGCTGCAACTGCGCGGGCTCGCGGTGCCGATCCTCATCCGCTTCACCGACATCCTGAAGCACCGGCTCGGCGAGATCCACACCGCGTTTCAGAACTCGATCAACCAGAACCAGTACCAGGGCAAGTACGTCTGCGTTTACCCGATCAAAGTGAACCAGCAGCGCCAGGTCGTCGAAGAGGTGCTCAACTTCGGCGCGCAGTACGGGTTCGGCCTCGAGGCCGGCAGCAAGCCGGAGCTGCTCGCCGTCTCGGCGATGGCGAACAACGACACACCGATCATCTGCAACGGCTTCAAGGATTTCGAATTCATCGAAATGGCGATGCTGGCGCAGAAGATGGGCCGGCAGATCATCCCGGTGGTCGAGAAGTACACCGAGCTCGAGCTGGTGCTCGAATATGCGGAGAAGGTCGGCGTGCGCCCCAACATCGGCATGCGCGTCAAGCTGGCCGCCAAGGGCTCGGGACGCTGGCAGTCGTCGGGCGGCTTCCGGTCGAAGTTCGGCCTGACCGTCACCGAAATCCTGCGCGGCTTTGAAGAGCTCAAGAAGCGAGGCATGGAAGACTGCCTCAAGCTGCTGCACTTTCACCTCGGCAGCCAGATCACGCACATCCGCATCATCAAGGGCGCGCTGAACGAAGCCGCCCGCGTCTACTGCGAGCTGGCCAAGCAGGGGGCGGGACTCGAATTCATGGACGTCGGCGGCGGGCTCGGCGTCGACTACGACGGTTCACAGACGAACTTCGAATCGTCGATGAACTACACGCTCCAGGAATACGCCAACGACGTCGTCTATCACATCCAGTCGGTGTGCGATGAAGTCGGCGTCAAGCACCCGACGATCGTCTCGGAAAGCGGCCGCGCCATCTCGGCGTATCACAGCATGCTGGTGTTCAACGTGCTCGGCACGCTCGATTTCGGCGAAGAGAAGATTCCGCTCGAGCCGAAGGAAGAGTTCGAGCAGCCGCTCGTCGACCTGATCGAGGCGTATCACGGCGTCACCCAGCGCAACGCGCTCGAGACGTATCACGACGCGCAACAGGCGCTCGACATGGCCATGAACCTGTTCAGCGGCGGCTATTTGTCGCTCGAACAGCGCTCGCACGCCGAGAACCTGTATTTCGCGATCTGCGAAAAGATCTACAAGCTGTGCCAGGGCATGACCGACGTGCCCGAGGATCTGCAGGCGCTCGAAGAGCTGCTGTCGGATACCTACTTCTGCAACTTCTCGCTGTTCCAGTCGATCCCCGACAGCTGGGCCATCAAGCAGCTCTTCCCCGTCATGCCGATCCACCGCCTGAACGAGCGGCCGGTGAACCACGCGGTGTTGAGCGACATCACCTGCGACTCGGACGGCAAGCTCGACCAGTTCATCGATCGCCGCGACGTCAAGAAAACGCTGATGCTGCATCGCTTCAACGGCGAGCCGTATTACCTCGGCGTGTTCCTGGTCGGCGCCTACCAGGAAATTCTCGGCGACCTGCACAACCTGTTCGGCGACACGCACGCCGTCCACATCTCGCTCGGCGACAACGGCATCGACCACACGGAAGGCGCGCGCGTCGAGCACATCATCAAGGGCGACTCGGTTCGCGAAGTGCTGAAGTACGTCGAATTCGATCCGGAAGCGCTGATGGGCAAGCTGCGCCGCGACGTCGAAGCCGCAATCAACGGTGGCCGGATGGAAGACACCCAGGCCGGCCGCTTGCTGAAGTTCTACGAAGAAGCCCTGATGGGCTACACCTACCTCGAAGATCCGAACGCCGACTAGCGGCCGGTAGCGAGGGGCTACTTCTCGTTCCGGCGGAGCCGCAATTCCAGGTGCCGGCGCACGTCCGGCCACTCTTCCTTCAAGATCGAATACATCACTGAATCACGGGCGCTACCGTCGCGGCGCGCCTGGTGATGGCGCAACACGCCATCCTTCTTGGCACCGAGCGCTTCGATCGCGCGCTGTGAGCGGAAGTTGAAATTGTCGGTGCGCAGGCCGATCACGGCGCACCCGAGCGCGTCGAAGCCGTACTCCAGGAGCAGAAGCTTGCAGGTGGTGTTGACGCTGGTCCGCTGACACCGGGACGCGTACCACGTCCACCCGATCTCCACGCGATCGATGGGCGCGACGATGTCGTGATAGCGCGTCGTTCCGACGATGGTGTTGGTGGAGAGATCGCGGACGGCCCAGGGAAGGAAGATGCCCTGCTGCTGCCCCTTCAACGCATCGTCGATGTACTTGCGCGTCGTGTCCGGCGTCGGCACCGACGTGAACCACAAATTCCAGAGCTCACCGTCGGATGCCGCGGCGACCAGGCCCTCATGGTGACCGTGCGACAACGGCTCGAGGCGGATGTGGCCGCGTTCCAGAATGGCAGGCTTGGGAGTGATCATTGGTGATTGGGCGATTCCTTGATTGATGATTGTTGGGTGAATGACGAATAACGATTGATCAAATCATTCGTCGAATTTCAAATTGGCAATCACCCAACACTCAAGGAATCAAGGAATCAAGAAATCTTCAATCTGCCACCTACTGGCCCGGGTGGTATTCCTTCTCCGTGTGACCCTTGAGGTCCTCACGGTAGAAATACACGTCGCGGAAGTTTCCGGTCGCGTAGCGTTCGGCCTGATCGTTGAAGTGCTTCGAGCCCGGCACGCTGTTCAGGCCGCCGGCGGTCACCGCCTTGGCCTTGATGCGATCGCCGAATTCGACGGCCGCGACGAAGCTGTTGCCGCTCGTGCCGTACCACTTCTTGGTGCCCTCGTACTGCCGCGCGCCGAATGACGCAAGCGAGCCCCAGCGCGCCGAGGCGAACATCACCGGCGTGCTCGGCTTGCTGTCGTCGAACTTCTGCACGATCGCGCCGTCGTTGCGCTGGAACCGGTTGATCTCCCCCCACGGCGTGTTCCACTTGCCGAAGTCGGCGGCGAGCTTGTCGACCGCGGCGGCGAGCGACTGCAGCCGCTCTTCGTTGGTCGCCTTGGACTTCATGTAGTCGTAGACCTGCATGTTGGCCTTGCGGGCTTCGCCCTGCACGCGCGTCCACAGGTCTTCGCCGTAGAAGATGGCGACGCTTTGCGGCACCGAATCTGCCGCCCAGCGGTAGTTCCAGCCCTTCAGCACCTTGATCGCATCCGCCGTCTTCGCCTTGAGGGGGTTCGACGCGGCCGTCGCATCGTAGGCCTTCAACAACAACGGGATCTGGATCTCGAACTCCGGCTGGTAACTGTCAAAGCCGACCTCGGAAATCAGCGTGTCGATCGTCAGCCCCTTCTTGCCGGTCAGCACCTTGATCGCGTGCACGCCGCAGATCGCGACTTCGGGGAAGTTGATGACCGGCG
>CAZBYY010000139.1:0-9133 GCA_964495855.1 uncultured Acidobacterium sp. | reverse complement strand
CGGCTCCGGCTCGTCGCGCGACTGGGCCGCCAAGGGAACGATGCTGCTCGGCGTGAAGGCCGTGATCGCGGAGAGCTACGAGCGCATCCACCGCAGCAATCTCGTGAACATGGGCGTGCTGCCGCTGCAGTTCAAGGCGGGGCAGAACGCCGCCTCGCTCGGCCTCACCGGGCGCGAGCTGTTCTCGCTGGCCGGCGCAGGCGCGGCGCTGAAGGCGCGTTCGGAGATCACGGTCAACGCGCGAAGCGAGGACGGATCGACGAAGACGTTCACCGTGCTTGCGCGCATCGACACGCCGGAGGAACTGGTTGCCTACTCGAACGGCGGCATCCTTCCGTACGTGCTGCGGCAGTTGGTGAAGAAGAGCAAGTAAGGACACCTCCCGGGAAGTGACCCTTGTCGGGAGCCCTCACACGTGAACTGATCAAAGGTCGGGCCCGGGAACTCGGGTTCGACCTTTGTGGTCTTGCGCCGGCCGAATCATTTCCTGAACTCGCGTTCCTTCCTGAATGGCTCTCGCGCGGCTATGCGGGAGAGATGGTGTACCTGGAGAAGTCGGCGGAGCGCCGGGCCGACATCCGGAACGTCCTGCCCTCTGCCAGGTCGGTGATCGTCACCGGCACCATCTACAACACCGAACAGGGATCAGGGACCAGGGATCAGGGATCAGGGACTGGAAATCGGCGGCCAGATACGGTCCGCGTGGCGCGTTATGCGCGCGGACAGGATTACCACGTCGTTCTGTATGAGCGGCTCGAGAAACTGCTCGAATGGATGCGCGAGCAGCACGGCTCGGCCTTCGACGCATCGATCTTCTGCGACAAGCATCACGTGCAGGAGCGCGTCTATGCGGTCCATGCGGGGCTCGGGTGGATCGGCAAGAACTCGATGCTGATTAACCGCGAGCTTGGCTCGTACATGTTCCTCGGCGGTATCGCCACGAGCCTCGCGCTCGAGCCTGATGCGCCGCCGATCGATCAGTGCGGATCGTGCACCTTGTGCATCGACGCGTGCCCGACCGGCGCCATCGTCGACGATCACGTGGTCGATGCGACGAAGTGCATCTCGTACCTGACCATCGAGGTGGATGGCTCGGTGCCGGAGGCGCAGCGGCCGCTGATTGGCAACCACGCATACGGCTGTGATGTGTGCCAGGAGGTCTGCCCCTGGAATCTGGCACCGGCGGTGAGCAACGATTCGGCCTGGCAGGCGGAGCGCCGCGATGGCCTTTCCGCCGCGGACCTGTGGCAGCGCTCGGACGATGACCTCCATCGGCTGGTGCAGGGGAGCGCGATGACCTACGTGCCGCTGTCGCGCTTGCGCCGCAATCTCGCGACGGTGATCGGCAATAGCGGCGATGCCAGCCTCGCCGACGTCCTCGATCGTCCTGGCCAGGGCAGGAAGAACGCCGCGCGCAGCGCGCTCACGCCTGTCGTCGACGACGCCGTGGCCTGGGCGCGCCGACAGTTGCAGCGGCGCTAGACGGCCATAGTATGAACAGGCCATGAACGCATCGCCGACGCTGTACTTCTTCTGCGGAAAGATGGCCGCGGGCAAGTCGACGCTCGCCAGGCAGATTGCCGGGCGGGAGAACGCGGTGCTGTTCTCGCAGGACCAGCTGCTCGACATTCTGTTTCCGACGCTGATCGTCAACGTGGCCAGCTACATTGAATACGCCGGCCGCGTAAACCGGATGCTGGCGCCGCACGTCGTCGACGTCCTGTCGAAGGGTCTGTCGGTCGTGCTCGACTTCCCGGCAAACACGCGCAGCCAGCGCGCGTGGTTCAGGGACATCATCGATCGCGCCGGCGTCTCGCACGAACTGCATTTCCTCGACACCCCTGATGACATTTGCAAGGCCCAGCTCAAGGCACGCAGTGCGCACCTGCCGCCGGGGACGAAGTGGACGACGGAAGAGGACTTCAACCTAATCGCCTCTCATTTCCGCGCACCGGAAGAAGACGAGCGCTTTGTCGTAGTTCGGCACGTGCCCGATTAACGGCGCGCGGGCAGTTCGCTGGTCGCAGCGTCGATCCAGGACCAGCATGGGTAATCCAGAGCCAGAATGGGTGACAGGCACCCGGACGGGCGCGGTTGCACTAGACTCCTGAGATGCAGTCGCTGACCGGCGTCACCACCGCCACACTCACCACCATCCTGCTCAAGAAAGGCCTCCGCAACGTCTGGATACGCGGCGCGTTTCCGCTCGCGCCAGGCCAGGCCCGTGTCGTTGGAAGGGCCTTCACCGTTCGATTTGTTCCCGCGCGCGAGGACCTGGCGACGCCGGCATCGTGGAGCTCGCCGAAATCGACGCGGGCCGCGATCGAAGACATGCCAGCCGGCTGCATCGCCGTCGTCGATGCGAACGGCTGCACCGATGCCGGATTCTGGGGCGACATCCTCTGCGGCCGCATGAAGAAGCGCGGCGTGACCGCGCTCGTGAGCGACGGCGTCGTGCGTGACCTGAGCGGCGTGCTCTCGACGGGCTTGCCGGTATGGTGCGCCGGGGCCGCGGCTCCGCCGTCGGTCGCGGGGCTGACGTTCGTCGATTGGCAGCAGCCGATCGGGTGCGGCGGCGTCGCGATCTTTCCAGACGACGTGATCGTCGCCGATCAGGATGGCGCCGTGGTGATTCCGGCGGCGATGGTGGATGAGGTCACGGCACTGGCCGTCGAACAGGAGCGCCTCGAAGGCTGGATCATGACCGAGATCGATCGCGGCGTGCCGCTGCCCGGCCTGTATCCGGCGAACGCTGAGACGACGGCGCGTTACGAAGCGTGGAAGAAGCTCCGCGAGCAGGTGGAGAGTTAAGCGTGACGTGGCACGAACTGACGCGCGGCATCGTGATGCCCGCGCACTGTGACGCGTACGGCCACATGAACGTCCGCCATTACGCCTCGTTCTTTGACGACGCGGGGTGGCACATGCTCGCGAAGGCTGGGGTCTCGCTCGACGACCTGCGCGCACGCGGGCTCGGCAGCGTGGTGGCGACGTTGACGATCGATTTTCACCACGAGCTCACCGCCGGCCAGCTGATCGTCGTGAGCGGCGCGTTCACGCGCGTCGGCGACAAGAGCTACAGCTACGAGATGCGCCTCCACGAGAGCGAGTCCATGACGCACTGCGCCACGCAGAAGACGGTGGAGGTCTGTTTCGATACCCGCGCTCGCCGGTCCGCGCCCTTCCCTGACGACGTCCGCGAGAAAATCCGGCGGGCAGTGGGGTAGTATCGAACCATGGCGAACGAATCTCTCGCCCCTGTGCTGCTGGTGTCGATGCCGCAGCTCGTCGATCCCAACTTTTCCAAGACGGTCGTCCTGTTGGCGGAATACAACGCCGATGGCGCCTTCGGCCTCGTCGTCAACCGTCGGATGGACGAGCCGGCTGCCACGATCGTGACCGCCGACGAACCGCTGGACATCCATCCCGACCTGCACCTCCACACCGGCGGGCCGGTGGAGCCGACGCGCGCGTGGATCCTGACGGGCCGCGAGGATCTCGATCCAGAAGCGCTCGAACTGTCGGATGGGGTGTACTTGTCCGCCTCACCGACACTCGTTCGTAAGACCCTCGAAACGCCGCCCGCTCCGAACGTGCGGATGATCGTCGGCTATGCGGGGTGGGGCGCCGGTCAGCTCGACGTCGAACTCGCGCAAGGATCATGGCTGCTGGCGCCCGTGCAGCAGGATCTGCTCTTCGAAACCGACGCCGACAAGATGTGGGAGACGGCGATCCGCCGGCTCGGTGCCGAGCCGTCGATGCTGCACGGATCGTCGGGAGTTCATTAACGGCGGACCCGGTCGGGAACAACACATTCGGGACAACAGCATGAAGAGAGTGGGCATGGCAGTCGCATCGGCGTCATTGATCGCAACCATCGCAGGCTTCAACGCGCACGCGGCGGCGCAAGCAGGGGCGGCCGATCCGGCCGCGGCGGATCTGCAGCGCAAGACGGCGCGATTTGCGCCGACGGAGCTGAAGGCGGATCTTTCGGCGCTGCCCGCGAACGAGCGGGAGGCGCTGGCGCACCTGGTGAAGGCAGCGCAGGTGATGGACGCGCTGTTCCTGCGGCAGGTGTGGTCCGGCAACGAGTCGATGCTCTATTCGCTCGTCAAAGACGAGTCGCCGCTGGGCAAGGCGCGGCTGCACGCGTTCCTGGTGAACAAGGGACCGTGGTCACGTCTCGATCACAACGAGCCGTTCATTCCCGGCGCGCCGCCAAAGCCCGAATCCGCGAACTTCTATCCCGAAGGCGCGACCAAGGCCGACGTCGAGAAGTGGATCAACTCGCTCAGCCCTGCCGAGAAGACGAAGGCGACGGGATTCTTCACGACGATTCGCCGCGGTCCCGACGGCAAATTCGTCGCCGTGCCGTACAGCACCGAATACCAGGGTGAGTTGGCCATTGCCGCGCAGCACTTGCGCGCTGCGGCGGCCGCCACCAAACAGCCGACGCTGAAGGCGTTTCTCGAAGCTCGCGCTGCTGCCTTCGTCACCAACGATTACTACCAGAGCGACGTGCGCTGGATGGAGCTCGATGCCACGATCGAGCCGACGATCGGGCCGTACGAGGTCTATGAAGACGAGTGGTTCAACTACAAGGCGGCCTTCGAGGCGTTCATCACCGTCAAGGACCAGTCCGAGTCCGACAAGTTGAAGCGCTTCGCCGGCTCGCTGCAGGACATCGAGAACAACCTGCCGATCGATCCGAAATATCGCAATCCGCGCCTCGGCGCGCTCGCGCCGATCGCGGTGGTCAATACCGTGTTTTCAGCCGGTGACGGTAATCGCGGCGTCCAGACGGCGGCGTTCAACCTGCCGAACGACGAACAGGTGATCCGCGAAAAGGGCAGCAAGCGGGTGATGCTGAAAAACAGCCAGCAGGCGAAATTCGACACCGTGCTGATGCCGATCTCGAAGGTCGCACTCGCGCCCGCCGACCAGGGCAATGTCGCGTTCGACGCGTTCTTCACGCACATCCTGATGCATGAGCTCATGCACGGCCTCGGTCCGCACGACATCAACGTCGGCGGCAAGATGACGACCGTGCGGCAGGAACTGAAGGAAACCTACTCGGCGATCGAGGAGGCCAAGGCGGATATCTCCGGCCTGTTCGCGCTGCAGTATCTCGTCGACAAGGGACAGCTCGACAAGGCCTTCGAGCGGACGATGTACACCACCTTCCTCGCGTCGGCGTTCCGCTCGCTGCGCTTCGGCGTGAACGAAGCGCATGGCCGCGGACAGGCGATCCAGCTGAACTACCTGCTGGACAAGGGCGCCTTCAAGGTGAACGCCGACGGTACGTTCAGCGTCGACGCCGCGAAGATCCGCGACGCCGTGTCGTCGCTGACGCGCGACATCATGACCTTGCAGGCGGAAGGCAGCTACCAGAAGGCGAAGCAGCTGATCGACACGCTCGGCGTGATTCGCCCGCAGACGAAGGCCGTGCTCGACAAGCTGACGAACGTTCCGGTCGACATCGAGCCGCGATTCGTGACCGCTATCGACTTATTGAAGTAATCAGCTCGAGCAGTTCGTCGTAGGTCCGGTCGGCCTCGGCCGGACCTTTCTTGATCGCCGCCGTCGCGCAGTGCTTCAAGTGATTGCGGAGCAACTGGCGGCCGACGCCCCGCAGTGCCTCCTGCACCGAGGCGATCTGCGTGATGATGTCGGGACAGTAGCGATCCTCCTCCACCATCTTCTGCAGGCCCCGCACCTGGCCCTCGATGCGCCGCAGGCGCTTCAGGTTGGCGTCCTTGATTTCCGGATCCACCGCCATGGCGTGCTCGTGCGTGGACTTCATGACAGTGAGACTCCCCTCAGGCGCAGGCTGTTCGACACGACGCTGACGGAACTGAACGCCATCGCGGCGCTCGCCAGGATCGGGCTCAGCAGGATGCCGAACGCAGGGTAGAGCACCCCCGCCGCGACCGGAATGCCAACGACGTTGTAGATGAACGCCCAGAACAGGTTCTGCTTCATCGTCTGCATCGTCTTGCGCGCGAGCACGATGGCCTGCTCGACGCTCGCGAGATCGTTGCGCATCAGCGTGACCGAGGCGGCTTCGCCGGCGATGTCGGTGCCGGAGGCCATCGCCATGCCGATGTCCGCCTGCGCCAGCGCCGGCGCGTCGTTGAGGCCGTCGCCGACCATCGCGACGTGATGCCCCGACGCCTGCAGCGCCTTGATCGCATCCACCTTGCCTTCGGGCAACACCTCCGCGATCACGTCGTCCACGCCCGCCTGTCTGGCGATCGCCTCCGCCGTCGACTTGCGGTCACCGCTGAGCATTACGACGCGCAGGCCTCGCCGCTTGAGCGCGCCGACGACGACCGACGCATTGCCGCGCAGCGTGTCGGCGATCGCGAACCCGCCGGCGACGACGCCGTCGATCGCGACGAGCACCACCGTGCGCGCGGATGCCGTCCACTGTTCGAGCGAGGCCGCCAGGGGAGCGATGCTGATTCCTGATTGATCGAGCAGTGAGGGTGTCCCCGCGATGACGCGGTGCCCCTCGACGGATGCGATCACGCCTTTGCCGGCCACTGCTGAGAAATCCGTGACTGCGCCCTGAGGGCTGTTGGTGTACGCGCTGATCGCCTTCGCGAGTGGGTGTTCGGATTTCGATTCCACGATGCCCGCCAGCCGCAGCAGTTGTTCGCGATCGCGGCCGGGCGCCACGGCAATGTCCACAACCGCCGGATGTCCCTCGGTGAGCGTGCCGGTCTTGTCGAACACGATCGTATCGATGCCGGCGAGACGTTCGAGCGGTTCGCCACCCTTGATCAGCACGCCCGCCGAAGCGCCACGGCCACTGGCAACCATCACGGCTGTGGGCACCGCCAGGCCCATCGCGCACGGGCAGGCGATGATCAGCACCGCGACGGCTGCGGTTAGCGCCTCCGTGAACTCGGCCTGTGCGGGCACGATCATCCACAACGCAAACGTCGCGATCGCAATCGACAGCACGGCCGGTACGAAGATCGCCGAAATGCGATCGGCAAGCCGCTGAATGGGCGCCTGCGATCCCTGCGCGTCCTTCATCAACTGGACGATGCGCGAGAGCACGCTGGCGACGCCGAGACTCGTGGCCTCGATTTCCAGCGAACCGGAGTTGTTGATCGTCGCGCCAATGACGCGATCGCCGGGTTGCTTCTCGACCGGGATGGATTCGCCGGTCAGCATCGATTCATCGACGGCGCCGGCGCCGGCACGCACGGTGCCGTCAACCGGAATACGTTCGCCTGGCCGCACGATGACGATGTCACCCGTGCGCACATCGGCGACCGCCAGGTCGATCTCGCGGCCGTCACGGCGCACGCGCGCGGTGGACGGCTGCAGCTTTGCCAGTTGCCGCAACGCCCGCGTCGTGTTGCGCTTGGCACGCGCCTCCATGGCGTTGCCCAGGAGCACGAGCGCCACGATGATGATGATCGCCTCGTAGTAGACGTCCGGCCGCGCATCGCCTGAGACGAACAACGACGGCGCAAGTGTCGCCACCACCGAATAGGCGAACGCTGATCCCGTGCCGATGGCGATGAGCGTGTTCATGTCGGCGGTGCGGTGGCGCAGCCCCTTCCACGCACGCACGTAGAAATGACGGCCCGCCCAGGCCATCACCACGATGGTGGCCAGGAGCATCACGGTCGCCAGCGAGGCCGGATCGATCGCGTAGAGCCACGGCGCCAGCGATCGCAACGTCGGGTCCAGCGTGCGCATCGTCCACGCGATCACCGGATCGGTGGCGTGGTGGCCGGCGCCGCCCATGAGCGGCATCGATGCGACCATGGCCAACAGGCCGATGGCGAGGCTGATCACAGACTTCGTGCGCAGGTCGGCGTATTCGTGCGCCTGGGCTGCTTCACGCCGCTCGTCTTCAGAGGCGGCCTCTGCGTTGTCGACGGGGAGGTGGGACACGTAGCCCGTGTCGTTGATGGCGGCGACGATCCTTGCCGGGTCGGTCGCCGCCGGATCGTAGTGGACCGTCGCTTCGTGCATCATCAGGTTGACCGCGGCCTTTGCGACGCCTGGTGTCGCCGTAAGCGCGCGTTGCACGTTGGCCTGGCACGCGGCGCAGGTCATCCCTTCAACAGGGAGCGTGATCTTCAGGGGTTGGGTGGCCGCAGCCATGGATGCCTACTTTCCGATGATGGCGCCGTGCAGCATGCCCATGCCGCACGTGAACTCATGCCGGCCGGCCGTGGCCGTGAACTCGAGCACGGTCTTGGCGTGCGCGGGCACCGGGCGGCGGATGCCGAAGTCGGGGATCACGATCTCTTCCGAACACGGGTTGTCCTCGCGCCGGTCAAGGGTCATCCGTACGCGTGATCCGGCGGCGACCTCGATCGTCGACGGGGTATAGCCGCCTTCGATCGTCACGCTCACGTCGACGACCCCGCCGGGCGACGATGCCGCCGCGACGACGGCGCGCGACGGTTTGCCGAGGAAGAACCAGTTCACGAACGCGATCAGCGCCACGGCACCGAGCGCGATCGTCCAGTCGAGCGGGGACATGTCACGCCTCGGCGGTCACGGCAAAGCCGGCACGCTCGACCGCATCCTTGACGGTCTGCGACGTGACGCGCGCGTCATCGATGCGCAGCTGGGCCTTGCCGACTTCAATCTTGAGAGGCTCGATGCCCGGTACGGATTTGAGGACGCGCGTCAGGCTGTTGACGCAGCCGCCGCACGACATGCCGCTGATGGTGTAAGTCTTGTCACTCATTTATACCCCCTCCCCCTATGATACCACTCGCGCCGGAAGGTTTCATCCGCGGTCGGCGGGTGACGCCTCAGCTATAATCGCCGCAGTTTCGCCTGTGCCCCTCGTCCCCGGCAGTCGTCTCGGCGCCTACGACGTCATCCGTCCGCTAGGCGCGGGCGGCATGGGCGAGGTTGCGCTCGCCGAGGACACCCGCCTCCACCGGCGCGTCGCGCTCAAGAGTCTCCATTCCGACATTGCCGGTACGGCTGAGGCGCGCCGACGCGTGTTGCGCGAGGCGCGTGCCATCGCCAGCCTGACCCACCCGAACATCGCGGCGGTGTACGACGTGCTCGAAATCGATGACGTGCTCTACATCGTCATGGAATTTGTGGAAGGGGAAACCCTGAGCACGCGACTTCAGGGTGGGCC
>CAZBYY010000138.1:0-9198 GCA_964495855.1 uncultured Acidobacterium sp. | reverse complement strand
GCTGGAGCGTGCGCGCGCGCAGCGGCAGGCCGCCGCCGAGGCGCTGCATCGGGCGACCGAGAACCTCGACTCGGCCCGCGTGGCGCGTGCGGCCCGTGAATCGGAACTCGCCGGCGCCCGTGTCGAGCACGAATGGCGCGCGCGGGATGTGCGGACGCGCGAGCAGGAACTTGCCGGCATGGACGCGCGGCTGCGATCGCTCGAGGAAATCGATTCGCATCGCGGCGGCTTTGCCGACGCGGCGCGGATGGTGCTGGTGAACGCCAACGGCAAGGTGGGCCAGATGGGTGCCGTGGCGGACTTCATGGAGGTCGAGCCGCGTTACGAGCGCGCCGTCGAGGCCTGCATGGGCGACCTGCTGCAGCACGTCCTCGTCGAGCGGCTCGAGCACGTGATGGCGGGCCTCAAGTTGATCCGGCAGGAAGGCGCGGGCCGTTGCGGCTTCATCGTCGGCCGGCCGGATGGGTCAGCGGAAGTGCACTCGACCGGTGTGCCCTCTCAAGAATCGACCGGCGTGCCCTCGCAGGAATCCTCGTCGTTCTTCCGGTCGATGTTCGGCGGTCGAGAGGCCGCGCCCGTTGCCGCGCCGGCGCCGCAGGAGTTCACCGCGCCGGACGGATCGGTGATGCTGTCCTCCGTGGTGCGCGTCGGCGGTCCATTCCCGCAGGCGATTCAAGCGGTGATGGGCGGCGCGCTGATTGCGGATTCCTTCGAAGCGGCGTCGCGCACCGCCCCAACGGTGCCGTACCCGGTCGTGACGCTCGAGGGCGACGTGTTCCGTGGCCGTCACGTCGTGACCGGCGGCGACAAGAGCGAATCGCGCGGCATTCTCGCCACCAAGCGGGAGATCAAGGAACTGCGCGAGAAGATCACCGAGTCGCGCGCATCGCTCGAGCAGTTGATCAGCGAGACGGCCGGCTTCGAGCAGGCGATGGCCCACGCCACCGCCGCCATCGCCGGGCTCACCGACGAGATTCACCGGCAGGAAAAGTCTATCGTCGGCGTGCATGCGCAGGCCGAGCGTGCCAACGACGACGAAGCGCGCGTGCAGTTGCGCGCGGGCCTGATCCAGTCGGAGATCAACAAGGTCACGGAAGAGATCGCCGGCCTGGATGCGCGGCAGGCGGAAGCGCGCGAGTCGATCAACAGGCTCACCGAGCAGAAGACCGCCGCCGAAGTCGTGCTCGCTGAGACGCAGCAGCGCCTTGGTGACGCGCGCGACACCGCCGAAGGGTTGAGCGCCCGGGCGGCCGAGGCCAAGGCCGAACACGCCGCGCTCGTCGAGCGTGCCAGTGCCGTCGCATCGGAAGTGCGCCGGCTCGAAGAGGCGGCGGCCGAGCTCGAACGGCGCGTCGAATCGGCCACGCGCGACATCGCGCTGATGCGTGAGCAGCGCGAACGCCTGCTCAACGCGATCGTCGATGGCCAGCGCCTGATGGACGAAGACGTCGCAAAGCTCGACGGGCTGCGCCAGGAGATGCTGGTCGCCGACGAGCTCGCGGTGACGATCAAGTTGTCGGCCGAGAACCAGGAAAACGTGATCCGCGACGCGCGTCGCGCCGTTGATGCCCTCCGCGCGCTGGCGGCGGAAGTGGACGTGCAGCGCGCCACCGCCGAGTCCGACCTGACCCACCTGGCGCAGCAGGCGCTCGACAGCGTGAACGCGTCGCTCGACGACATCCGCGACGAAGTGGCGCAGATGGAAGCGGCCGGCCAGGTCCAGCCAGACGTGCGCGCCATCCGCGCGGCCGAGGCCGTGGACCCGGACGAACTCGGCGACGATGCGGAAGCGGTGGCGCAGCCGGCAGAGGACACCGATCTGGCGCAGCCTGTCGAGGGGGTGCAGCCACCCGCGATGACCGCCGAGGAAGCGATCGCCGAACTGCGCGAGAAGATCGAGCGCATGGGGCCGGTCAACATGATGGCCATCGAGCAATCGAAAGAGCTCGAGGAACGCCACGCGTTCCTGACCGTTCAGCAGAAGGACCTGGTAGATTCGATCGCGCAGACCAACCAGGCGATCAGCAAGATCGACGAGACGACACACGCCCGCTTCCGTGACGCGTTTGCCGCCATCAACAACAACTTCCAGGAGATGTTCTCCACGCTGTTCGGCGGCGGCAAGGCCGGCATCGTCCTGCTCGATGAAAACGATCCGCTCGAAAGCGGCATCGACATCGTCGCGCAGCCGCCCGGCAAGCGCCTGCAGAGCGTGATGCTGCTCTCGGGCGGCGAAAAGGCGCTCACCGCGATTGCGCTGATGTTCGGCATGTTCAAGTACCGCCCGAGCCCGTTCTGCCTGCTCGACGAGATCGACGCGCCGCTCGACGACGCCAATATCGGCCGGTTCATCGAGATGCTGCGCTCGATGATGGACAAGACCCAGTTCATCGTCATTACCCACAGCCGAAAGACGATGGAGATCGCCGATCGCCTCTACGGCGTGACGATGGAAGAGCCCGGCGTGTCGAAGCTGATCTCCATTCAGCTGAACTGACGCTTCCTGTATCCTTGGGGCCGATGCATCGTGTGCGCATCGGCCTTTTTCTTTTCTTCCAGGCGCTGTACGCGCTGACATCGTCTGGAAATCCCTTCCGCATCCCCGACGAATTCGAGGTCTATTTCCAGACCGAGCACTTGATCGACGCCGGTGACCTGTCGATTCCACAGGCGCAGGAGATCCAGCAGCCCGTGATCGCCGACGGCAAGGTCGTCGGAATGCAGTCAATGTTTTTCGGCAAGGTCGGCGTTGACGGCAAGCCGTATGCGCCGTATGGTCCGCTCGCCGCGGTGCTCGCGGTGCCGCATCATCTCGTCGGCCGGGGACTGGCCACGATCATGGGGATCCAGCGAGTGCCGCGCCAACAGGGCCTCGCGTGGGTGGTGTTCGTCGGCGGCATCACGATGCTGTCGACGGCGACGGCGGCGGCCCTCTGCGTCGCCGGTTTTCATCGCGCGGTGATCGCGATGGGGACGTCCGAGTCGACAGCATTGGTGTTGTCGCTGCTGCTCGGAGGCGCGTCGGTGTTGTGGCCCTATGGCACGTCGTTTTTCAGCGAGGCGTTCCTGGCTGCCGCATTCACGTGGGCGGCGGCGCTGCTGATCGAATCGCGCCGCGCCACCCATCCGCAGACGCGCATCGCGATGGCCGCGCTCTTGATCGTCGTGGCGGGCCTCACCAAGATGACCAGCTTGATCGTCGCGCCGGCATTTGTCGTGGCGATCCTCGCTGATCCGTCCGTCATGCGGCGTGCACGCGTGCAGGCGGCCGTGGCGATTGGCGGCGCGATCGTCGTCGCCGCGATCCTGCAGCTCGCGTGGAATCAGTATCGATTTGCGACGCCGTTCGAGTTCGGGTACGACTGGCGCGAAACGATCCCCGTGCTTCCGCCGCGGGCGTTTGCGATCGACGAATTACCGCGGGGGCTCGCCGTGCTGTTGTTCGCTCCGGGGAAGGCGATGTTGTTGTGGGCGCCGATCCTGGTGCTCTCGCTGATGCGTGCGCGGGTGGCGTGGCAACGCGATCGCGGCGTTGCGGCCGGTGCGCTGGCTGCCGCGGTGATTGGGCTGCTCGCGTACGGCGCGTACCTGTTTCCCGAAGGCGGCTATGCCCACGGCCCGCGACACCTGGTGCCGACCGTGCCGCTGCTTGCACTGGTCGCCGCGGGAGCGGTCGAGCGTCCGCGCACGGCGATGCTGATTGCGTGTTTCGCGGTTGGCGGATTCATGGCGCTCATGTCGACCCGGGTGTCGTATCTCGAAGACCAGGCGATCCGACGCGACCAGGCTGGTCGTCCCGTTGCCGGCTACTACGACCTGGTCGATCCGGCGCCCGGGAGGCCGTCCAATCGCTACCGGTTCGGCTACCTGCCGTTCGTCACCGCCATGAGCAGCCCGGGGTGGTCAGAGTCACCCAACCTCGGCCAGGGCCCTGATTATTTCTACCGGCACCTGCAGCAGGCCCGCAGCCAGTTGCCGGACGGCCAGTCGATTCCCGCGGGCTTCCCGTGGCTCTGGGTGATGATGTGGGCGGCCTTAGCGATCTTCTCCGCCGCCCGGCTCGCGGCCGCCTGGTCGTTTCTGGGCCAGCCTGCGGAACCGAACGCGTAACTTCAACGTCTGGACTGTGTATGCGACGAATCCCGATTCTCGTGCTGTGTTTGGCGGCCGGCATCTCGGTGGCGGCGTGCGACATCAAGACGAGCGCCAACGGCAGCTTCTCTTTCGACATCGCCGCGGGGAAGGCGACCGACACGTGGACGCGGTCTTACAAGATTGCCGACAAAGGCCGGTTCGAGCTGATCAACGTCAATGGCCGGATCAGCGCCGAGCCGACCGACGGTCCTGAAGTCGTGGTCGAGGCCCAGCGCACGGCGAAGGGGAGCTCGGACGAGGCGGCAAAGGAACTGCTCGCCAAGCTCGAGATTCGCGAAGAGGTCAGCGACTCGTCGGTGCGGGTTGAGTCGAGACCGCCGCGCCTCTCAGGGTTGTCGGTCGGCCATGAAATCGAGTGGACCATCAAGGTGCCGAAGGGTGTTGTCGTCGATCTGCGGACGACCAACGGCGGTGTGCGCCTGCAGCGGCTGAGCAACGAGATCCATGCGAAGACCACGAATGGCGGCGTGAAGGGCGAGGACCTGACCAGCCACATCGTCGACGCCAAGACGGTCAACGGCGGCGTGGAGCTGGTGTTCAGCGCGCCGCTCACGGCCGACCATTCGGTCGAGATGGAAAGCGTCAATGGCGGCGTGTCGCTGGACCTGCCTGCGGAGAGCAAGGCCACGATTGCGGCACGATGCGTCAACGGCGGCATCAAGGTCTCCGAGCTCGACATCAAGCGCGACGATGAGAGCGCGACGGACTTCGAACGCCGACGCCGGCTGAACGGCACGATGAATGGCGGCGGTGCCCGCGTTGAGATGAACACCACGAACGGCGGCGTCCACCTCGGTCGAGCTACCCCTAGAAAGACCACCTAGGCGAACGGGCGAACGGGCGAACAGGCCAACCCACGTATGAGCGCAGGCGAAACTGGCCTGAACGCTCTTCCCGTTGGCCCGTTAGCCTGTTAGCCTGTTGGCCTGTCGTGAACGAAGACAAATCCACCAGGTACCATCGACTTCGCCGGCGCGCCGACCTCATGGGGATGGCAGTCGCCGGCGTCGTGCTGTTCGGGCTGTTGTTCGTCACGCCGCCGTTTCTCTCGCGGGGGGCGGATGATGCGATCGGGGTGGTGATTGCGACGCTCGGCATCCTTGCCGTCCTGCAAGTCGCTGAGTTCCCGTTTGCCTTTTACCAGGGGTACGTGCTCGAGCATCGCTATGGGTTGTCGACGCAGAGCGCCAGCCACTGGTTCGTCGACCAGTCCAAGGGCGTTGCGCTCGGTGCGGGGCTTGGCGTCGCGGCGACGTCGATCGTATTTGCGCTGCTGCGCAATGCTCCCGGCCAGTGGTGGTGGATGTCGGCCGCGATCTTCGCGGTGGCGACGATCGGGCTCGCCCAGATCGCGCCTGTGGTGTTGTTGCCGATCTTCTACAAGTTCAAGCCGCTCGATCGACCGTCGCTGGTCGATCGCCTGATGTCTCTGGCGACCCGCGCGAACACGGACGTGGTCGGTGTGTTCGAATGGGTGCTCAGCAGCCATACCAGGAAAGCCAACGCGGCACTTGCCGGCATGGGCAAGACGCGCCGAATCCTGCTGTCTGATACCCTGCTCGCCGACTACTCGGAGGACGAGATCGAAGTGATCCTCGCGCACGAACTCGCGCATCACGTGCACCGCGACCTCTGGCGCGGCATCGTGGTGCAGGCGATCGTCCTGTTCGGCGGGTTCTATGTGGCGGATCTGGCGCTGCGTGCCTCGGCGCCAGGCCTCGGCCTGCGCGGCCTGGCTGATCCGCGCTCGCTGCCGCTGCTGATGCTGGTTGGCGGGGCGTGGTCGTTCCTGGCGATGCCGGCGGCCAATGCCGTGTCACGGGCCCAGGAGCGCGCCGCCGATCGCTACGCACTCGCGACGACACGCAATGTTGATGCGTTCGTCACGGCGATGAAGCGGCTGTCGCAGCAGAATCTGGCGGAGGAGTACCCGTCGCCAGTCGTACGCTGGTTGTTCTTTTCGCATCCGCCGATTCGGGAGAGAATCGACGCCGCCCGTGACTTTGCGAGAGAGGGACAGCACGTTGCGTAGGTGGATGGCGGCCGTCCTGGTCGTCATGGCATCCATCGCTGGTTCGGCACAGTATTCGAAGAAGACGTTGGTCGCCCATCGTGGCGCGTCGGCCTATGCCCCCGAGAACACGCTCGCGGCCTACCGGCTGGCGATCGAAATGGGGGCCGACTTCATCGAGCAGGATCTCGAGGTCACCCGAGACGGCGTCCTGATCTGCCTGCATGACGCATCGCTTGAACGGACCACCAACGTGGCCAAGGTGTTCCCGGACCGGTTTGCGACGATTGTCGTCGACGGCAAGCCCCGGAAGACGTGGCTCGCAAACGACTTCACGCTCGCAGAGATCAAGCGCCTCGACGCCGGCTCATGGTTCAACGCCAGTTTTGCGGGTGAACGCGTGCCTACGTTCGACGAAGCCGTTGCCCTGGTGAAGGGCAAGGCTGGGCTGTATCCCGAGTTGAAGACCCCGGAGATGTATCTGTTGCGTGGCGTGAACCTCGAGCGGCTGATGGAAGCTGCACTCGATCGAAATGTCCTGCGCGGGCCGAAGGCGGACCGGCGGACGCCGGTCATCCTGCAGACGTTCTCGCAGAACACGGCCGTCAGGCTGGCGCAGCTCAAGATCGGCGTGCCGATCGTGCTGCTGCTCGACGACAACAATCCCTTCGAGTCGATCGACCGCCTCAGGCAGTGGAAAGGCATCGTGCAGGGCTTTGGCATGCCGAAGAGCCTGGTAACGAAAGCCCCGCAGTTGCTGAACTGGAGTCATGCGTCGGGACTGACGGTCACGCCGTACACGTTCCGGCCGGACGCCGTGCAGCCGGGTTTCACGGACGTGACCGACGAAATGGAATTCTTTCTCAAGAAACTCGGCGTCGACGCGGTGCTCACCGACAGTCCGGACCGATTTCCCCAGCAGTGAGGTTGCCAGTGTCCATGTTCATCGAGTCGCCAATCCTCCGCGCCACTCTCGCCCTGGTCGCCTTGTTGCCGGCCGTCACCGTGACCGCGCAATATCAGAAGAAGACGCTCGTCGCCCATCGCGGCGCGTCGGCCTACGCGCCTGAACACACGGCGGCGGCTTACCGCCTGGCGATCGAGATGGGCGCCGACTTCGTCGAGCAGGACTTCGCGGTGACGAAGGACAACGTGCTCATCTGCCTGCACGATGCCAGCCTCGAGCGCACGACCAACGTCGAGGAGCTGTTTCCCGATCGCGCCTCGATGCAGACGATCGAGGGCCGCACGCGCAAGGTGTGGCTGGCGAACGATTTCACGCTCGCCGAGATCAAGATGCTCGATGCAGGATCGTGGTTCGACAAGAAGTTCGCCGGCGAGAAGATCCTCACGTTCGACGAGGCGGTGGCCATCGTCAAGGGGAAGGCCGGCCTGTTCCCGGAGCTGAAGGACCCAGAGATCTACGCGTCACGGAACATCGAATTCGAAAAGCTCGTCGCGGCGGCGCTCGACAAGCACAACCTGCGCGGCCCCAAGGCGGACCCGAAGACGCCGCTGATCCTGCAGACGTTCGGACAGCAGACCGCGCGCAACCTCGCGCAGATGAAGATCGGCGTCTCGATCATGTTGTTGCTCGGCGATGACAAGGGATTCTCCACGCACGAGGAGATCAAGGCGTGGAAGGGGATCGTCCAGGGCTTCGGTCCCGCCAAGGGCATTGTCGAGAAGAATCCCGAGTTCGTGACGTGGGCCCACGCTGAAGGGTTCAGCGTGACTCCGTACACCGTGACGACCCGCCAGCCCAACGCCAAGTACGCCGACGTGACGGCGGAGATGTCGCACCTGCTCTACGATCTCGGTGTCGATGCGCTGTTCACCGACAATCCGGACAAGTTCCCGCGGCGCTAGACGCTATTTCGGCTTGACCGTGAACGTGCCGCTCATGTCCTTGCAGGCGGCGTCGGCGGTGAGGTTGCAGTAGAAGCGGAATGTGCCTGATTGATCGGCGCGGAACTCGAACGTGATCGACGTCTTGCCGGCGACGCGCTTGATGATGCGATAGGCGTCGATCGCAAAGCTGACCGGCACATCCTCGCTGCGCAGGGTGATCTTGACGAGATCGTCCTGCGTCACCTCGAACGAGCGCGGCGTGAAGGTGTGGTCCTTCGCCACGATCGTGATGTCGCGGCGGTTCTGTTGCGGCTCCTGTTGCGCGGAAGACCGCGCCACGAAGCTCACGACACCAAAAAGAAAGAGCACGAAACCAAACAGGTTTCGTGCTCTTCGTTTGTTTCGCGTTGTTCGTAACACGATTTCGTGTCTATTCCCGACGCGGACCTCGGTCGCGACGCGGGCCGCGATCGCGACGTTCGCCGCGATCGTTGCCGCCGCCTTCGCCCGCGGGAGCGGCATCGCCACCCTCGCTGCTGCCGGCCGGCGGTGCGCCGCCCTCTTCAGGCGTAATCAACGCCTTGCGCGACAAGCGGATCTTGCCGGTCGGGTCGATGTTGATCACCTTCACCAGCACCTGCTGGCCTTCCTTCAGCTCGTCGCGCACGTCCTTGACGCGGTAGTGCGCGATTTCCGAGACGTGCAGGAGGCCGTCGGTGCCCGGCATGATCTCGACGAACGCGCCGAAGTCGGTGATGCGCTGCACCTTGCCGAGATACGTCTTGTTCAGCTCGGCAGTCGCGGTGAGTTCCTGGATCATGCCGATCGCCTTGTTGGCGGCGGCTTCATCCGACGACGCCACGTTGACATGGCCATCGTCCTCGACGTCGATCTTGACGCCGGTCTTCTCGATGATGCTGCGGATCATCTTGCCGCCGGGGCCGATGACGTCGCGGATCTTGTCGACCGGGATCTTGATGGTGATGATGCGCGGCGCATACGCCGACATGTTCGAGCGGTGCGTCGACAGCGAGGCCAGCATCAGGTTGAGGATGTGCAGCCGGCCCGCCTTCGCCTGCGCCAGCGCCGCGTGCAGGATCTCGTGCGTGACGTGGCTGATCTTGATGTCCATCTGCAACGCCGTGATGCCGTTGGCGGTGCCGGCCACCTTGAAGTCCATG
>CAZBYY010000137.1:0-9217 GCA_964495855.1 uncultured Acidobacterium sp. | reverse complement strand
GCGGATCTGCTGTTGCTCGAAGAATTGATCCAGCGTGCGGCGCAGCGTCTTGCCGACGGTCGGCACGAGGAACGGAGCGCCATCGAGGGACCGTGGAAAATTCTTGCGATGCGCCGCCGCCAGTTTCGCCGTGCCGAAGACCGTGACCGGTGTTTCGCCGAGCGCGTGGCTGAACACTTTGAGCTTGATCGTCGGCGCAACCGGCGCATCGGCGATCACGAGATCGAGCGCGTGCGTCGCCAGGTCGGTCAGCAAACGGTCTGGTGCGCCGTCGCGACAGATCATGTAGACCGGCTCCGGCAGCCGGAGCGCCGGTTCGAGCAGGCGGTACGCGATGATCTTCGTCACTTCGTCCGCCACGCCGACCTGGAATCGCATCGGGCGTCCGGTCGGCCGGTCCTTCAGCGTGTCCATGAGCTCGCGACCGATGCTGAAGATGTCGTCGGCGTATCGATAGACGACGCGGCCCATGTCGGTGAGGACGAGATTGCGCCCTGACCGCAAGAACAGCTTTTCGCCGAGCTGATCTTCGAGCGCGCGAATTTGTCCGCTGATCGTCGGCTGGGCGAGCCGCAGCTCCTGGCTGGCGCGCGCGATCGTTCCTTCGCGAGCGACGGTCCAGAAGTAGAGCAGGTGGTGGTAGTTGAGCCACTCCATCTTCAAGGTGCCGGTGCCTAAGGTGCCTGAGGTGCCTAGGGTGCTTACGGTGCCTAGGGTGCCTACGGTGCCTACGGTGCCGGAACCGTAGGATATAATTTCCGCTTCTCATTGTGACCGACAAACCGCTGGTGGCAGTGATCATGGGCTCCACGTCCGACTGGGACACGATGTGTCATGCAGCCGAGATGCTCGAGCGCTTCAGCGTGCCCTTCGAGAAGCAGGTCGTCTCCGCGCATCGCACGCCCGTGTGGATGGCGGAGTTTGCGCAGAATGCCGAGGCGCGTGGCATCCAGGTGATCATCGCCGGCGCCGGCGGCGCGGCGCACTTGCCGGGCATGGTGGCGTCGCACACGATCCTGCCGGTGCTCGGCGTGCCGGTGCAGAGTGCCGCATTGCAGGGGCTCGATTCGCTGCTGTCGATCGTGCAGATGCCCGGCGGCGTGCCGGTGGGTACGCTGGCGATCGGCAAGGCGGGCGCGACCAATGCGGCGCTGCTCGCGATCGAGATTCTCGCCACCACGCGACCGGAGTTGCGTGAACGGCTCCGGCAGTTCCGCGCCGACCAGACGGCGAAGGTGCGGCAGGATACGCTTCCGTGAACCGCATCATCCTGCCCGGCGCCACGATTGGCGTGCTGGGCAGCGGACAGTTGGGCCGCATGCTCGCGCTCGAAGCGCGGCGCATGGGCTACCGGGTTCACACGCTCTCGCCCGCCACCGACACGCCCACCGGACAGGTCGCCGACCTCGAAGTCAACGCCGACTACGACGACATCGACGCGATCCGCGCGTTTGCGCGCGGGGTCGACGTGATGACGTTCGAGTTCGAGAACGTATCGACGGATGCGGCCGATGCCGCGGCCGAGATCGTGCCCGTCCGTCCGAGCGGATCGGCGCTGCACATCACGCAACAGCGCGCGCGAGAAAAAGGGTTTCTCGCCGATCGCGGCTACCCGGTCACGCCGTTTGCCAAGGCGCAATCACTCGACGAACTCGCGATCGCGCTCGGAGCCGTCGGCCTTCCGGCGATCGTGAAGACGGCCGCGTTCGGCTACGACGGCAAGGGCCAGCATCGCATCGACCGGATCGAAGACGCCGACCGGGTGTTCGGACTGATCGGTCACCAGGAAGCCATCGTCGAGCGCGTCGTCGACTTCACCCACGAGATCTCGGTGATTGCCGTTCGCGGCCTGGATGGCGAGTTCGCGCATTACGGCGCCGTGGAGAACGTGCACCGCAACCACATTCTCGACCTGACGGTGTCGCCGGCGCGCGTGCCGGAGTCGATTGCCGGCGAAGCCGTGCACCTGGCCCATCGCGTGCTCGATGATCTCGGGTACGTCGGCGTGCTGTGCGTCGAATGTTTCGTCACCCGGGACGGACGCGTCCTCGTCAACGAGATCGCACCGCGGCCGCACAATTCAGGGCACTTCACGATCGATGCGTGCGTGACGTCGCAGTTCGAGCAGCAGGTGCGGGCGATCTGTGGCCTGTCACTTGGGGATACCGCCCAGATCAAACCGGCGGCCATGGTGAATCTGCTTGGTGATCTGTGGGTCGATGGCGAGCCCGACTGGGCCGCCGCGCTCGCCGTACCCGATGTGAAACTGCATCTCTACGGAAAGGGCGAGGCGCGCGTCGGCCGCAAGATGGGTCACATCACCGCGCTCGGCGAGACGGTCGAAGAAGCCGCGGCGAAGGCGCTCGCGGCACGTTCAGTGCTCTGTTAGACGAACGTTCGCCGATCGTTCTGCGCCCGTTCTGCCTTCGGTCCACGGAAAAGTTCAGTGCCCGGCCAGGCAGCGCTTGACGCCGTCCGGCCGGGCACATGGAGTTCACGACTTCACGGCGTTGCGGCGATGCCGCTTCCGACGAGCGACACCGTCGGAGCGTTCGTCGCGCCACTCACGAAGCTGAGCGTGCCGCTTCGCGTGCCGATCGCCGCGGGCGTCAGCTTCAGCGTCAACGTGCAGGAGCCGTTGGTGGTGCCTGTCTTCGCGGGGACCGAGCTGCCGCACGTGTTGCTCGTCACCGCGAATTCAGCGTTGCCCGTTGCCACGCTGGTGAGCGGAATCGCGACGCCGTTCACGTTCGTCAGCGTGACGGTGCGCGCCAGGCTCGCCGTGCCGACCGGCACGTTGCCGAAGTCAACCGCCGACACCGACGTGGCCAGTGCGAGCGTGCCCGTGCCGGCCAGCGATACGACCGGCGTGTTGGTGGCGCCGCTCGTGATCGTCAGCTTGCCCGTGCGAGCGGCCGGCGCCACCGGTGTGAGGTTCACGGTCAACGTGCACGAGCCGTGTGTCGCGCCGGACTTTGCCGGGACGGACGCGCCGCACGTGTTGCTGGCGATGACGAACTCGTTGTTGTCAATCGCCACGCTCGTCAGCGGAACGGCGACGCCATTCACGTTTGTCAGCGTCACGGTTCGCAACACGCTCGTCGTCGCCACCGGCACGTTGCCGAAGTCGGCGGCCGACACGGACGTGGCGAGCGCGAACGTGCCGTTGCCGCTCAGCGACACCGGCGGTGCGCCCGCGAGCGAGCTGATCACTTGCAGCGTGCCCGTGCGCGGCCCGACCTCTGCCGGCGTCATCGTCACGGTGAGCGAGCACGTCCCGTTCGTCGTGCCGACCTTCGCCGGCACCGAGGTGCCGCAGGTGTTGCCGGTCACGGCGAACTCGCTGCTGCCCGTCGTGATTGCCGTGATCGGAACCACGGTGGTGCTCGGGTTGCTCAACGTGACCGTCCGCGTCGTGCTCGGGGTGGCGATCGGCACGTTGCCGAAGCTCATCGCCGACACCGAAACGCCCAGGGTGAGGTTGGCCGTGATGGTAAACGGCGCGCTGGTGTCGGCGATGAGAACGGGAGCTGACGTGGCCGTCAGCGTGTAGTTGGCGCCCGCCTTGTCGAGCGAGACGCCGGCGAAGGTCGCGATGCCGTTCACCGCAGCACGCGCGTTGCCGTTGGTCAGCACCGCCGCGCCAGGATTGCTGGCAATGGCGAGGCTCACCGCCGTGCTGTTGTCCCCGGTCACGAGGTTGTTGAACGCATCAAGCACACGAACCGTGATTGACGGATTCATCGCGGCGCCGGCCATGATGCTGGTCGGCTGCACGCCGAACGCAAGGTGGTGTGGCGCGCCCGGTGCGACCGCGAACGGGGTGCTCGTGGCCGCAATCAGCGACGGCGCATTCGCACTCGACGCGGCGAGCGTGTAGTTCGCGCCCGCTTTCTCGAGCGACAGCCCGTTGAACACCGCGACGCCGTTGACGACGACGCGCGAGTTGCCGTTGGAGAGGGTCGCGCCCCCAGGATTGGCGGCGATTGCCAGCGTCACCGTGGTCGAGTTGTCATTCACGACCAGGTTATTGAACGCATCCAGCACGCGAACGGTCACCGCCGGATTCATCGTGCTGCCGGCGGAGATGCTGCTCGGTTGGACGCCGAACGCGAGGTGATGGGCAGCACCCGGGCCGATCACGAACGTGGCGGACGCGGTGCTGCTGGTGTAGTTGCCGTCGCCGGCAAACGATGCGCTGCCAGTCGCGGTCCCGAGATCGCGGTTGTTGGCATACGTCACCGGGAGCGACTGCGTGAGCCCACCGTTGCCGGTGACCGAGGCCGTGCAGCTTTCGATCGCGGCACCGGTGTAAGTCGCATCCGCGCAGCGGACCGTCGTCGTTGACGCCGCTTTGCCGATGACGAACGTCGCCGACGCGTTGCTGCCGGCGTAGTTGCTATCGCCCGCGAACGAGGCATTCGCCGTCGCCGTGCCGGCATCGCGGTTGTTGGCATACGACACGCCGAGCACCTGGTTCAGCCCACCGATGCCCGCGACCGAGGCCGTGCAGCTTTCGATCGCCGCCCCGGTGTAGGTCGCATCGGCGCAGCGGACCGTCGTGACCGACGCTGCCTTACCGATGAGGAACGTGGCTGAACCCGTGCTGCTGGCGTAATTGCTATCGCCTGCAAACGAGGCATTGGCCGTCGCCGTGCCCACGTTGGTGTTGCGGGCATACGTCACTGGCACGGGCTGACTGAGGCCGCCCACGCCCGTGACAGTTGCCGAGCAGCTTTCGATCGCCGCCCCGGTGAACGTCGCATCCACACATCGGACCGTCGTGACCGAGGCCGCTTTGCCGATGACGAACGTCGCCGACGCGTTGCTGCTGCCGTAATTGTCGTTACCCGCAAACGACGCACTGGCGCTCGCAGTCCCCGCGTTTGTGTTGTTCGTATACGTGACCGGCAAGGCCTGGTTCAGACCGCCGATTCCGGTGACCGTCGCCGAGCAGCTCTCGACCGCTGCACCCGTGAATGCCGCGTCCGCGCAGCGAATCGTGGTGGTGGACGATGCCTTGCCCACAGTCAGCGTGCCGTTCACGTAGGTGATGACGTAGTTCGACAGCCCGGAGCCTTGCGCGGCACTCGGCACGATCGCGTAAGTGCCGGCCGCCGCCGAAGCGGCCGCGCCGGTCGATGCCAGCGAAACGAGCGCGACGCTGTCGCCGGTCTGCAGTCCGACCACCGTGAATTCGGATCCGTTGAACGTGACGCCATCACCGTAGACTTTCGAACGGCTCGTGGCCGTGATCGTCAGCAGCCGCCGTTCGACGGTCCACGCGTGCCTCGCGGGTGAAGCGTCCACGTTGCGCGCAGGATCGATCGCGCGCACTTCGAACGTGTGGCTGCCGAATGCCACCGTGCCGATCGTGACCGGGCTGACGCAGGCGGAAAACGCCGCCGCGTCCATCCGGCATTCAAACGTGCTCGAGGCTTCGGTCGACGAGAACAGGAACATCGCGCTCGTCACATAGGTCGACGCCGTTGGAACACTGTCGAATACCGTGTCAGGTGCGGTTGCGTCGAGGAGCCACGTGACGGACGGTGGTGCGGCCTCGGTATACCCGCCGCTCGTGCCCCTCACCTGGAAGGTGTGAGTGCCGTCGGCAACGTTGTTGTAAGTGACCGGGCTGGTGCACGGCGCCCACGCCGAGGCGTCCAGCTTGCACTCGAAGGTGACGCCAATGTCCGACGTCGTGAAGGTGAACGACGGGCTCCGGTTGTTCGAGGGGCTCGCCGGATAGCTGACGATCGTCGTGACCGGCCCACCGTCCAGCACCGTGAACGCGTTGCTCGTGCCCGATGCGGTACCGCCTGTCTGCCTTGCGCTGATCGTCTTTCCCGAGCCCGACACGGTCACGGTGACGTTTTCGGTGCGCACGCCGTTGACGAATGGTCCCGACACCTGCGGCGTCACGGCTCCCGCCGTGGTCGACAAGTCAACGGTGCCGCTGAACGCGGTGTTGTCGCTGTAGTCGAAGTTCTGTGCGGTGATGCGAATGGGAAAGGCCTTGCCCGCCTTTTGCGTACCGATGTCGCCGCCGGCACCGGCTTCAATTCGGAAACTCGTCACGCCTCCTGCGAGCACGGTCAACGTCAGAGACGTCGACTGCGACGGCGCGCCGTTGCCGCTTGAAACGACGGTGACCGGATAACTACCGACGATGGCGGACTCCGCAACACTGAAGGCAATCGTCGCTCCACAGGTCGGCGTACACGAGATCGGGTTGACGGACGCGCGTACGCCGTCAGGCAGGCCGATCAGGTCAAACGTGACCGGATTGGGCACGCCGGTCGAGAGCGTCGCCGTGAGCGATGCGTTCCCCGACTGACCTCGAGGCACCGAGACGCTCTGCGCGGCGACCAGGAACTCGAACAGCCATCCTTTGACGACGATCGACTGCTTGGCGATGTAGCTGGGATGCTGAATGCTGTCGTTGTAATTTGCGACCAGCTCTTCGCTCAGCTCCACGATCTGAAACGTCCCATCGTCGTCGACGAAGCAGGTGCCGTAGTGCGTGAGGTCGCTGTCCTCGAGCAATTGGCTGCCACTGATGGAGGCGCAAGGATCGGCTTTCGGACCATCAAGGTTGATCCAGAACACCGAGTAGCTGCGCCCCGCAACGGGATCGAGGACGCGGATGGCTTCGCCGATCTTGGGCTTGTTGGTCGAGACCGTCAGCGCCGAAGCGGAGCCGGCGCCGACGAGCAAGGCGACAAGACAGGCGAGGAGAATGCGACACGCCGACAAGCGCCGGCACAACTGCGTACACATGATGTGTGGTCCGTCCCGCGACGCGGCGGATTAGAACGCGCCCTTGAGGCCGAAGTTGATGTAGCCGTTACACGTGCCGGATTCGACGAACATGATCTGGATGATGTCGCCGGCGTTCACCGGCACGCTCGATGTGGTGTTCGAGCAGGTGCGGTTGCTGGTCGGCGTGATGGAACACGACAGCGCCGTCGATGAGAACGGCCCCGTTCCACCAGGCGACACCCTGACGGTGAACGTGCAGGTCGAGCCGCTTGCCGGCGCCGTAGCCTGGAATGCGTACAGGTTGCTCAGCGTCATCGTCTGCGGGACGCGCATGCCGACGTTCGACGTGGTCGTCGCGCTGCAGACACCGCCATTCGGCGGGCACACCGCGTTGGCCGTCAGCGCCGCCGAACTGGCGCCGCCGAAGATCGCGGTGCTTTGCGCCTGGGCGGCGCGCGCACCGACAACACTGAACACCATCGTGATGGCCGCCACGATCATGCCGGCCTTGAGAAGAGGACGAATCGAATTCTTCATGTGTGAACCTTTGGTGGAGAAAGTCATATGCGCCACCACAAGGCACGATCCGTACCGCCGCGTGATCCGTGAAATTGCTTGCTGATTAGCGAATGTGCGGGGCGATCACTGTCTCACTCGTCTCAAACTGAGACCGAGACCTGTTTCGAACCGCGGCGAGGCGCGCTTAGCGCGCGGGCGTCAGCGTGAGCGTCGAGACCGGGGCGCCCGGCATGAACGGCGTCGGGTCGCCGTTGAGCCACGAGCGGTACTGATCTCCGTAGTGCGGCGACAGCGGATGGCCGCTTTGTCCGGTCGGGATGTGCAGGATGCCTTCTCGCTCGCGGCCAGGTGAGACGGCCATGCGTTCGGACGGTCCGGTGCGCGGCGTGCTGGCGCGCGGGGTATAGATGTCGCCAGGCAAGGGATCGCCCGGCATGTTGAGGAACTTGCCGAACAGCGGAATCGCGCTCGCGAGCGGATGACGGATCTCGGCGCTGTTGGCTTCTCCCCACGTGCGATCGGCGAGTGACTTGCCGCCCTCGGTCAGTTGCGCAATCGTCACATCAACCGCGTTGAGGATGGCCTCGTCCCACGACTTGAATTTCGGATCGAGCAGGTTGACGGGCCGCTCAGTCACGATCTGCCACACCGGTCCTTCGCCGCGCAGCAGACGCGTGAAGTCGAACGTGGGATCGACCGACAAGGCCGGCGCCGTCAGCGACGTCATGACGTTGCGGACGAACACGGTGCGGAATTCCTTCACGAGCCGATACGCGACTGAATCCGGCGACGCGCGGCCGGTCCACGTCTTGTCGACGAGATCGCGAAACTGTTTCCGACGCGCATCCGCGTCCGGGCCGATGGTGTCGAGCAGCAGCTTGCGCCAGCGTTCGAGGAACAACGCGCGATCCTCGAGCTGGATGCCGAGCATGTCCTTCGGTGTTGCCTTGTCGATCGCCAGCAGCCGGTCGCGAATCAATCGGGCGCGAATGCCGTCGGCGTAGCCGCCCTCGCCGATCGCGGCCAGCGTCTCGCCGTCGACCACGGGCGCATTCGCAGTCCAGATGCGGCCGCCTTCGGGATTGACGATGCGCGGGAACTCGATGGAGGAGAGGTAGCCATCCCACTTGTTGGTGCCGTCGGCCCACGACACTGGCGTGAGCCCGTCGTGACCGACGCGGCGAGGCATCGCGCCGCCGATCGTCCACGCAATCCGGCCGCGATCATCCGCCATCGTCACGTTCTGATTCGGAATGCCGAGACCGGCGATGGAGGCGATCAGATCGTCGACGCTGCGGGCGCGTTCGGGAGTGGTGATGTCACCCGCAAGCGAGCGGGGATCATGCGCCACCCAGTGTTGCGCGTACTCGCGGCCGCGCGCGTCCTTCCAGACGATCGGTCCCCAGATGGTCGAACGGACGGGCACCGTCCTCGATGGTGCGCCCTTGGCGGTGATCGATTCGGTGAAGACGTCGAATGCCTTTGGCCCGTCGGGCGTGAGGTATTTCGCCGGGTCGTGCGGATCGTTGTCGATGCGGACCAGGTCGCTCCAGTCGCCGCCGGTATTGGTGAATCCCCACGCCACGTGGCCGTTGCTGCCGACTACCAGGGCAGGCAGGCCCGGCAGCGTGATGCCCGTCACCTGTTGCGTTGCCGATGGCTGCACGGCGTCGGGAAAGACCATCGACGCGCGATACCACAGGATCGGCACGCCGATCGTGAGGTGCATGTCGTTGGCGAGAATCGCCGACCCCGAGGCCGAATGCGCGCCGTCGACCGCCCAGTTGTTGCTGCCGATGATCGAGGCTTCCTCGCCGTCGACGCGCCACGGAGACACGGAGGCACGGAGCATTGTCTTGTTTTGATCAGTACCTAAATTGCCTCCGTGACTCCGTGTCTCCGTGGCGCGCCGACGCAGGTCGAACACGTGCGAGGA
>CAZBYY010000136.1:0-9272 GCA_964495855.1 uncultured Acidobacterium sp. | reverse complement strand
CGCGCGAGGGCAATCGCGGGTTGGACGAGCTCCTTCCACGGCTTCGAGCCTTGATCCTTCCATGCGAGGTAGAGGCCGGCCACGGTGCCAGGCACGCCGACCGACAGGTGGCTGTTGTGATGCAGCTGCGAACTGTACTTGCCGTCCTTCAGCCACATCTCCGGCGACGATCGCCCCGGCGCCATTTCGCGGAAGTCGAAGGTCATCGGCTCGCCCGTCGCGGGGCGATACACGATGAAGCCGCCGCCGCCGATGTTGCCGGCGGTCGGATGCGTCACGGCCATCGCAAAGGCCGTGGCGACGACGGCGTCGATCGCGTTGCCGCCGCTCTTGATCACGTTGAAGCCGACGTCGGAGGCGATGGCGCTTTGGGTGATCACCATCCCCAACTTGGCGCGTTGCGGCGTGGACCCAGCCTGAACGGTCAGCGTGGCGATCGAGACGGTGAGCGCGGCGACGAGCGCAATGCGGCGAATCATGGGTGCCTCCGAAACAGGCCATCGGGCCATCAGGCCATCGGGCCAGCAGGTCAACGGGCCACAGGCTAACAGGGCGACGGGTCGTCAGGCTAGTATGTTCGCATGTCAAAACGCGCGTCGCTGTTGCTGGCTCTCGTCGTCGTTGCGAGTACGGTTCCCACCGGGGCTGCGCGGCAGCCGATTCGGGCCAAGCACGGCATGGCCGTGGCCATGGAAGCTCAAGCCGTGGACGTAGGCGTGTCGGTGCTGCAAAAGGGCGGCAACGCGATCGATGCGGCCGTGGCGATGGGCTTTGCCATGGCGGTCACGCACCCGTTTGCCGGCAACATCGGCGGCGGCGGGTTCATGCTGATCCGCTTCGCCGACGGGCGGACGACGTTCATCGACTTCCGCGAGATGGCGCCGGCGAAAGCCTCGCGCAACATGTATCTCGACGCCAAAGGCGAGCTGACGAAGGACAGCATCGAAGGCTGGCGGTCGTCGGGCGTACCCGGGACGGTGCGCGGCTTCGAAATGGCGCTGAGCAAGTACGGCAAGAAGTCGTGGGCCGAAAGCCTGGCGCCGGCGATCCAGCTCGCCAAAGGCTTCCCGGTGTCGTACGCGCTCGCCGAATCAATGAAGGGGTCGCGCTCGATGGCCGGCGATCCCGAATCCAAGCGCATCTTCCAGAAGAACGGCGCGTTCTTCGACGTGGGCGAGACGCTCGCGCAGCCGGAGCTCGGCGCCACGCTCGAGCGCATTGCGAAGAACGGCCCGAACGAGTTCTATGAAGGGGAGACGGCGAAGCGCTTTGCCGCGGAGATGGCGAAGCACGGCGGCATCATCACCGAACAGGACCTGAAGAACTACAAGGCGATCGAGCGGACGCCGCTCAAGGGCAAGTACAAGAACTACACCGTGATCACGGCGCCGCCGTCGAGTTCCGGTGGCATTGCGCTGCTCGAGATGATGGGCATTCTCGAGGGCACCAATTACGAAAAGGGCGGCGATGGGTCCGCGTCGGCGATTCACTACGTGGCCGAGTCGATGCGCCGCGCCTACGCCGATCGGAATGAGTACGTCGGTGACCCGGCGTTCGTGAAGGTGCCGATCGCCGGCTTGCTCGATCCCGCGTATCACGCGAAGCTGCGCGCCACGATCGATCCCGAAAAGGCGACGCCGAGCAGCCTCGTGAAGCCCGGCAAGCCGGCCGGCAGCGAAAGCATGGAGACCACGCATTACTCCGTCGTCGACAGCGAAGGCAACGCGGTCGCGGTGACCTACACGCTGAACGGCGGCTTCGGGAACGGCATTACCGTTCCCGGTCTCGGCTTCCTGCTGAACAACGAGATGGACGATTTCTCCGCGAAGCCGGGGACGGCGAACATGTTCGGGTTGGTGCAGGGCGAGAACAACGCGATTCAACCCGGCAAGCGGCCGCTCTCGTCGATGACGCCGACGATCATCGAGAAGGACGGCAAGCTGTTCATGACGGCGGGCGCGCCCGGCGGATCGCGCATTTCCACCGCGGTGATGCAGGTGATCCTCAACGTGATCGACTTCGGGATGAACGTGCAGGACGCAATCGATGCGCCGCGCTTCCATCATCAGTGGCAGCCGGACAAGCTGTATCTCGAACGCGGCATTTCACCCGACACCGTCGCGATCCTCAAATCGCGCGGCTACGACGTCGACTACTCTCCAGGCGTCGTCCTCGCCCAGGTCGCCGCCATCGTCAGCGACGGCGGCTGGCTGCAGGGCGGTAGCGATGGGCGCTCAGCGATGGGGAAAGCTGCGGGCTATTGACGTGCCGGTGCCGGATGCCAATGCCGGCACGTCACTTGACTTTGATCGGAGTGTCGTCGCGGTTACCCCATTCCTCCCATGCGCCGTAGTAGTTGGCGAGCTTGGTGAGGTCGTGGCCGATGAGGGCGAGCGTGAACAGGTCGTGTGACGCGCGCATGCCGACCTGGCAGTACACCGTCACGTTGTCGCCCGCGCCGATGCCCTTGTCGCGATAGAACTTCGCAATCTCGGCGGCCGGCTTGAAGGTCTTGGTCGTCGCATCCAGCGTGTCTTCCCAATACGCCGGGATCGAGGATTCGATGAAGCCGCCGCGCTTGATGTTGCGCAGGTCCTTGCCGTCGATCTCGCCCTGCGTGCGGGCGTCGAGCAGCTTCATCGACGGGTTGTTGATCGCCGCCTTCACCTGATCGGCGGTGGCGACCTTCACCGTCCCCGCCTTCACCTTGAACGCGGTCGCGGCCGGGGTCGGCGTCGCGTTATTGGTCGCGCGCTGTTCGGCCGTCCACTTGACCCAGCCGCCATCGAGCAACGCCACGTTGGCGTGCCCGTAGTAATTCAGGATCCACCACAGCCGCGCCGCGTAAATCCCGCCGCGCTCGTCGTAGGCAATCACGCGCGTCGTGTTCGAGATGCCGAGCTTCGACATCAGTGCCTCGAACTCCTGCGGTGTCGGCAGGAACGTGGGGGGCGCCTTCGGATTGCGGATCGCGTTGTTGTCGAGCCACACCGCTTCGGGTATGTGGCCGTCGCCGTAGCCTCGCGGCCGCAGGTCGACGATGCGAACGTTGGGATCGGTGAGATGTTGCGAGAGCCACGCCGTGTCGACGAGCAGATCGGGTCGCGCGTAACCGGCCGTTTGGGCGCCAAGCATCAAGGCAAAGAGGAACACCATGCGACGAATTGTATCGCCGCACGCGCCGAGAGCGCTCAGCTACAATTTGGGGGCCATGACCAGCTCGGTTCCCGTCACTTCGAAGCTCCCAGACATCGGCGTCAGCATTTTCGCGGTGCAGACGCGGCTGGCCAACGAACACAAGGCGATCAACCTGTCGCAGGGGTTTCCCGACTTCGATTGCGATCCGGCGCTGGTGGAGGCGGTCGCGAAGGCGATGCGCGACGGGCACAACCAGTACGCCCCGATGCCCGGCGTGCTCGCGCTGCGGGAAGCGATCGCCTCGAAGGTGCAGCAGGTCTACGGCGCCACGTACGATCCAGCCACCGAGGTTGTGGTCACCTCCGGCGCAACTGCGGGCTTGTTCGCGACGCTGACCACGTTCGTGCAGCCGGGCGATGAAGTGATCCTGTTCGAGCCGTGCTACGACTCCTATGTGCCGGTGATCCGCTTGAGCGGCGGCACGCCGGTGTTTGTCAGCCTGCGCTATCCGGATTACTCGGTGAACTGGGACGAGGTGCGCCGCGCCATCACGCCGCGCACGCGCGCGATCCTCGTCAACACGCCGCACAATCCGACTGGCACCACCTGGTCGGCGGACGACGTGCGCCAGCTGGCGTCGATCGTTGACGGCACGAACATCATCGTGATCGGCGACGAGGTGTACGAGCACATCATCTTCGACGGCCGCCGGCACGAGAGCCTGTTGCGGTACCCGGAACTGCGGCCGAGATCGGTGGTGATCAGCTCGTTCGGCAAGACGTTCCACACGACCGGCTGGAAGGTCGGCTACTGCGTCGGGCCGCAGGCGCTGATTGCGGAAGTGATCCGCGTGCACCAGTTCATGACGTTCACCGTGCACACGCCATCGCAGATCGCGTTTGCCGAGTTCGTGGCGCGCGATCCGGGCGCGAAGGACCTTGCGCCGTTCTATCAACGCAAGCGCGACCTGTTCCTGCAGCTCACCGCCGGATCGCGGTTCCGCCCGCTGCCATGCGGCGGCACGTACTTCCAGCTGTTCGACTACTCGGCGATTTCCAGCGAGACCGACAAGGAAATCGCGCATCGCCTGATCGTCGAGCACGGCGTCGCATCGATTCCCGTGTCCGCCTTCCTCTACAAAGACACCGGCGGCCCGGTGTTGCGATTCTGTTTCGCGAAGAAGGACGAGACCTTGCGCGCCGCCGCCGAGCGGCTGGTGAAGATCTAAAGAATGCGCCGCAGGTATTCCGACAGCGGCCTAGCTTGGTTCCACTGCTTCGGATAGCCGAGCGACACTTCCTCGAAGCGTACGCCGTCGATCTGCCTGGTCGATCGCAAGTGCAGGTGTCCGTAGACGGCGGCTTCGATGTTGAACCGGCCGGTCCAGTCGCTCGTCCTCGTCGTCCCACACCAGATTGAAAAGCGCGGGATCCGCGGCAGCACGGCGAGCTCGGCGCGGAGTGGAAAGTGATTGGCGATGATCAGGCGGTAGTCGGGCGGAATGTCGGCGAGCCGTTGCTCGGTGTAGTCCACACGCGCCGCGCACCAGTCGTCACACGTCGCAAACGGATCCGGCGCCAGGAGATCTTCATCCGCCGATCGAATGCCCGTCATCGACGCCCACGCGACGGCGTTCTCGCGGCTGACCGACGCGGGGCGGAAGGAATAATCGAACAGCGTGAAGGTGGGCACGATCGCTCGCGGCGGCCCGTCGCCGGGCCAGCGGGCGAATGGATCCTCGGGCGTGAGGACGCCGTAAGTGCGGCACAGCGCCACGAGCCGTTCGTAATGCGCTACGCCGCGTTGCTCCGGTGGCAGGGTGCGCGGCGTCCACAGATCGTGATTGCCGGGCGTCCAGATCAGCTGCGCGAATCGTGGCCGCAGCGAGCGGAGGACGAAGTCGAGGTGTGCTGGTGATTCGCCGGTGTCGCCAGCGAGGATCAGCCAGTCATCCGGAAATGACTCCAGGGCCTGCACCGCGCGGCGGTTCTCCTCGTAACCGACATGCAGGTCGCTGATCGCCCACAGGCGTGGGGTGCTCATGCGCCGGGGACCACCTCACGGATGCGGACAGGCAGGGCAGCGCCCTCACGGCGGACCGCGAGCGCGAATCGATGCAGCGGCGTCAGCCAGTCCTGCATGAACTGCCACGTGTCCGGATCGTCGTTGAGCGACGGTTCGCACGCGATCGTCGGCGGATGCGGCGGGTTCAGCGTGAACGCGAAGTCGGCAAGCGGCAACGCCAGCCCGAAGCCGCGGGCCTTGATGTACGACTCCTTGAGCGTCCAGTAGTCGAAGAACACGCGTGGTTGCTCGCTCTCGGGCAACTGCCGCAGGTCGCGCACTTCCGCCGGCGCGAAGTAGCGGCCGGCGACATCGTGGTGCAACGGCCGCCTGATGTGCTCCACATCGATGCCGATCTCGCGCCCGATGGTCACCGCGCACGCGATGACGCCGTCGGTGTGCGAAATGTTGAAGCGCAGATCCGGGACGCCCGCGGGCCTGTCGAGAAGTTCCGGGCGGCCGTGTGCGTTGGCCTTGAATTGCCAATCCGCCGGTGCCACCGCCGCATAGCGCGACAGCATCGTCCGCACCAGCGCGCGCGTGATCAGGAACGCGCGGCGATCCTTGTCGAACACGAACCGCTGCATGCGTGCCCGCTCGTCGTCGTTCAGCAAGCCGCGATACGCATCAAGTCGCGCGGCAAGCTGGGGATTGGCCGTGGCCACCCAGTCGACATGCACCGCGTTGAACGGCAGGATGTCCATGGCTTACTTGCTGCGTCGAGTGCGAATCACGATCACGGTGACGGTCACGGCGAGCACGGCCAGGCCGATGCCGATCTCGCCGCCGTACTGCTTCATGAAGTCCGCGGCGCGTTCGCCGTAGAGCGTCGCCAGGTACCCTTCGCCAAAGTAGCGGATGCTGCGACCGATGACGACGGCGAGGCTGAACTTCAGCGGAGACACCGCGGCCGCGCCGGCCATCAACACGAACAACTTGAAGGGCACCGGCGGTGGAAGCAGCGACGGGACGATGACCGCCAGCAAGCCGTACTTCTGATACAGCCCCAGCGCGCGATCGACGCGTTTGCCCTTCAGGCGCTTGCGCAGGAACCCCTCACCGCCGCGACGCGCGACCACGTACAGCGCCAGGCATCCGATCAGCGATCCGGCCACCGTCATGCCGGCATAGAAGGGCATGCGTTCCGGATTCTTGGTGCTGGCGACAATGATCAACAGATCGTTCACTTGCGGGAAGGACAGGAACGACGAGTCGAGCATCGCGATGACGAACATGCCCACGCCGCCAAGCGCGGTGGCCCAATGCTGGATGGCCGACAGGATCGATCCCATTAGAGTATCCGTGCCGCAGAGTCGCGCGGGTACAAGGCCAGTCCGGCTGCGGCAAACAGCAAGCCGCGGAAGCGCCGGAACAACGCCAGCGTGCCTCCGCCGGCGAGCCCAAGCGCTTTGACGACGGCCACGGTCGAGGCCTCGAGCGCGCCAAGATTGCCGGGAATCGCGCCGCTCGCGACGCTCGCCGATCGCGTGAACGTCTCGACGATCGTGCTGACCCAGAATGAAATCGGCTGTCCGATCGCCCAGAACACGACGAAGACTTCGAGCGCCATCAGCGCATAGCAGACCACGGCCAGCAGGATCAGCATGCGCAGACGCGACGCATCGGTGCGGGCGAGCTTCAGGAACAACTCCTCGACCGAGCTGATCGCGCGAACCGTTCTGCCGCCGGCCCAATGCCATCCGGTGCGCGTGTGGATGCGCTCGACCAGCGGTCCGAAGTAGCGGCCGCTGCGCGTTAGGAAGAGCGCGGTCACAAACAGCACGATTCCCGAGGTGATCGCGAGCCCGCGGAAGACCTCTTGCCAGGCGTACGGCAACATCCCGGACGACATCGCGATCGTCGCGACGATGCCGACGCCAACCACGCTCATGATGCCCATCGCCGTGCGCTCGAGGACCGTTGCGGCGGCGCTCACGACGGGTGAGACGTGTCCCATCAGCATGACGACGCGCAGTGGTTCGCTGGCCACGCCGCGGATCGTGAAGTAACCGACGCCGTCGCTTGCCAGCCGGACGCGGAACACGCGCCAGTATGACGGTCGTGATTCCGGGGGGAAGCAGACATACCATCCGGCGGCGCGCAATAGGTGCCAGACGAGGCCGGGCAGCAGCACGATCGGTAGGGCCACGCCGAGGCTGCGCACCTGGATCATGGTCTCGGCGCGATCCAGGCTCAGCATGGTGACGACGAACAACACCAGGCCGACGACGATCGCGACGATCGAAATGAGTTGCGGAACCGAGCGGCGCATCACCGAATGTTGTCGGGGATCAGCCGCTCCACGATGACGGCATCACGCCACACGCCATCGAGCTTGCCATGCTTTTCGTAGATGCCGACCTCGCGGAAGCCCATCGCAGCCATCAGCTTGCGGCTGGCGGTGTTCTCGACGAACACGCGCGACACCAGTTTCCAGATGCCGGCCGGGCCGGCGGCGTCGATCAACGCGCGCATGGCCACCGTGCCGGCGCCGTGGCCGCGCGACTCGCGCGCCACATACACCGAGAATTCGGCGATGCCGGCGTAGCAGTCGCGGGGACGGTAGGTCGAGGTCGAGGCGAAGGCGACGATGCGCCCCGCATCCTCGACGACGATGATTGGATGGCGCCCGTCGAACCACGCGCGCACGTCGTCCGGCGTGCGGAGTCGCGTTTCGAAGGTTCCGACGCGATCTTCGATGCCTTCGTTGTAGATTTGGGCAAGTCGTTCTGCGTCGTCCGGGGAAGCCGGTCGTGCGGCAAATGCCATCGAGCACTAGAAGGATAACAAACAAATGCGTCTGATCGCTGTCAGTGTGGCCCTCGTGATCGTCGCCGGCATCTCGCTGGAAGCGCAGAAGCGGCACCCGGTGAGCGGCCGCGTGTTGGCGCCGGTCATGGGTGTCGGTGGTGCGGGCTGGCTGGAACGTCCGGAACGCGAGGATGAAGAGGCGCCGTCGAAGGCGCTTGATCTGCTCGACCTGAAACCCGGGATGGTCGTCGCCGACATCGGCGCCGGGTCCGGCTACTACGCCTCGCGGATGGCGAAGCGTGTCGGCCTCACCGGCCATGTGTATGCGACCGACATCCAGCCCGGGATGATCGCGATCCTCGAACGCCGCATCAAGGCCGAAGGCCTGTCGAACATGACCACGGTGCTCGGCGCCGTTGACGATCCGAAGCTCGCGCCCAACTCGATCGATCTCGCGATCATGGTCGATGTGTATCACGAGCTGCAGGAGCCGCAGGTGTTCCTGCAGCGGCTCAAGCCGGCGTTCAAGCCAGGCGGCCGGCTCGTGCTGCTCGAATTCCGCAAGGAGGATCCGCGTATCCCGATCCTCGAGGCGCACAAGATGAGCGTGGCGGAAGTGAAGCAGGAGATGGAGGCGGAAGGCTACGCGATCGACAAGGTGATCGGCGGCCTGCCGTGGCAGCACCTGATCGTCATCAAAGTGAAATAGAATCCCGCGCATGCTCAAAGGCACAGCGCGGGAAGCCGCGGCGGAATTCTTCGGCACGTTCATCCTCATCGCCTTCGGCCTAGGCGTCGTCGCGCAGACGGTCCTCAGCAGGAATGCGAACGGATCCGGAATCACGATCAACATCGCATGGGGCATCGCGGTGACGCTTGGCATCTACGCGTCGGCGGGCGTGTCGGGTGCGCACCTGAATCCCGCGGTCACCGTGGCCCTGGCGGTGCATCGGCAGTTTCCGTGGAGCAAAGTGATTCCGTATTCGCTCGCGCAAATCGCCGGTGCGTTCGCCGCGGCGGCGCTCGTCTTTGCGACCTACCGCGAAGCGTTCGCGGCGTTTGACGGAGGCATCAGGACGGTTGAGGGCGCGACAGCGACGGCCGGGATCTTCGCGACCTACCCGCAGCCGTTTCTGTCGATCGCGGGCGGGTTCGTCGATCAAGTCGTCGGCACGATGCTGTTGATGACCGGCGTGCTCGCCGTCACCGATCAGAAGAATGTGGCGCCGCCGGCGTGGCTCACCGGTCCGCTCGTGGGCCTGATCGTGGTCGCGATCGGCATGGCGTTCGGCTTCAACGCCGGCTACGCGATCAACCCG
>CAZBYY010000135.1:0-9406 GCA_964495855.1 uncultured Acidobacterium sp. | reverse complement strand
CGCCGCCTGCGCGCCGTGCGTTTGCGGAATACTTCCCGAAACGCTTGAAAAAACACGTATTGCCAGGCACGGAACATCGCGCAAATCGCCCAAATCCCTGCGACAACCGCCACCGACTCGCTTGGCACGCGCCGTGCTGTTGATCGCGCCGGAAGCTCGTATGAATCACGCCATCGCCATCGGCATGTTGGGGCTCGGAAATGCATCCAACAGGGCGGCCGCGCAAGTGGCCGTGGAGCACCGGGCGATCCGTCGTGACGTTCAACTGGGCGCGGTTGCCTACACAGAGCAGCACAAGTGCCTTGCCTTGTTCCCCGAGGCGCTCACTGCGACACCCGCTCAGACGAATTTCACGCTGCCGATGGCGGTGGGCTTCCGATAGTTCTGCGGCGGTTACGGGAACGCGAGTGACGGGGTGCGGTAATGCTGAACGAAGTACCTCGAGAGGTCGGTGCGGCCATGAGGCCGCGCGCCGGCGTGAACGACATGCTGTTGCAGCGAGTGCGAGGTGAGTTCGGGGAGATGCCCGGATTGCGGTTGACGCTCGAACAGGCCATGCGCCTGTGGGCGCTCGACTGGAGGACCTGCATCGACGTGCTGAACTCTCTCGTAGCCGCGCACTTCCTCGAACGCGACCTCAACGGCCGCTACGCTCGGGCCCACCCGGGGTACTGAGCTTTTCCGAAAGGCGGCGCGTCATGCGGCGAATTACCTGGATGTTCACGATAGCGGTTGCGATCGCCGCTGCAGGCTGTGCCACGATGAACGTCAGTTCGCACATCGAGCGCGGCGTCAGCTTCACGCAGTACACCACCTGGGACTGGGGCCCCGCCGACACCTTGCCGGTTGGCGATCCTCGCCTCGACAACAATCCGTTCTTCAAAGACTTCCTGCAGGGCACCATTGAAAAGCGCCTGGCAGCGAAAGGCTACGAGCGTGCCTCGTCCGGTCAGCCCGATCTGCTGGTCCACTATCACGCGAGCGTCAACCAGAAGGTCGACGTGTACGAAGTGGACACCCAACATGGGTATTGCTACGGCAATTGCCAACCGCAGTTCGTGGATGTCGAACAGGGCACGCTCGTCATCGACGTCGTCGACGCCAAGACCAACAAGGTGGTGTGGCGAGGCTGGTCGCAGGACACGATGAGCGGCGTCATCGACAACCAGGATCGACTCGAGAAGCAGGTTGACGAGGGCGTCACCAAGATGATGATGCTGCTGCCGCGTGGCGGCGCTGCATTACGGTAACGGTCATGGCGCCGACGATCGGCAGCGCCGCGGTCGCGGCGCTGCTGTTCGCCATTCCGGCGCTGGCTGCTTCCCAGGACGACGCGATCGCCGTCGGGCGGGCTTTCTACCACCGGGAGTGCGCACCTTGTCACGGCGAAAGCGGCAACGGCAATGGCCGATCAGCCTCTGGCCTCTCCCATCCGCCGCCAGATCTCACTCGTTTCCGTGACCGGACGACGCCGTTCCCACGTGCGCGCATCGCGGATGTCATCAGTGGCCGAGTACGACTGGCGCCAAGCCATGGGTCGACGCAAATGCCGAGGTGGCGCGATGTCCCGCTCGAGCCGCTTCTTCGCTACCTCGAGTCGATTCAGGCGCGACAGTACGACCCTCGCAAGGGTCTGACCTTGACGCAGTTGGCGTCGATCGGACGGCCTTTGTACAGGTCGCACTGCGCGGGATGCCACGGCGCCAGCGGGCGCGGCCCCGATGTGCCCCCACCGGCCGGCGCGGAGCTGCCGCCGGATCTGACGACGATGGCGTTACGAAACGGTGAGTTTGATGCCCCGAAGGTGCTCGAATTCCTCACGGGCAGGCGCAGCACCGAGGAGCCCGGCATGCCGGACTGGCGCCGCGCGTTCGAACACGCTGGATGGAGCCGCGGCCTGACGCAAGCCAATCTTGAAGCACTGACAAGCTACCTCCTGACGATTCAGCGCCAATAGCCGGGTTTTTTTCCCGCAAACGTGGGTTTTTCCCCAGGCATTCTCCGTAATCCCACGTAACCTACCGGCAGAACCTCGGCCAAGTTCTTGCAACCCCAGGCAGCTAAGCTGCCGACCATCAATGTTTCGATTCTTCCCGATTAGGTTGGATTGGCCGGCAAGGATAGCGAGAGCGCATTATGCGATGGCATAAACCGGTACTCATTCTGAACGTAACCGCCGGATTGATTTTCGCGGCGGTTCTTGTCTTGACGGTCGCACGGCCGCCCGCTCTCGAAGCGGCCACAGCCGCGACCGCCTCATCGCCGCCGGGGCAGTCACAGCAGGCGCCGGCGACGCTTCCGAAAGGCTATGTGGGGGCCGACACGTGCGTGACCTGCCACACCGGCTACGACACGGCGGTGAATGCCACCAAGCATGGCATGTCGAAGAACGCGCGCACGCCCATGGGCCAGATGGGGTGTGAAAGCTGCCATGGCCCTGGCGAAGCACACATGAACGACCCGGGCAAGGTGAAACCGGTGCAGTTCAACAAGGTGTCCACAGCGGAAGCGAATGCGGTCTGCACGACTTGTCATGACCGGGCGAAGCACGCATTGTGGGAAGGCAGCCAGCACGATCAACGCAACGTGCAGTGCGTGTCCTGCCACAGCGTTCACAACAGCAAGTCCGCGCGCGCGATGTTGAAGGCCGCGGACGAATCGCAGCTCTGCGCCACCTGCCACGCACCAATCGTCAAGAAGCTGAATCGCTTCAACCACATGCCGGTTCGCGAAGGCAAGATGCAGTGCTCGTCGTGCCACAACACGCACGGCTCGACCAACGTGAAGCTCTTGAAGAACGGGACCACGGTCGACGAGGCCTGCACGACATGCCACGCCGAAAAGCGCGGCCCGTATCTGTGGGAGCACGCGCCGGTGTCGAACAGCTGCGTCACCTGTCACGACCCGCACGGCAGCAACAACGATCGCATGCTCGCAGCCAAAGTGCCGTTCCTGTGCCAGCGCTGCCACGTCACCTCTCGGCATCCTCCGACGGTGTACGACGGGTATTTGCTGAACAACTCGAACAACGGCAACAAGATCTATGGCAAGGGGTGCGTGAACTGCCACCAGCAGATTCACGGCTCGAACCACCCCAACGGGCAGATGTTCCTGCGGTAGGAGGCATGCGATGCGCACCAGACTTTTCCTGATGACCGCGGCGCTCCTGCTGGCCTCCTTTGCGACGGCCAGAGCCCAGGACCCGCCGACCAAACCGGCACCGCCGACGACGCCGTCGACGGGCTTCTTCGACGTGGGCTATCGGGGTACCAAGACCGATGGCGACGCGGCGCGGTATGAGCGCTATCGCGATCTTCGCGACGGCGCCGCGACGCTGTTCTCGACATCGAAGCACACGGAGAACTATCGACTGAACCTGTTTGCCTCGAACATCGGCTACCACGATCAGCGCTACACGGTCGGGTACCAGAACTCGAAGGCGACGTTCAATTTCATGTGGGATTCGATCCCCACGAACTTCAGCTACCTGACACGCACGCCGTGGACCGATACGGGCAACGGCGTGCTGACGCTTCCCGACAGCGCGCAGCAGGCCGTGCAGGCCAAGCTGGCCGTCGGCGTGCCGTGCGGTCCGGGTGCCCCACCCGCGGCCTGCGGTAATCCCACGCAGGCAGGGCTGGCGAAGACGAACCGGTCGATCTATGTCGACCTGGCCAAGCCCTTCGACATGCAGATGCGTCGCGATGCGGCATCGGCCGACTTCTCGTACGCGATGAGCAAGAGCATCGGCCTCAACGTCGGCTTCACCAGCACCAAGAAGTCCGGCACGCAGCCGTGGGCCGCATCGTTTGCGTTCAATAACGTCAACGAAGTGGCGCTGCCGCTGGATCAGCGGACCAACGACATGAACGCCGGGTTGGAATGGGCGACCTCGAAGGCGATGCTGCGGGTGAACTACGAAGGCTCGATCTTCACCAACAACATCAAGAGCCTGACATGGGACAACCCGCTGTTCCTCACCGACTTCAACAACGGCTTGCTGCCGCCGGTGGGACCGTTCGACCCGAGCGGCTATAGCAACGGCAACGGCCCGGCACGAGGCCAGATGGCGATGGCGCCGAACAACCAGTTCAACGCGGTCGGCGTGACGGGTCTCTACAAGCTGCCATCGCACACCACGATCAACGGCATCGTCCGGTTCATCTACATGAGCCAGAACGAAACGCTGCTGCCGTGGTCCACCAACTCGTCGATCAACAACTCGGCGGTGCTGGCGGCGTTCCCGGGACTACGCTCCCTGCCGCGCAACACGGCGGAGGCGTCGGTCAAGGGCACGAACGCGCTCGTCAACCTCAACTCGCGGCCGAACAACGTGCTGGGCTTCCAGGTTCGCTACCGTTACAACCGGCACGACAACCAGACGCCGCACTTCGCGGCGGAGGAGTACGTGCGGTTCGACGCGGTGCCGGAGGAAACCGGCGGCGAGACCGAGCAGTTCGACATCACGCAGGACACGCTCGATGCGACGACGACGTTCACGTTGAAGGCGGTGGCCATGCGCGTCGGCTACGGCTACGACAACTTCAATCGCACGGGCCGTTCGTTCTCGAACATGGCCGACCGCCGTTTCCGGTTCTCGATCGACACGCTGCGCACGCAGTTGCTGACGATCCGCGCCGGATATGACTTCACGGATCGGACCGGGTCGGGATTCTCGGAATCCGCGGTCGAAGAGGGCGGCTCGCAGCCGGGCATTCGCTTCTACGACGAGGCGGACAGCTTGAATCACCGCACCAGCGTGATCTTCATCCTGTCGCCGGTCGACGTGGTGAATTTCTCAGCAACGGTCGGCACGAGCCGAATCAAGTACCAGGGCGCGGGCCACGAGTTCGGCCTGCTCTCCACCGACTCGAACGACTACACCGTCAGCATGGACTTCATGCCGAAGGATTGGGCGAGTCTTGGCGTGACGTATGGCTGGACCGATTATTCCGCGTTCCAGAAGTCGCGCAATGCCAACCCAAGCTGCACGCTGAACGTGCCGCCATGTGCGCCGACCGCCTACGACACGTGGACGGATCCAAACCGTGATTGGACGCTGAACAACGACGAGAAGGTGAAGAATGCGTCGGCGTACCTCGACATCACGAACCTCGGCAAGCAGGGCGAGTTCAAGGTGTCCTGGGATTACAGCGACTCCGACAATGCCTACGTGCATGGCGGCCCGCGTATCACGGCCCTCAGGAACAACCAGATCCTGACGCCGGGCGACACGGCCCCCTGCGCGGCGGGCGTCACGTCGTGCTTCGTCCCGCTGCCGAACGTGACCAACTCGTGGAACCGCTTCACCGCGGACTACAAGGTGTATTTCGCAGAGCGCATCGGCCTCGGCGTCGCCTACTGGTATGAGAAGTTCGAGGTGAGCGACTTCAACACGATCGACACGAATGGGCCGGTGGGCTTCGCTCCCGCGACCGGCGTGCCGCGGATCGACTGGCTCGGCGGGTTGATGACCGGATACGGCAACCGGCCGTACAAGGGCCAGACATTCTTCGCCAGGGTGCTCTACCGGTTCTAGCCTGTTCCACCGCTCCTCGACATGGGGAGTAATTCAAAGGGCGGCCACGCGGCCGCCCTTTTTTTCGCGCAAATCGCCCCACTCGTCGAGGCATGGCTGTTGCTTACGACTCAGGCATTACGTGAGGAGGGTGTCGCCATGAATCGAACCGCCACGTTCGTTGTCCTTGCAGCCATGCTGGCCGGCTGCGCTGCGCCGAAGCCGACTTCGGTCGTTCTCGGCGAACGGTGCGAACGCTGCAAGCGTCCGGTCGACAACCTGGATCTCGCCGCCGAGCAGGTGTCGCCAAATGGATGGGCGTCCAAGTTCCGCACGGTTCACTGCATGGCGACGTGGATCGGGCAGCAGGCCGCCGCTGTTCCGGGGCAGTATTTCGTGACCGATGTCCAGAAGCACAAGCTGGTGCGCGCGGAGCGCGCGTATTTCGTGCGCGTGCTCGTCAACGACCGCACGATGGAGCGGGACTTCCTCGCCTTTTCGGATCGCGCTGCCGCTGACAAGGCCGCGCAGACCAACAACAGCGCGGTTGTGACCTGGAATGACGTGCTGGCCCTGGGCAAGAGCCAGCCGCTTGCGGGGAATTGATCTCAGTCGCGCGGCAACTCGATCGTCACCGTCGTGCCGCCTGACGGCGGTGACTGGATCGAGATCCGGCCGTCGTGTGCTTCGACGAACCGCTTGGTCGTGGGCAATCCGAGGCCGCTGCCCTTCTTCTTGGTGGTGAAGAAGGGCATGAAGATCTTGTCGCGAATTTCCGGCGGCACCCCCGGACCGGTGTCACGCACGGCCACGCACGCCCAGTGCGCATCGCTCTGGAGGTCGATGTCGACGCGGCCGCGGTCGTTCATCGCGTGCACGGCGTTGATCAGAAGGTTGTGAAACACCATCTTCAGCATTTCGGGATCGGCGGGCACCGGGGGAGCCGAGCCGTGAATGCTGAAGTCCACCGCACCGATCGCCTGGTCGCGCTTCAACAGGTCTGACGTAACCTGAACGAGCGCGCCGAGGTCCGTCGGCACGCGCTTCGGCTTCGGCGGCCGCGCGAACACCAGCAGTTCCTTCATCATCACGTTCAGCGAGTCGATGCGACTCACCACTTCCTTCATCATCTGCGCGTCGGTACTGTTCGACGGCAGGCGCCCCCCGACGACTTCGACGACGCCCCGAATGCCCGCCAGCGGATTCTTCACCTCGTGGGCGATGACGGCGGCCATTTCTCCGAGCTGCGCCAGCGCGGCGCTTTCCCGGAGTCGCGCTTCGAGCTGCACGCGCTCGGTCAGGTCGTGGACGATGCCGGTGAACTTGCGCTCCCCGGCCACGATCATTTCCCCAACCGACAAGTGCATCGGAAAGACCGTGCCGTCCTTGCGCCGGCCGCGAACTTCGCGTCCCACGCCGATGATGGCAGCGGACCCGGTCGACAGGTAGCGGGCGATGTAGCCGTCGTGTTGCTCGCGGAAGGGCGGCGGCATCAGGAGGCTGACGTTCTGCCCGGTGATTTCGGCATGCGTGTAGCCGAACAGGCGCTCGGCTGCCGGGTTGAAGTCTTCAATCAGGCCGCGGCTGTCGATCACGATGATGCCGTCGACCGTGGTGTTGATGATGGCGCTCAGGCGCTCGGCCTGACTTGTGGGATCCGGGAGCGGCGGCACGAGCACGGATAGGACTATACCGCACCCTCGTCGGGGCGGAATTGACCCAGAGCTGGCTGAGATTCTTCCCGCCGATCGTGCCGTGCTCGCGCCCGTCTGCCCTCACTCGAATGAGTGGCAGCTCTCGCAGTCCTGTTTGATCACCACGCCCTCTCGCGTCTTGTGTGCTTCGTCGTGGCAACGGAAGCAGCCCGGGAACTCCATGTGCCCGCGATTGTCAGGATGGTGTCCCCACCCGAGCTTCATGGACGCGAAGATATTGCGGTCGTACAGCGCACGCACGCCGTCGACGCTGCGCGCGATGTCCGGTTGCCTCGACGACCACAGCGCGGGATACTTCTCCCGATAAAACGCATTGAGCCGATTGCGAATCGTCGTCTCGGCGTTCGTGCGATCGGGGTAATCGACCTTCAACACGGCGGCGGCTTCGCGGCGAATGAACGGCAGGTCCTTGGCGATCGAACCGGCGCCGATGGCATCGTTGATCGCCCGGTCCGCCGAGCGCGCGAAGATGTGGCTCGGACGGTTGTGGCAGTCCACGCAGTCCATGCGGCGGCGTTCGCCCTTGGCCAGCTGCGCCTCGGTGACACCGTCGGCGTAATACTCCTGGACCTTGCCGGACGCATCCGTCCACTTCACGTAACCGATCTGCTGGCGCGCCGCGTCGAGCGCGATGTACTCGACCACGTTCTGCTCGGCCACGTGCCAGTGAATGCCGCTCGGCTTGCCGTCGGCGCTGACGCCGCCAATGTGCATGCGCAGCACCGTCTTGTTCTCGGTGTTCGCCTCGTCTTCCGCGTACTCGTACTTGGTCTCGATCTTGTCGCCGTGGAACTTCGTCGGCCAGTGGCACTGCTCGCAGGTCTCGCGCGCCGGGCGCAGGTTGTGCACCGGTGACTCGATCGGGCGGCTGTGCGTGTTGAACAGCACCGCAAACACCTGCCGCGTGCCCGACAGCTTCGAGCGCACGAACCAGTCGGCGCCAGGGCCGATGTGGCAGTTGACGCACGCCACATGGGCGTGCGGGCCGAACTGATACGCCGTGAACTCCGGCTCCATCACTTCATGGCATGTCTGCCCGCAGAACTCCACCTTGTCCATGTGCTCGACGCCCTTGTAGCTGGCAAGCGACACGATCGCGAGATTGACCGGGGTCAGCACGACGACGGCGAGCAGCGCGCCACGCAGGCGGCTGTCGTTGAAATCGACCGTCGGCCATCGCACCATCGACGGCGCGCGCCCGTGACGGCGCCGGCGCCGCTCCAGCCAGGCACCCAGGGGGATCAGCAGCAGGCTGATCACGAACAGCGTCGGCAACGCGATAAAGAACACTATGCCGATGTACGGGTTGCGCGCCTCGGTCAGGCCGATGAGGTCGGCGAGGAAGAACACCAGGAAGACCACGGCGGTGACCGTGGTCAGCATCGCGCCCGCGATGGACAGTGGATTACGAAGGAGCCGAACCGGAGATCGATCCGGTGTCGGCTCGGATGTGGAGCCGGTTTCAGCCATTCACAACGCCCTCAATGATCAGCACCAGCAGCAGCACCCCAACCACTACCGCGATGGTTCCGAGGATACGCCCGCCATGGAACACCCACGCCGGCTCTTGCGCTACGCGCTTGGAGTCCAGCGTTCCGTCCGAGACCAGCCTCGCATACTCGGCCGGCCGTTCGTGTTTCAATTCTTCCTCGGTGATTTGCCCCGTGAACATCACCATGTCCATCGGAAACTTCTCGGGACGGAAGTGACTGTTGAAGAAATGCACGGTAAAGATGAAGCCGGTCGCCAGCAGTGCCTCCTCGCCGTGGATCATCAACGCAATGTTATAGACCCAGCCGGGCAGCCATCCCGCAAAAAACTCGGGGAACCAGAGCAGCAGTCCGGAGCCGCCGATGATCACCATGCCCCAGAAGACCGCCAGGTAATCGAATTTCTCCCAGTAGGTGAAGCGGTCGAACGCCGGCCTCGGTCCTCGGCCGAAGAACCACTTCACGTGCGCCACGAAGTCGGCCGCATCGCGGGGTTGCGGCACCAGCGAGTCGGGACCCCAGATCAGCCCGAACTCACGCCGGACGATCACGCGCCACGCGACATCTACCACGTGCACGGTAAACGTCGCCAGCATCGTGAAGGCGAAGAACCGGTGCGCGACACCCGCGGTCTGGATGCCGCCCAACACGCCCGCCAGCACGCGTGCCCACGCGCGCTCGTG
>CAZBYY010000134.1:0-9409 GCA_964495855.1 uncultured Acidobacterium sp. | reverse complement strand
TACTCCTCAGTGCGTATCGACATTCGCCGCATCGGCGCCATCAAGGACGGCGAGAACGTCGTCGGTGGCCGCACTCGCGTGAAGATCGTCAAGAACAAGCTGGCTCCCCCGTTCCGCGAAGCCGAATTCGACGTGATGTACGGTGAAGGCGTTTCGCGCGAAGGCGACCTGATCGACATCGCCGTCGAGCACAAGATCATCGAAAAGAGCGGCGCCTGGTTCGCCTACGGCGGCGAACGCCTCGGCCAGGGCCGCGAGAACGTGAAGAACTACTTGAAGGAAAACATCGAGCTCCGCAGCGCGATCGAGGACAAGGTCCGCCGCGCGCTCGGCATGGTGAAGGAAACGCCCGAACCAGTGGGGGCTTAATCAACTTCGACACCCTTCTCCTGCATTACGTCATTCAGCTGCGACGTCCGTGGCTGGATGACGTGATGATCTTCGCCAGCGCGATCGGCGCTGGTGGGTTCGTGTGGATCATCTACGGCTCAATCGCCGGCGTCTTCCCGAAACACACCGCCGCAATGTGGCGGTTATGGCTCGCCGTCGCTTTGTCGTTTGTCGTTGTTGATGATGGCGTCAAGAAGTTGTTCGACCGGGCACGTCCGTTTGACGTCGACCCGAGCATTCGTCTGATCGATGCCCGGCCCGATAGCCCGTCATTCCCGTCCGGCCACGCCGCGACGGCAGTCGCGGGCGCATTGGCCGGATCCCAAATGATTCCTGGCGGAGTGATTGTCCTGTGGCCGCTGGCGGCGCTGGTGATGCTGTCTCGAATCTACCTTGGCGTTCATTGGCCCACCGATGTCGCGGCCGGCGCGCTCATCGGGTTATTCGTCGGCTGGTTTGTCCTCGGCCGCCTCCGACGCTGACACTGTTGCGTTGGTAAAACGCCGCGGACTATACTCGGAAGTCTCTCCTACCGGCCAGGTAGCTCAGTTGGTAGAGCATGCGACTGAAAATCGCAGTGTCGGCGGTTCGATTCCGTCCCTGGCCACCAAGTTCCTTTCAGAATTTGCGAATTGCGACCATTGACAACGAGCCGATTGCGCTCGACTGTCCACGCATGGTGCGAGCTGACGGGTGGAGGCGGTCTACCGCCCGCAACCCTTCCGTTCGACGCGGTCCTTCGCCTTGGCTTCCGCCACCGTTTGCCACTGCATGTTGGACGGTGCGTCTACACCGCCGCAAGCGAGCGGCACAATGTGGTCGATGATGTAGCCTGGACGCCCCTTCGGGTAGCCGGTGAGCTTTTCGAATTCGCGCTTCGCGGCGGCGCTGCGGACGAAGCGGCCTTTGGAATCTCTTGGCTGTTCGGAGGCCCGAAGGCGCTGCACCTCGCGATGCCGTGGGATACCGACACGGGCCTTGCGTTCGGTTGCTCCGGATCTCGGTCGCGCGGCCCGGCGCTCGTGCGATTGAGCGGGCGTGCCGACTTTTCTCGTGTCTCCCCTGGAATGAAGCCCGCGTGCAGCCGATGCGGCTTCTGCTGAGTCGGGGCCACATGCAGCACACATCAACAAGAGTGCGACGAGGGCGCGGAGCAGACTATTCACGGTCACCTCGAGTTGCGGCAAATATAGCAACTCTAACGCTGGGTGCCGCAATTTTTTGCGTGAGGTACGAAACTTTTGATAGGTCCTCTATCGAGCTCTCCCTCGAACCCAGCACGGAACAGCCGGGACGCGCCTAAGGTAAGCTGGCGTTCTGGCCATGCTTACCGAGCTCGTTGTCCGGTACGGCTATGCAATGGTCGTCGCCGGCGTCATTTTCGAAGGCGACGCCACCCTCGTGACGGCATCGTTCCTTGCCCATCGCGGCTACATGCGTCTTGGCGTGGTGATGGCGCTCGCCGCGCTCACCACGCTGGTGATGAATCAGGTCTACTTCCGGTTGGGCCGCAAGCACGGCATCAGTCGTGTGGCAAAGGTCGATGGCCGAAAGCTGTTCAGCAACATCGTGCGTCACACCCGCAAGCACGCGATCTGGCTCGTGCTGCTCTCCCGGTTCGTGTTCGGCTTTCGCATGGCGATCCCGATGACCGTCGGCGCCCTGGGCATGAGCACCCGGCGGTTCCTGCTCGCCGACGCCGCGGGGGCCGTGATCTGGGCCGTCACGATGGGATCGACCGGCTACATCGTCACCCACCTCGGTGCGCTACTGGTGTCGGACCAGGGGGATTACGACTGGACCATCGCGCTGATCCTGGTCGTGCTCACGCTCGCGTGGGGTGTGTATCGGCGGCGGAACGTGCAGCAGGTGACGACCTTGCTCGATCGCGCGGATGCGATCGCGTGAGGGTCGGCAAGGGTGCAAGGGTGCAAGAGTGCAAGAGTGCAAGAGTGTTAAGTGCACCGTGCACAACGCACCGATGCACCGATGCACCGATGCACCTGTGGCACCGTTCAGCGTTCTCGCGCGAGCTCGATCATTTCGGGACGTCTTTTGAGGGCTGCGCGGACCGCGGCGCGCAGGTCGTCGAGCGACACGGATTCGATCAGCCGGCGCCAGATCACGGTGCGCGGCTTCGTCATGACCCCGCGGGCGCGGCCGGCGTTCTTCAGGGTTTCGAGCGCCTCGTCTCGCCACAACAACTTCGCAATCGCGAGCGGGTCTGGCTTCGGATTGATCGCCGCATCCTGGACGACTCGCAGGGCCAGCCGATCGTCGAGTTCAAACACCGCGATTCGCCCCCACCACTCTGGCGGATTGGCCTTCTCGAGCGCGCGTTCGGCAGCCACGAGCCAGGCCCGATCGACCACCCGCGAGTAGAAGCGGCGTTGACGCGGCCAGCGCGTCAGCGTGTCGGACGGGCTCTTGATCTCGAATCCCGACAGTTCGCCGTTCACCGCGGCGACATCGACGCGAACGTCGCCCTGGCACAGCCCGAGCTCGTCGAGGATGACGGTATCCGTGCCGGCGTTCACCGTCGCCAGGTAGTCTTTCAGGAGCACGCGGACGTCTGCGTCGTTGGCCTGCCGGCCAACCCGCTTACGACCGACGAACAACGCCGTGGCACCCATGCTCCCCTGTTGTCGGCGGGGACGGCCGCGACCGTTATGCTGCGCGGAGTGTCTTCAGCGCCGTTGCCCAGCGAACCAGCTGGTCCAACATGGACTTGAGCGACGCCTCGTGGTGGGGCGCGGGCTTGAACGTCCGGAAGTTCTCGAAATCCGTATACAGCGACAAGGCCACGGCGTTGCGCACATCCGCCACCTGCAACTCACCCATCGTCGCGCGCAACTGCTCCAGCGCCCGGGCGGCGCCGACCTGGCCGTAGCCGACAAAGCCTGCCGCCTTGTCGTTCCACTCGCGATACAGGTAGTCGAGCGCGTTCTTGAGGGCGCCGGACGTGCCATGGTTGTATTCGGGGGTCACGAACACGAACGCATCGAGCGACGCGATCTTGGCCGACCACGCCTTGGTGTGGTCGTGGCTGTAGCGGCCCATGGCGGGCGGCAGCGGCTCGTCCAGTAACGGCAGGGCGAAGGTGCCGATGTCAACGACCTCGTAGGTCGCATCGCCCCGCTTCGACGCCAATTCATACACCCATTGCGACACGGCCTCGGCCTTACGCCCGGGACGCGTGCTGCCAACAATGATTCCGACCTTCAATGCGCTGTTGTCCACGGCTACTGTGACGCCAAGGGGCCGATGGGGGTTTCCAGGCACGAGGTAACAGCTACGCGACGTATCCGGAAGTGGACCGCTTGACGGCGTGGCACGGCACCTCGGCCCACATCCAGACAGTCGGCTTGGCGTCGCGAATAGCGGCGATCTCGGCGTCCAGGCCCTTCCACACTTCACGCAATGGCACATAGGCCATCGCAGACGACGGCCGGGCCCTAAGCGCCGGCGCGAGGCTCCCCCGCACACCCGTGACCGCCAGTGCGACGGGCGCGGCCGACTTGAAGGCGCGGACCAGGTCGTCGCGCAAGTAGGTCAGCACCACCTTCGCGACCCAGGCGGAGACGCCTTGTCGTTCGAGTTCGAGGGCGGTGCGGACGATCGCAAGGTCACGCGACCCAAACAGTCGCGTCTGCCCTTGTCGCCTCGATTGGAGCTCGGTCCCGAGTCCGGCCGTGACCAGGAGTCGCCGCACGCGATGCGGCGAACATTGGCGACCGCTGACCCGGGTCAGCACCTTCGCTGCTTCGGCGGTGGTGAGGAGTTTCGCCGCTGTCATGAAAGCTGATTGCGCTCGTATGCCTACGATTATACGAACGGCAATTATTTGTCAATCGATATCGCATGAAAAAGCCCTCGTCTCCGAGGGCTTTTTTCGTTCACTGACCTAGAAATCGACCAGTCGCGTGTACTTCACGATGAAGGATCGACCGAGGGTGTCGATCGCCGTGGAGCTCAGGAGGTCACGTCGATCGTTGAATACGACGAAGAGGCCGGTGCCGCTTCGATTCAGCCAGGCGTAGCGGATGTTGGACGAAAACTGACCCGTCTGGCTGTTGTACTGCATCAGTGCCGACAGGCTCATAAGCGTCGTAAACGAGTAGTTCGCCTTGATGGGCACGAGGTTGTTCACGAAGCTGCCATACGGCAGGTCGATGTTCTGGTGCGTCCACCCGAGGCTCGCCGTCGCCTTCGGAGTGATGCGATAGTCGCTCGTGAACTCCAACCCCTTGAAGTCGCCGTCGTAGTAGTTGCCGACGCGGTACCGCGCCGTCGCCGTCACACGGGCGCTCGGGTTGTGCAGGTATTCAAACGCGTGCTGGCCCCACCCGTACTTGCCCGGCGGGATGACCACGCGTTTGCCGTCACGATTGTAAACAGTGAACGGCGCCGACGGGGCGTCCTGGTTGTAGTCGTAAAAGGAGCCGAAGCGGCCGCCCTGCTTGGGATCGATCTCGAAGTAATGAATGTGGTACATCGAGGTCTGCAGCTGGCCGTTGAAGCCGTAGAACGAGTTGTAGGAAAAGTGCGGCGAGACGCGACGGATCCACTCGATCTTCTTGGGCTGCGGCTGAAAGAACACGCGGAATTCCGGCCTGCGGAATCCACGACGCGGCAGGTAACCGACCTCGGGGTTGAAGTTGTCGCCAACCTGTGAGTAGCCGCCTGAGACCTGCCACAGGTTATTCGTGAAGTTGTAGAACGCCCGGCTCGAATAGTCGCTGCCGGTCGGTCCCGACCTGCGAGTGGGCGTGTCGGTGCGCGCCAGGAACAGCGACACACGCTGGTTCTTGGACGCCTGGATGTTCGCGTCGAGGCCGTACGACCGGTTCCAGTCCTCGCCGACCGAATGGACCCCGGTCCCCTGCCGATTGACGTAGATCGCTCCGTAGCTCGAACGGCCGACTTCGCGCTGCAAGCGGACCACCCCGAAGTTGTTCGCGGCGCCGATGACCTGCCCGGTCGCGTTTTCGACGTTATCAACCTGGATGTTCAGCAAGCCCACGTTCCAGCCCGCAACCTTTCCGCTCAACCGGCCCCCGCCGCGGATGTCGATCGGCAAGCCCGCCTGCGACAAGCCGATGCGTCGCGAGAAGAACAGGTCGATCTGCTGCGGCTGGCCGAACTGGAACGTCGATGCATTTTCCAGAAAGAACGGGCGCTTCTCCGGGTAGAAGAGGTCGAATCGCGTGAGGTTCACCTGCTCTTCGTCGGCCTCGACCTGCGCAAAGTCGGTGTTGAACGTCGCGTCGAGGGTCAGGTTCGGACGAATGCCCCATTTCAGGTCGACGCCGCCGTTGGCCTTTCGATCGACCTGGTCGGCAGACCGGGTGTAGTCCTTGTTGACCGATCCCAGCACGAACGGAATCACCTTCACATCGCGGCGCGCCGGCAGATCCAACCCCGTGACCTTCGCGGCGAGCGACACGCGGTAGATGTCAAAGCCGCGCGGGATGGGCGCGAGATAGACCTGCTCGTTCTTATGCCGGATGTTGCGCATGACGTTGAAGCCCCACGTCTTGTTGGTGCCGGGCTCGTAGCGCAACGTCTTGAGCGGGATCGCCATCTCGGTCTCCCACCCGTGATCGGTGATCTGCGACTTCACCGTCCAGTCGCCATCCCAGTTCGGGTTGTAGGCGCTGATGCCGCCGCGCTGCGTGCCGCTCCCGGTGCCAGGCGCGGCGATGCCGCTCGTCTGCCCTTCGCGCGCCAGCTGGCCGTCGTACTCGATGCCCAGCGGATTGGTCCCGAACACGAACGCGTTCTGGCGATCGTTGAAAGTGTCGAACACGACGATCACCGAATCGGTGTCGGTGAGGGAGGCATCGCGCCGGGCCTGCGAAACGATGATCTTCGAAGGGTCGCTGTCGTGGGCGATGATTCCCACGTAGACGTGGCCCTTGCCGACGAGCACGCGGACCTCGGTCTTTTCGCTAGCAGGGGCGCCTTCGATGGGATCGGTCTGGGTGAAGGTCGAATAGGGCGGCACCGTCTGCCAGACGGGATCGTTCACACGACCGTCAATGACAGGCGCCTCGGCGTTGGCGTCAAGCTTGCCGGCGGCGAACGTCGGCACTTGCGGGGTCTGCGCCGACGCGACGGAGCAAGCCCACAGAAACGCCGCGCTCGTGAAGAGACGAACAGTACAGGACGGATCAAAACGTTTGTAATGCATAAGCGATAATTAGGAGAGAATCGGCGCAAAGTTTACTACATGACCCGACGCCTGATCGCGGCCGCGGCGGTGCTCTCCCTCTTCTGTGCAGCCACTGCGCAAGCCCAGGCCCCCGACCTGTCCAAACGCCAGCGCGAGATGCTGCGGACCCTCGTAGCCGTAGTAGACTCCGCCCAATCCGCTCCGGAATCCCCAGGCGGATCGTGGCAAACCCACCTGATGCGCGCCTCTGACGGCTCCCACTACGTCGCATTCACAGTCGAACCAACCGACTCGCAGTCTGTGCCGGCCACGGCGGCCCTGGTCTACGTCCGCCTGGCGACCGCCTCGCCGGCTTCCGCACAACCCATCGTCGAGCGATCGGCGATTCGCGAGTGGCTCGATGGGCGGCGGACTGATCCGCGCCTGTTGCCGCGTCGCGCCCTTGCCATCGGCGACATGCCGGCGTTTGGCGCGGGTGGCATCGCCGCGCGGGGATCCACGCCCTCAACAGGTTCGACCGACCTCAAGTTGATGGACCTCGAACGCGAGCGCCAGCGGCAAGAGAAGGAAGAACGTGAACGGGAGCGGCGTGCCCAGCTCGAAGGCAAAGGCTCCGGCACACGTGACTTGCTCCCGTTCGAGGACTTCGACCTCGCGTTGCGCCCCACGACGGCCGGCGAACGCAGGGGCATCCGCCGCGCGTTCACGGCCGGGCCGGGCGAGTACGAGCTGTTTGTTGCCTGGGCTGATGCGACGATACCCAAAGGTGCCGTCGCGACGCATGTAGTGCGGCGCCGTTTGCATCTTCCTGTTGCCCCACCCGGGTTACACCTGGGTAGCATTGTCCTTGCGCAGTCAGTGACGCAGCGCGACGCGCCCTACTCCCCTGCCGAACAGGCGGCGCATCCGTATTCGATCGGCGCGATGGAGATCACGCCCCGCAATTCCGCGGACTTCACGCGCGATCAGAGCCTGACCGCTGTCTTCCAGATCATGAACGCGCAAACCGACACCAATGGCATGCCGGATGTGGCCGTCGGTTTGCGGATCGTGCGCGTGGCGGACGGCCGCGAACAGCAGGTCGCATCACTCAGCCCCCAGTTCTACAACGCGACGACGCTGCCGGCCGACTTCAACCTGCGCGCCGGTCATCCGCTGTTCGCTGCCACCGCGGCGCCGCTGGCCACGCTGCCGCATGGCGCGTATCGATTAAAGGTGGTCGCCAACGACCGCATCGCCGGAACCGCGACGGCCGCGGATATCGAGTTCAGCGTGGCGCCGACGCTGCTCTCACTGCTCGATGAAGCGCCCCGATGGGGCGTGCCGCTCGATCGCGAACAGCTGCTGTCGCCAGGCATTCGGGCTACGCTCGCGGATCGGCTTGCGCCTCCGACTGCCTCCGCAGCGCTCCGAGAGGCGCTCGACACGGCGCGCCACGGTCGGCTCGTCGACCTGCTCGTCGAAGACGTCGTCCCGCCGTCAGAGCAGCCAATCCGTCTTGCGCTGACGGCCCTTGCCCTGATGTCCGTCGGCGACGCATCGGCCGTCGTCCAGCTCCAGCGCGCGCTCGAGCTCGGCGCGCCGCCACAACCTGTGCAGACGATGATCGGGCTTGCGCGTGCGAGCCAGGGTCGCGACGTGGAGGCGCTGGCCGCGTGGGATCTGGTCCGCGCGGATGGCGCGCTCGGAGAAGCGGTCGCGCAGTGCATGCTCGATGCGGCGCTGAGGATCGGCGACATCGCACGAGCCGAACGCATCGCGGCCGGTCACACGTGGACAACGCTGGAATCGCGACGATCGCGAGCGGCACTTGCGATTGCCGCGGGGCGAGAAACCGACGCGCTGTCGACGGTCGAGGCGCTGCCGCCCGAAGACGAGGCCACGAGGTGGCTGAGAGTGCACGCGCTCTACGCGAAGATCGCGCGTGGCCGCGGGGACGGCAGCGATAGGGACGCATTCGTGCGACACGCCCGCGAATACATCACCGCCGGCGGCACACATGCCGCGCTCGCCGGGTCGTGGCTCGCGCTGATCGAGTCGCGTTGACTACTTCTTCTTCAGCGGCGTGATCGGGACTTTTCCCTCGGCCGGCAGCGAGTAGGCGCGCCGATACTGCACGTCGAGGTTGGGTTTCGTCACCTTGACCTCGATGCGCCGCGTCCGCTTCCCTGATTTCGGGTTGGTCGAGTAGAAGCCAAGCACGTAGTAGTCGCTGGTCTCGGCGTCGATCCGCTTGAACGCGGAGACGAAGTCGTTCGTGTTCACGATCGGAAAGCCGCCGGTCTCGTCTGCCAGATAGCGCAGCGTGGAGAGCGTCTTCTCGATGTAGGTCCGCCACACGCTCTGATCGAGATATTTCCCGGCGTCAGTCACACCTGCCAGGCCGCGCGGATCGACCGTGAACAACGTGGCATTGGTGCGGTTGGCCGACAGCGTCAACTCGCGCATGTAATCGTAAAGATCGATGTCCGCGGTGACGGTACCCATCCTGAAATACGGGTTGTCTTCGTTGATCGTGAAGCGCAGCGGATCGGAGAAGCGGCCGCCCATGATGCGGTCTTGCGAATGCCGCGACTCGAGGAACGGATCGAAGTCGTAGCCGGTGCTGATGTAGATGATCGCCTTGCGCCGGTTCTTCACCTCGTCGAGCGACCCGACCATGTTGTACATGGTCTGGAAGGCGACCTGCGCGCGGAAGCGGATGTCGCCGGGGCCCTGCGAACTCTCCAGCATCTTGAACAGCTCTTCGGCCGTCGGCTGTGAACCGCGGATCTTCGTTGCCGCGGCGGCAATCAGTTTGCGATCGAGCGTGGGGTTGATTTCGATCGCGGATGGTCCGCTCGA
>CAZBYY010000133.1:0-9504 GCA_964495855.1 uncultured Acidobacterium sp. | reverse complement strand
AACACCGGCAGGTCGCGCTCGAGCAGGTGCGGCGCGCCTTCGATCGTCTCCTGCTCGTCGATGTACTTGACGATGTCGTCGATCTGGGCGGCGGTGTAGCCGAGTTTCTTCAGCGCCATCGGCACGGTGGTGTTGACGATCTTCATCATGCCGCCGCCAACGAGCTTCTTGTACTTCACGAGCGCGAAGTCGGGCTCGACGCCGGTCGTGTCGCAATCCATCATGAAGCCGATCGTGCCGGTCGGGGCCAGCACCGTCGCCTGGGCGTTGCGGTAGCCGAAATCCTCGCCGAGTTCGACCGCCTCGTCCCACGCCTGCTTGGCGCCTTCGTAGAGATCCGCGGGCACGTTCTTGGCGTTGATGCCCTTGATCGCATCGCGATGCTTGCGCATCACGCGCAGGAACGGTTCGCGGTTCACCTCGTAGCCGGCAAACGGGCCGCCGTGGTCGCGGGCGACGCGCGCCGACTGGGCGTAGGCCTCGCCGGTCATCGCCGCCGTGATCGCACCGGCGTAGTCGCGGCCGGCATCGCTGTCGTACGGCAGGCCGCGCGACATCAGCAGCGCGCCGAGGTTCGCGTAGCCGAGGCCGAGCGGACGGAACGCGTGGCTGTTCTTCTCGATCGCCTTCGTCGGGTAGCTCGAGTTGTCGACGAGGATCTCCTGCGCGGTGATCAGCACGCGGCAGGCCGCGCGGAAGGAATCGATGTCGAACTCGCCGTCTTCGCGCACGAACGTCATCAGGTTGAGCGACGCGAGGTTGCACGCCGTGTCGTCCAGGAACATGTATTCCGAGCACGGATTGCTGGCGTTGATGCGCGCCGTATTCGGGCTGGTGTGCCACTCGTTGACGGTGGTGTCGAACTGCATGCCGGGGTCGCCGCACACCCAGGTGCCTTCGGCGATGGCGCGCATCAAGTCGCGGGCGCGATAGGTGTCGACCACTTCACCGTTGGTCACGGCCTTGGTCTGCCACAAGCCATCGTCGAGGACCGCGCGCATGAACTCGTCGGTAACACGGACCGAGTTGTTCGAGTTCTGGAAGAACACCGAGCCGTAGGCCGTGCCGGTGAACGAACCGTCGTAGCCGGCGTCGATGAGCGCCCACGCCTTCTTCTCTTCCTCGACCTTGCAGTTGATGAACTCGAGGATGTCCGGATGCTCGGCGTTGAGGATGACCATCTTCGCCGCGCGGCGCGTCTTGCCGCCCGACTTGATCACGCCGGCAAACGCGTCGAAGCCCTTCATGAAGGACACCGGGCCGGACGCGGTGCCGCCGCCGGCGAGGAATTCCTTCGACGAGCGGATCGCCGACAGGTTGCTGCCGGTGCCCGACCCGAACTTGAACAGCATGCCCTCGGTCTTGGCGAGCGTGAGGATCGAGTCCATCGTGTCATCAACCGAGTTGATGAAGCACGCGGAGCACTGCGGCGCCTTTTCGAAGCCGCAGTTGAACCACACCGGGCTGTTGAACGCGGCCTTCTGGTTCACGAGCAGATACTTGAGGTCGTCGCTGAACGCCGACAGCGCCGCATCATTCGCAAAGTACTTCTGCTTGCGCGCCCAGTCGGTGATCGTATTCACGACGCGGCCGATCAACTGCTTCACCGAACGCTCGCGCTCGGGTGAGCCAAGGTGGCCGCGGAAATACTTCGAGACGACGATGTTGGTCGCCTGCTGCGACCACGCCTTCGGGATCTCGACGCCGCGTTGCTCGAACACGACGGTCCCTTTTTCATTGCCGATGATCGCGTCGCGCAGTTCCCATTCGACCTGGTCGAACGGATCGACGCCGGCGGTCGAGAAGAATCGCGGGAATTCCAGACCTGGGGAGGCCTGGGACTTTCGGCTTCGCGAAGTGTCGACTGCTTCGGTGTTACCTGACGATGAACTCACAGTTTGTCCTGCCGGTGCAGCCGACAAACCCTTCTGAGAAGCGCCTTCCTGCATGCTTCTTCCTCCGCATGGCGACACCCCCACCCCATGGGGCAGTCGCCCTATCTGAAATTCAAACGCTCTTAAAGTTGGCTGTTACGCGCGGGTCTGACTTGATCGCTTCCTAACTTGTTCCGTTTTTTCTTTGCTGCGATCCGCTCGGTCGGCCAGAACCTGGGAGGTGCCTGTCGACCGAAAGCCAGTTTCGCGACGCGTCGCCAAATATGCGCCTGTAACTAATTGTTGTCAAGCACTTAAGGCACAACATATTGCGTTTTTGTTTTAGGTCGTCCGCAATATGTCGAGCTTTTTGGCCGAAATTATTCTATTCGCTTTATTTTCGTTTAACGAGAATTTTTCGGCAAGGTAAACGATCGGAGCCGTGCAGCACTGTGCATTCTCGAAAACCCAGATGGTGAGCCTAACGGACGAGCACGGCAGCCATCGTGGCCGCCTTGTCAGCCAGCTTTCCGGCAAACACGACGTTGCGATTCTTGAGGGCTTCTTCGGCCTGTTGGATGAAGCGACGGGCCGTCTCGTACTGCGCGTGACCATCGCTATCAAGAGAGGCGGCATTCACGCGCGCAAGGTCCCGCGTGGCGCGCCCCAGCAGGTCGCGAATCGCCGCCACCGTCTGCGCCTCTGATCCCGGCGTCGGCGAGAGCGTGAGCGACGGGCCGGATGGCGGCTTGGCTGCAGTGCCGGCTGGCTCTGGTGCCGCGGCCACGGGCGGTTCCGGCCGTTGTTCAGGCCTCGTGGGCCGAGCGGGCGGACGCACCGGTGTTGCCAGCTCGGCCGGCGTCGTCACGGGAATGGGTTCTGGCTCCGGCGGGTACACCGCCACCACACGCGGCGGCGGGGGCGGCGGATCGAGCACCGGCATCGGCGGCTCGGTGCGAACCTGTGCCTTCGCGGCGCACGCGCCGAGGGACAGCGTCAGCAACAGGATGGCCGCGTGTCGCATCTGGCTCATTCTACTGGCCTTCGCCGGCAAACGTGGATGTCGTTGCCGCGGGCAGCACCACGATGAAGGCGGTGCCCACGCCCACGGTGGATTCGACGTCGATCTCGCCGTTGTGGATCTGGATCGTGCGGTACACCATCGACAGGCCGACGCCGGTGCCCCGCTCCCGGGTCGTGAAATACAACTCGAAGATCTTCTCGAGGTTCTCCGGCGCAATGCCGATCCCTGTATCTTCGACGCGCACGCGGACGCGGCGGTTTGGCAGCGCCGAACACGCGATCGTCAGCCGTCCGCCCTTCGGCATCGCCTGGATCGCGTTCTGCGCAAGGTTGAGGAACACGTCGCGCAACTGCGCGGCGTCTCCTGCCACTTCCAGCGACGCATCGGTGCAGGCGCGAGACAAGGTCACGCCGGCGCGCTCGGCTTCCGGCTGCACCGAGTCGAGCACCGCCGACACCAGCGGCGCGATCGGCACGGCGGCGAACTTCATTTCGTCGGGGCGCACGAACTTGAGGAATCCCTGGATGCGATCGTCGAGCCGCTTGATCTCCTGGCCGATGACCTCGACGTGCGTGCCCGCCGGCTTGCCGGCGGCGAGCTTCTGCTTCAGCAACTCGAGATGGATCGTCATCGCGTTGAGCGGATTCTTCATCTCGTGCGCCACGCCGGCGGTGAGGCGCCCGACCATCGCGATGCGCCGTGACAACTCGGCGAGCTGCGCCGGCTTCAGCCCCTCGGGCGACGCCTCCCGCAGTTGCGCGCTCACGCGATCGAAGACGTCGCCGAGCTCCCGGAACTCCTCGTCGTCCCGCAGATCGAGCGTCGCGCCCAGGTCGCCCTTCCCCAGTCGCGACAAGCTGCTGCGGATCACGTGCATCGGCCTGAGGACGAGTTGCGCGAGGAGCATCGAGGTGACGATGGCGACGAGCAGGGCGACGCCGGCGACGGCGGCAATCGGCGTGATCGACTGGCTGAGGTCGCGGCGCACGAGACCGACGGTGAGCCCGATGCGGATCTCGCCAAACGGCGTGTCGCCGAGCGCCATCGGCTGCGTCCACTCGATGTTCGCGTCGCTCGAATAAATGGCGCGCAGCTGCGCGATGCCGCTCATCGCGATCAGGTCGTTCAGCTGCGGCCGCCGCGCGAGCGTCTTGCCGACCTGCTCCGGGTCGCTCGACGCAATCACCACGCCGGACGGATCGACGATGAACGCGTCGACGGTGTCCTGCGAGTAGAGCGCCGATTGCAGCGCCGACTGCACGTAGCGGCTGGTGCGCACGTCGTTGTAGGCGGTCTGCGGGGAGGTGATGGCGCTGGCGGCCTGCGTGTAGACGGCGCTGGCAAACAGTTCGAAGCGGTCGCGGCTCTCCGCGAGGAGCACGCGCGCGGTGTTGATCAACTGCAGCAGGCTCAGGGCGATGACGATCAGCGCCACGATCAGCGTCACGCCGATCACCTGCTTCTGCTTGATCGACAAGCGCATCTACGCGCCCTTGGCCTCGTCCTCTTTGAAGCGATTCAACTTGTTGTGCAGCGTCTTCAGGCTGATGCCGAGCATTTCCGCGGCGCGCGTCTTGTTGCCGCCCGCCGAGTCGAGCGTCGCTATGATCAACTTCTGCTCGGCCTCATCGACGGTCATGCCCGGCGCGATGGTGATCGCGCTGCCGGGGGCCGACGCGGCGCTGGCCGCCGCCGCGGGCGCAGGCCCGAATACCGGCAGTTGCGCAGGCTCGATCAGGTGGCCTTTGGTCAGGATGACGGCGCGCTCGATCACGTTGCGCAACTCGCGGACATTGCCGGGCCAGTCGTACTGTTCGAGCTGGCGCATCGCGGCCGGAGACACGCCGGCGACGGCGCGGTTGTCGCGCGCGTTGAACTCCTCGATGAACGCCTGGATCAGCAGCAGCAGGTCTTCCTTGCGGCCGCGAAGCGGCGGCAGCGAAATCGAAAACACGTTGAGCCGGTAGTAGAGGTCTTCGCGGAGACGTCCGTCACGAATCGCCGTGGCGGGATCGACGTTCGTCGCCGCGAGCACGCGTACGTCGACCTCCTGCTCGATTCGTCCGCCGAGACGCCTGAACCGGCGTTCCTGCAGCACGCGCAGCAGCTTGACCTGGGTGGCCGGCGTCATCTCGGCGATTTCGTCGAGAAACAGCGTGCCGCGATCGGCGAGCTCGAAGCAGCCGGCGCGGCGATCGGTGGCGCCGGTAAACGCGCCCTTCTCGTGGCCGAAGATCTCGCTTTCGAGCAGCGTGTCCGGAATGGCCGCGCAGTTCAGCGCGACGAACGGGTGATGCGAACGCGGGCTGAGCTGGTGAATCGTCTGCGCGACCAGTTCCTTGCCGGTCCCCGACTCGCCGAGGATCAGCATCGACGCCGGCGTCGGCGCCGCCTGCTCGAGCACCTGGTAGAGCGCGCGCATCGCCGGGCTGTGGCCGATGATGCGACCGAAACGGCCGCGGTCGTTGAGCTGACGCCGCAGCGCCTGGTTCTCACGCTTCTGCTGGTTGATCTCCGCCAGGCGTTCGAGCAGCCGCTGCAGCTTGTTCGGGTCGAGCGGCTTGGTCAGGTAATCTTCGGCGCCTGACTTCACCGCTTCGACCGCGGTGTCGACGGTACCTTGCGCCGTCAGCAGGATCACCTTGATGTTGTCGACCTCGGGCTGCAGCGCCTTCAGCAGCTCGATCCCGCTCATCCGCGGCATCACCAGGTCGCTGATCACGATCGACGGGCGGAATGCCGTCACCTTGTCCAGCGCCTCGGCACCGTCCGCGGCTTCTTCGGCGGTGAAACCCCACGCCCGCACCAGCTCGGTCAGGCCGCTGCGCGTCGCGGGATCGTCCTCGACGATCAACACCCGTTCGGAGGAATGCGGCTCGCTCACGTTCCCCTCAATTATCATCGAGAACGAACATCATGGACGCCTCAATGGCCGGCGCCAACGCCCCTCCCCGCCGCGCCGCGTGGTCCACCTGGCGCGACATTCTGCTCTGCTCCGGGTATCCCAGCCAGTTGCTCATCGCGCAACTGCTGAGCATCGCCGGCGTGCGGCCGCTGCTGCCAAACGGACACCTGTCGGGCACCTTCGTCGTCGCGCTGTCGCTGGTTGATGCCGTCGTCCTGCTGACGCTGATGATCGTGCTGCTCCGCCTGCGCGGCGAGAGCCCGCTGCGCGTCTTCGTCGGCGATCGCCCGCCATCGGCCGAGGTCGCGGCCGGCATGCTGTCGCTGCCGATGATCCTCTTCATGGTCATCGCCGTGACCGTGGCGATCAGGCAATTCGCACCCGCGCTGCACACCGTGCCGGACAACCCGCTCGAAGGCCTGGTCGGCGACGGACACAGCCGCTGGCTGTTCCTCGTCGTGGTGATCGTCGCCGGCGGGGTGCGCGAGGAACTGCAGCGCGCGTTCCTGCTGCATCGCTTTCGAGCCGATCTCGGCCAGCCGTGGGTCGGACTCCTCATCACCAGCGTGGCTTTCGGCATGGGGCACACGCTCCAGGGACTCGATGCGGCGGTGATCACCGGCGTACTCGGTGCGATCTGGGGCGCGATGTACCTGACGCGCGGCGGCGCGCTGGCGCCGATGGTCAGCCACTCGCTATTTAACAGCGGCGAGCTGCTGCGCATCTTGCTGTCGTGACGGCTACCGGATGATGACGACGTCGGTGCGGCGGCGCAGTTCTTCGACCCAGTCGGTGATGAGCTCGTCGCGATCCTTGATCGTGCTCGCCGCGGCGAACCGCTGCGCCAGATACGCCTGCGTCCGCAGATCGTCCCTGACCCACGCGCGCAGCCGCAGATCGGTGAATCCCGACTGATCGAGCACGCGGTTTAACGCCGCCGCTCCTCCCACCATCGTCCGAATTTCGTCGATGCGTGCGTCCACCGCCGACTCGGCCGGCGGCTGCGGCGCGTAGCGCTGCACCTCGCGCAGGATCAACGCCCGATCGACCAGCCGCGAGGTCGCGCCGGGTATCGGATCGGCCGATCGATCGGAGACGACGAGGCCCAGTGCCATCGCCGCACGCGCGTCGCTCAGCGTGATCGGCTGGCCGGCCACGAGCGCCACGGTGCGGTCCAACAACTCCTGTGCGTCGGCCGATACAGACGCGAGGGCGAGACAGAAGAAGAGCAGCAGCGTCCGCATCAGAATGCCTGCCCCAGCGAAATGTGCAGCACGTTGCCGCGCTCGCGCCCGCCCGTCAGCAACAGCCGCGTGCTGAGCTTCCAGCCCCAATCGATGCGCAACGGCCCGATGGGCGATCGATAGCGGACGCCGAGGCCGCTCGAAACGCGCAGGTCGTCGAGGCGGATATCAGATGCGCTCTTGAATACGTTGCCGGCATCGAGGAACCACACCATCTGCACGTTCTTCCAGTAGGGCGCGCGCGTTTCCACATTGAAGATCGCCATGCCGCTGCCGCCTTGCGGGAAGCCCTGCGGGTCGAGCGTCTGCGCGGTGCCGAGCCGATCGAGTGCGAAGCCGCGCACGGTCGTATCGCCGCCGGCGAAGAAGCGTTCGCTCGCGGGAAGCTGGTGGATCACGGTCGGGAACGGTTGGACCGCTGCTCCGACAGTCGGGACATCCACCATGTTCGCACTCGTCCTCGCCGCAGCCACGACCGGCACGCGAGAGGCGATTTCGAGCGGCAGTGGCACAGGCTGGGGAAAACCCGACGCGACGCCGAGGCGCGCGCCTGCCGCGAGGACGAATCCCCGGCCCGGCAGCCGCCGGTAGACGAAGGCCTGCATGAAGCTCTTGACGAATCCGACTTCGGAGCCGATCACCTTCGCCGCGACCGTGCCATCGACACCGAGCACGCTCCCCTTCTGCGGATCGAGCACGTCGTCTCTCGAATCGCGCAACACGGCGCCGAAGAATTTCGACAGCTTGACTTGCGGGAACAGGCGGTCGATCAGCAATTGATCCTCGGCGCGGATCTGCTCGTCGAAGAGGCGTGTGTAGTCGAACGTGTAGCGCCCGGTCACCGTGAAGGTGCCGATGCGGCGCGCGTAATCGGACGTGACGCCCCGGCGATTGAACGTGAAGCTCGACCGGCGGCCTTGCTCGACGAACGCCGTGAACTGCGCGTCGCCCGTGGTCTTGAAGGCGCGCGGTTCGCGGAAGGTAAAGAGGCCGCGATAGTCGTTGAATCCGTAGCCGCCGGTGTCGGTCGGATCGGTACTGCCGGCAGCCGGCTCGCGCCGCCGCAACGTGACACGGCCAAACAGCGTCACCGAACGATTCTTGCCCCACAGGTTGCGGCGGGTGAAGGCGAAGAAGCCGCGCGGCCCGACGTCGAGCTTGTCGATGGCTCCGCTGCGATCCGCCGCCGAACCGGCGATGCGGCCGATCTCGAAACCACCGCCGTAGTCGATCGTGGTCGCGTCGGTCTCTTCGACGTCGACCAGGACGTCACGCGACAGCGAGCCGCTCCGCGGCAGCTCGGTGATCCGCACGCGCCGGAACAACCCGAGTTCCGCCAGCCGCCGCTGGCTTTCGATCATCGCGTCGTCGCTGATCGGGCGTCCGGGCGTGATCGCGAGTTCGCGGCGGATCAAGTCCGTCGCAATGCGCGAGTTGCCGTTGATGAGCACGTGATCGACGGTCACCTGCTCGCCTTCGGTAATCATCCACGTGAGCGCCACCTGCTGCTGCGCCTCGGCGAACGCCAGCTGCGACGTGACGGTCACGTTCTGAAACCCCTGGTTGCGGTAGGCGCGCTCGATGGTGTCGCGATCGGCGGACAGTTGCGGGCGATAGAACGGCCTGCCGGCCTGCAACGCCATTTGTCCTTTGAGCGCGTCCACCGCGATCGCCTTCACGCCCTCGAACTCGACGCCGGTAACGACCGTTTGCGGCCCCTCCGTGATATCGAAACGAATCGACACCGGGCGGAACTTCACGCCGTTGGCGGTCGACTCCGGCAGCACCTGCACGTTCGCCCTGACCGCCGCCTGGCTGAACCCGCGCACGCGATACGACTCACCGATCGCGGCAGTGACCAGGCCGATGCGGGCGTCAACGAACGGATCGCCCGGCTTGAGTTGCAGCAGCGGCGCCAGGTCGGCATCACTGAGGCGCTCGTTGCCGGCGGTCGTGATCGCGTCGATGCGATGCAGTGGGCCACGGGCCACCGTGAACGTCACCACTTGCTCGTTGCCCTTGCTCTCGCGGCTATAGGGGGCGCGGGCAGTACGATAGCCCTGCTCCTTCAGCAGGTTCTCGATGCGCGCGCTCGCATCCTCCAGCAGGTCCTGGTCGATGCTGCGCTCTTCGCGGACCGGCACCAGTTCGCGGCCCCTGCTGGCCGGCGGCGGATCGCCCGCGAACATCACGCTGACGCGCGGCCCGGGTTCGATCGTCACCGCCACCGCCACCGTCTGCTGATCGCCAATTGGCACGTGGCTCTCCCGCACACGGGCTTCGTAGTACCCGCGTCCGCGCAGCGACTCCTCGTAGGCGGCGATGCGCGCGTCGATGGCCACCTGGTCGAAGGGACGACCGGCCTCGAGCTCCAGCTGACGAATGACGTCGGCCTCAGCGTCTACAGAGGCACCGGTCACCGACGCAGAGCCAATGGCCATCCGCGGGCCGGAGTCG